>JBBRUV010000065.1:0-16607 GCA_038247465.1 Cytophagales bacterium
GCCAAATGCCTGCACAGTGTTGGTTTCCGGGCAAGGGGCGAATCAATGGTCGGCATTGAATTCTTTTCGTGGGACTTCGATTACAAGGACGCTGTTTTTCGGGCTGAGGTCTTCTTAGACAAGGCCGGGGTGCAAACATGGACGTTTAAACCGGGGTTGCATCATGTGGCTGTAAAGGTGGTTGACAACGGCGGGTTAGAAAGTATAGAGGTCTTAACATTGACAGTAAACGGCAAGGTTGACGTGCAGCCCTAACAGAAAAGCCCGCCTAACCTGGCGGGCTTTTCTGTTGTATAGTCTTCTAAATCAAGTTGTTGCCATAACGTCGGCCAGCATTGGCTCAATAACTGCGTTCAGCCGGTGCCGCACAAAACTCTCCTGCAAATACATCGGCAACCGGCTCACCAACTGCCTGTAAGCCGTAAGACCCAGGGCTTTGGCAATGTAGAGTTCATGCACGGCGTTGGCGTGGCTTACGATGTTGACCAGGCTCTGATGAAACAGTTTCACGTCAATCTCAGAATCCACAAACCGCTCTATTTCCCGGTTGGTTGACGAAATCCGTAACCGGCTCAACATATCGAAATAGCTCGTGTAGCCGATTTGCCGGGCCAACTGCTTGTATTGTTCCGCACCAAATTTCTGCAACACTTCCCCCGTTCGTGCGCTGCGAAGAGCTGTTTTCGGGTTGTTCTGAATGGCGTTTCGCAACGATTTAATGCGCTGATCGCGGGTGGTTTTCAGGAATTGTGCCAACTCGCCCTGCACAGCGTTTTCGCGCGAGGGCAACAACAAATCACTTTTGCCGGGCATGGCTTTGGCCCGCACCATTGGGAGCCGCTGAAACCGATAACCATTGAGCGGGCCGAGAGCGTAGTACCCCAGTGAAGCCGGGTAAAAACCGCGTACCACGGCGTTACCAATCCGCTTTCTGATCAGTTCTTCATTGCTGACGCTGATACCCTGCACGGTCAGAAACGCCCGTGCGCTGAACAAAACGCTGTAATAAGCCTGCGGAAACGTCCAGTGCAGCGAACTCTGTAAATATTGCTCTGCACCGGCAGATCGGTCGTTGATAACGGGCGTAATTCTGAGCGCGTATTCGGCACTCCAGCTATTGAGCAGCAACTTCTCCAGCACCTTCCTGGATTCGTCGGTATTCAGCCCGCCGAACCGTTGAAAGATCGGGAAATGGGCCACGCTTTGCAGGTCGTTCTGGTGTTGGATGTGGTAATCCATGGCAAAAAAATGATTCAGAAACACCTGCGCCGGGATAGACCTTTTCCAGCTATCGTCGGGTAATGAACCGGCCAGGACGGGTGCTTGCGGGGTCATTACATTTGTTGTTCTGTTGCTTACCTGTGTCATACTTTATTAACGAAAACACCCCACCGAACGTTCAAAAAACACCAGGCTTTTGTAGTCAATTATCTACTGATAATCAAGCACTTATGATAGTATTTTTTGTGAAGTTTTGAACAAATTACCATAACCTGATTTGCCAATTTTCAGGTCAGAAAATCAGCCATAAATCCGTACTTTTGCCGACCCGACGGATCGCCGGTTTTTAGGCATGAAAAACAAAATCAACCTGCTCTTAACAGTAATCTGGCTCTTGCCTGCTCTACCCGTTTGTGGGCAACTGCACCGCAGCATGGCAACCATGAAAGAGGCCCCCAAGCCAACTGTTGCCTCGCTCGAAGGTACTATTGTGGATGCCCAAACCCGCCAGCCAATTGCCGGGGCAACCCTCACGGCAGCCACCGAAGCCGGTGTTGTAAAAGCTGCACAAAAGGTAGCCGACAATGGCGCGTTTAAACTGCTCCTGCCCCCCACGCAGCCCTACCAGCTCAGCGTAACGGCCACCGGCTACAAACCCTACCGCGAAGCACTAACCTTTACGTCTGACCGCACCGACCGGCTCTACGGCAAGACCATTGCCCTGCAACGGGCCGACGATAAAGCCGCCCCAACGCAGCAACTTATCGCTCAGACACGCATCGAAGTGCTGCCCGAACTCGTGCCAACGGTGGGTGCAACAGCCACGCTGAATGCCATCCGGTTTGTGCAGAGCCGCCCCGAACTACTGCCCGAATCGCAGCCGACGCTTGATTTACTGCTGGGTTTCCTGAAACAAAACCCCCGAACCCGGATTGAACTGGCAGGCCATACCGATAATCAGGGCGATTTTGACCAGAATGTCACCCTCTCGCGCGAACGGGCCGAAGCCGTGCGGCTATTCTTACTCAAAAATGGCATTGCCGCCCGCCGAATTCAGGCGCGGGGCTACGGCAGCACCCGCCCCATTGCCGCCAACAGCCGCGAAGAAACCCGACAACTGAACCGGCGAGTTGAGATGACGGTGCTGGAACGGTAAGACTTCACGATTTCTTTACACAATTGGGTGATTGACAGATAACTAAAAAAGCGAACTTGCGGGCCATAGTCCAACCCTACATACTCGCTTGATATGAATCTTTCTGAACTCGTCCCCGCACTCGACCAGCTTATGGTTGCCGGTCAATTTCAACAAGCCGTTGATGATTATTTTCACCCCGAAGCCGTTGCCCACAGTAATCGCAGTGACCGCCTTGTTGGGAAAGCCGCTAAACAGCAACAGGTAGCCCGTTTTATGCAGCATATTGCGCAGATCGAGACCATTGAGTTGCTCAGTTTTGCTATCAGTGACACTGTCTCACTGTCTGAATTTAGGTTTGATTTCCGGTGGCACGATGGCTCTTCGACCCGGTATGCCGAAGTGATCCGCCGACAATGGCACGATGGCTTGGTAATTGACGAAAAATACTACACCGGCCACGATACCGATAATACCCCGGATACCGAGTTTATGCCAGCCACCGCTTACACTGAAACGGAGACGAACTTCCCGAAAAAGGCAGACAAACTGGAGACTATCGAAGGCATCGGCCCGAAAATAGCGGGGCTACTGATTGATGCGGGTATAACCACGTTTGGGCAATTGGCCAACACGTCAACCGACAACATTAAGGCGATTCTGACCAAAGCTGGCCCGCGTTACCGGCTGGCCGATTGCAGTACGTGGCCGCAACAGAGCCAATTGGCCGCCGATGGCGAAATGGACGCACTGAAAAAACTCCAAGTCGAACTGCGAGCCGGCAAAGCGGTGTAACTGTCCGCAGAATAAGCGAGTCAGTAAAAAGGGCCGAAAGCCTAAAAGTTGCTATTTTTGACCGTTACTAAACTACGCTCAACAATATGCCTTTTCGGTTTTTGCCATTTTTGCTATTTCTATTTGCTTGTTACGGCCCGGCTCTGGCGCAGCAACGCCTTCGTTTACAGGTTGTTGTACGCGACGAAGCCACTAAAAAACCGATTGCCGGAGCTAATTTACTCATTGCCGAAACCAACGCCGGGGCGCAGGCCGATACCGCCGGACTCATCACCCTCAACCACGCGCCGGGCAACCTGACGGTTTATCTCTCGGCAGTTGGCTACCTCCGCAGCAAACAAACGCTGACGCTTGACCGGGTTAAACTCGTGGAGTTGTTCATGAAATCGCGCTCAACCGACCTCGACGAAGTGGACGTGCGGGCTGTGCGGCAGGATAAAAACATCCGCGCCGTTGAGATGGGGCAGATTCAGCTATCCATGCCCGACCTGAAGCGGATGCCCGTTGTGCTGGGCGAACCCGATATTCTCAAAGCCCTCACGTTACAGGCGGGCGTAACAACGGCGGGCGAAGGCGCGGGCGGTTTCAACGTGCGCGGGGGCCGCGCCGACCAGAACTTGGTGCTGCTCGACGGTGCGCCGTTGTTCAATACCAGCCACTTGCTGGGGTTTTATACCAACGTAAATTCTGATCTGGTGCAGGACGTGAGCCTGAGCAAGGGCGCGTTTTCGGCGCAGTACGGCGGCCGGGTGTCGTCGTTGTTGTTGATGAGTACACGAACGGGCAACAAAGATGGCTGGCGGGTGTCGGGCGGATTAAGCCCTATCAGTGCGCGGGTGGTGGCCGACGGGCCGATCAGCAAAAAAATAACGTTGATAGCCGGTGGCCGGGCAGCTTTCCCAAACTACATCCTGCAATCGTTTCCGACCCCAAGCGTCAAAAACAGCAAGGCTTCGTTTTATGACGCAAACCTGAAACTGACCTACACCCTAAATAACCGCAACACAATTTCACTGTTGGGGTATCGCAGTCAGGACTCGTTTAAATTCCCCGGCGATACAGTCTATGGCTGGCAGTCGAATGCCTTTGTGGGCCGGTGGAGCAGTTTGCTTCGGCCCAATCTGCAACTGAACCTCACAGCATTGCACAGCGATTACCGACTGGCCGTTGATGGCATCAAACCCGCGTTTACGTTCCGGTTTCAGTCGTTTATCGAGCAGCGCGAAGCCAAAGCCGATCTGTTTTATACCCTCCGCGAGAAACACAAAATTCAGCTTGGCACAAACGCGATTCTGTACCGGATTCAGACCGGCGAGGTTACGCCAACGGGCGATAAGTCGAGCATCAACGCCCGGCGCAACGAACCCGAACAGGGCCGCGAAACCGGATTTTATGTCAATACCGAATGGCAGTTTTCACCAAAAATCACGCTCGAAGCGGGTTTGCGCTACTCGCGGTTCGCCTATCTGGGGCCGAAAACGGTATATACCTACGCCGAAAATCTGCCCCGAGCCGTAGAAACCATCACCGATTCAGTGCGTTATGGCGCGGGGCAGGCCATCCAGACGTATGGCGGACTGGAACCCCGGCTCGCGTTGCGGATTCAGGTAGCGAAGGCAACATCATTTAAAGCCAGCGCGGGCCGGACGCGCCAGTACGTGAACCTGATCTCGAACACAACGGCCATCACCCCACTCGATTTCTGGAAACTTAGCGACCGCTACGTGCCGCCCCAAATCGCCGATCAGGTGTCGGTGGGGCTGTTTCAGAACCTGAAAGACAATGGTATCGAACTCAGCGTGGAAGGCTACTACAAGCGGCTCCAAAACCAGATCGAGTACCGATTCGGGGCCGATTTAATCCTGAACCAAACTTTAGAAACCGCCCTTTTGCAAACCAACGGACGGGCATATGGCGTGGAGTTTGGCGTGGCTAAAAATACCGGCAGACTCACCGGGCAAGTCAATTACACCTACGCCCGGTCATTAGTGGCGGTGCAGACTGAGTTTGATGAACTGCGGATAAACGGCGGCACATATTACCCGGCTTACATTGACCGCCCCCACACGCTGAACGTGCAGGCGCAATGGCAGTTGCCGCATAACTGGACGTTTTCAGCCAATTTCGTGTATTACACCGGCGTGCCGGCCACCTATCCCGACGGGCAGTTTTTGTTTAACGGACAGCCGGTGCAGGATTTCTCGAAACGCAACGCCGACCGGATTCCTGACTACCACCGGCTCGATGTGGCGTTCTCGAAAGATACCCGGTTCAATAAAACGCAGCGTCGATACGGCATCTGGACGCTGGGGATTTATAACCTCTACGCCCACAGAAACCCGTATTCAATCTATTTCACCCGCACCAACCAGCGCACCGAAGCGTATCGACTGTCGGTTTTTGGCACGCTGATTCCGTCCATTGCCTACTCATTTTATTTCTGAACGGTGGGTGAATGAGCGGACTACATTGATCAGATTACCCATCATTTCGCCTTTAGGTAATCGTCCTGCGTAATGGTGTACATGTACTCTGTTTGTAAATAGCATTTTTCATCTCTTACTGTTCGCCTAACGTAGTTTTTCTCGTTAAACAAGTTGCGAGGGTCAGCAAAGAAGATAGCATCAGAATTCTTCCCAAAACCCCCATAGCCATACTGGATTATCTTTTTTTGATTTGGAAAACGAATAATTAAGGAATCATAAGCGTACAAACCAACGACGGCACGACCCACCCCTTTACCTCTACCACCATCATAATCAATTTTTCTGGACGTGCCAGGTAGCACATCAGTAACTTCTCGGTTGATTTTACTATCTTTATATTGATCAACAACGCCATTTTTGTAGAAGGATAACGAGCAGGTCGCCGTTGTTGCATTTACTGCTAATGTATCTGCGTTACTTGACCCTTCGCATTGACAACCCATACACCAGAGTGATATGACTATTAATATTAAGTTGATTAGAGTTTTCATGAACTTGATTATCAAAGAGATATAATTGCTTGTCGTTTCAGGCATATTACTACACCCGAAACGACAAGATTCAAAACTGTTCTAACGGTGTTGTTGTGGCTACCGTGTCAAAACTGATTCATCAATTCATCAATTTGCTCGTCGGTCACACCAGCGGGCTTGTTATCCTTTGCCTGGTCGCGTAGTGAGCCGTAGCCATAGACGTGTTTCAAAAAACCCTGCTCAATACCAGCCATAGTATAGCCCGTTACGTTGTCGGTAAGGCCAGTATTCCCAAATCGTCCAGCTTGATTATAATCATCCACCAAATCAATGAAGACACATGAATAATTATCCGTACTGGCAGTACCAGGCCGCCAATCTTGATGTCCAAATCTTGTTGGAAAGCTGCCCACAGCGTAGAATGGATCGGAATAATTGCCTATTCCCCGCTCCCGGTATTCCATCTGCGTGATAAACCATTCTACCGCCGTCGGCCAACTTTCACGAATCTCAATACTCACCTGACCGTATTGAACATAGCCCAGATTCATCTCCTGTACGTGCGTCGAGTGGCAGGTTTCGTGGCAGGTGGTTGAGAATATTTCATCAGATTGATATTCTTGATTCTGGGAGTTGAACGCATGAATCAGAATGTTCGGGTTTATACCGAACACTGACCAGTTACCAATATTTACTCCCTGTGCTGACCCCGCGTCGTAATACGCTCCATATTTAAGGGAATTTTGGAAAATAGGCCGCATCAAACCGCCAATATTGCCGGAATGATACCGGAAAGCCGCCCGGAAAACATGAGAGAAAAACCGTTCTTCGCCACCCGTAATGTCCAGATTCCAGGGGTCACTTTGCTTCGGCCTATCAATCCAGGCTTGCCCAAAAGTGCCGGTACGCACGTCGAAACCCCACGACTCGAACCAAAGTGAGTAATTGGCAGGGCGCTCAAAACCCCAGGGCGACTCAAAGTATCCATTCTGATTAGTATTGACAATATAGTAGGTGAACCAGCGTCGGGCCTGCACTTTTATACCGACCAACGGAATAAACTGGTTCAGCCGGGTATCCCACACCTGAATTGTTCCTGATGGGTTCCAAGAAACACGGCCTCCCTTCGGCTTTTTCACCTTGAGCGTATCGCCATAGTTTTTAGTCATAATCAGAGCCTCGTCAATCAGGGCATCCAGGAAAGACTTGCCCGCTACTTTTTCCTGAATGTTCAGTTCAGACAAGGCTCTGTCTGATTCAGGAATGTACAGTTTTGCCAGCACCTCGTTTTTGATGTCCGGGTTCAGTTTATGTCCTTCTTTCACAGTCGTGTACTGCCAGGTTGGGCAGGTGTCGCACACGGTGGCATCGTGGTAGTTGTTGCCGTGCATCTCAACTTCATAGTCCAGCGGAACATCAGACAATCTCAGTACCGTATCCCGCTTCAGTAAGTCATACTGTTTCCAGTCTTTCGGCAAAAATCGAACGTATTGGTGCGTGGTTCTAACCGGCGATTTGCTCTCGCTGACTTTGTTGCCGGTTTTGGCCGCAACAAGGGCATACGCCTTTGTCATGACCTCAACCGTGTACGGGTTCTCTAATTTTTTGCCAAGCACAATCTTACCGTCTTGTGCTACGCGATAACCGGCTTTCGAGACCGTATTCTCGGCTGGCTCCACAGCCACCGGATCAAGGTTTTGTTTGCACGATGACAACAAAACGGGTACTAAGAGCAAGGCTCCCAACAATTGGGTAAGCCGACGGGGTAAATTTCTGGATAATTCCATACGTTTGTACTTGGTTTTGATGAACTGATTAAGACCACAATAGCCGCTCACCGTCCGGGTCCAATCGGAATGAGCGGCTTTGTTTTGTCAAAGGTAGCGGGGTTCTGTGGGCCGTGTCAATCCTCTTTTTAGAGGATATCGTACCCTCTTTTTGAGGGATAGTGGCCGTGAGTCAGTCCAGAAAGGCTAAGTAGGGAGCCATAAAAAAGGGAATTTCCCGGCGGCTAACCAATCCTAATTTATCCGCAATGGTTTTTTTAAACGACACAACTGTGCTTTCGACAATCCCTAATAGTTGAGCGATTTCTTTCTGCATTAACCCCCTACAAATCAGGCGCAGCACTTTTTTCTCCCGCTCAGTCAAGTTCTTGATTTTCTCGACAATCAGCGGGTCAACAACGGGTATGGGCAATCGGAGTTGCGTGGCAAAAGCCGGGCTGATGTACCGAAACCGATCCTGCACCCACTGTAGGCAAGTCTCCAGTTCGGGTAGTTCAAAATCGGTGGGGAGATAGCCACTGGCATCAGTTTGAACGGCCATCTGCAGGTAAGCCGGGTTAGGCGGCAGGCAAAGAATAACGCGCGTTTTGACATGGGCCAGCAAGAGTAGATGAGCGGCTTGAAAACCGTTTCCCCCGTCGAAGCCAAGATCAATCAGGGCTATATCGGGCGGTATTTGCCGGGCAATCAGTATGGCATCGGTTATTGTCAGGCCACTACAGGATGCTTCGTGACCTAACCGGATAAAATGACTCGCCAACGATTGACAAACCAACTGATGCGGGTGTAGAATTAAAATAATCATAGATGAAACAGGAGTAGAGTAGGACAAACATACCGCTAATGTGGTCAAAAGAAAAAATAGTGACTTTTTTTAACTCTTATTTCACCCAAATTCCATCGTTGTAAACCGGGTTCATCGCATGTAGATAAAATAACCATTCTTGCCGACCTTTGCCCCATCAATTACACCCTACCTGGGTGGCCGAAGCCATTGCAACCATGCGCTCAATCCTCGTTACTTTTCTCGTAATCTGCTGTTTGTCAGCTTGTATTGACCGCGTTGATCTGCCCATCCGGGCCGAAGAACCACGTTTGGTCATCGAAGGACAAATCACCAACGATGCCCCGCCCTACGCCGTTCGGCTCACTTACACCGCGCCTTTTGGCCTGACCGATGCCGCACGCCCGGCCACCCCGGTGGCTGCCAACGCCCAGGTCAGTATTGCCGACGACCGGGGCCGAACCGCCCGCTTTGTGGCAACCGGACCGGGAATCTACCAAACCAACGACCCCACGTTTCGGGGCGAAGTGGGCCGGACGTACAGCCTGACGGTAATCCTGGCTGGTGGCAAACGCTACGTCACAAAACCTGAGCAAATGCCCGCCGTGCCGCCGATAGACAGCATTTCGGCCAGATTATCAAAGACCACAAATTTCAATACACCGTATCGATACCAGTATTCGGTGAACACGCTTGACCCGGCCAACCAGAAAAATTACTACCGATGGACGGCCTACGGACTCACCGTCAGGAAATCGGGCGGAGTACCGTGCAGTCGGGGTTCTACGGCCATTTGCTTCGACAATTGCTACACCACCGAAGTCTCCACCGAGGTAAACATTTACAGCGATGCGGCTATAAACGGCAATCCCGTTCGCAACTTACTGGTGTTTCAGTTACCGGTTTATGCCCGGTGGCCGCAGTGGGTGGAGGTGCAACAATACGGCATTACGCAGGCTAATTATCAATTCTGGAAACTCTATGAGCAGCAACGCGCCCGGACGGGCAGCATTTTTGACCCCCTGCCCGCGTCGGTGGTCGGTAATCTGGTCAGTATCAACGATGCTTCTGACCAGGCACGGGGCTATTTTGCCGTTGCGTCGGTTACGCGGAAGCGCGTCCGAAACGAGGCCCGCGAAGCCGTTGTCAGCACGGCAGTGTTTGGATTTTTAGCCAGTCAGCCCATACCGCCGGGCGATTGCCGCCAAACCTACGGTCCGGTTCCGGTCACGCTGCCCGCAGGCTGGCCGTGAAACAGGCTTTGGCCCTATCTTTGCTTTTTTAGTGAGGAATGAGACTTGATGAACGAAGAACGTTTTACTCGCGTCAGCCCCTATTTCGGACATCGTTCTTCGTTCATCACGCATCATTCTTCACTTATCATTCTTCACTGAATAAATGAACGTTCTTAAATTCGGCGGTACGTCGGTTGGCTCGGTCGAGAGCATCCGGCAGGTTATCCAAATCATTGACAATCACCGCCTTGCCGGTAAAAAAATAGCCGTTGTGTTCTCGGCGATGGGGGGCGTAACCAACCAGCTCATCGAAATCGGGCAGATGGCTGCCAACGGTATTCCCGACTACACGGCCCTCGTCGGGCGCATCGAAGACCGGCACTTTGCCGTTGTTAAAGCTCTGATTCCCGTTAAAGAGCAGGGCAAAGTAATTGGCGCGGTGCGGGTCATTGTCAACGAGTTAGAAGACCTGCTGCGGGGCGTGTCGCTGATTCGGGAACTCTCGGCCCGAACCCATGACCTGATTACGGGTTTTGGCGAACGACTCACCACCACTATCATCACCGAATGTGTAAAAAGCCAGGGGATTCCGGCGCAGTTTTGCGATGCCCGGCTGCTCATCAAAACCGACGCGCAGTTCGGCCATGCCGAAGTAAACTTCCTGAAAACCAACCAACTGATTCAGGAACACTTCGCCAAAAGTGATGACCTTCAGTTGATTACGGGCTTTATTGCCTCGACCGACAAAGGCGAAAGCACGACGCTGGGACGCGGTGGCTCTGATTACACAGCCAGTATTATCGGCGCGGCCCTAAACGCCGAAGTCATTGACATCTGGACCGACGTGGACGGCATGATGACCGCCGACCCGCGCAAGGTTCCCAACGCCTTCAACATCCCGACCATTACCTACGCCGAAGCCATGGAACTTTCGCACTTCGGCGCGAAAGTGATTTACCCACCGAGTTTGCAGCCCGCGTTCTCGCGCAATATTCCGGTGCGGGTGCTGAACACATTTAACCCCGACCACGCCGGCACCGTTGTGAGCCGCACCGCCGACCGGCGACAATACACCATTACCGGCATTTCGAGCATTGACGATATCGCTCTCGTGAACGTGCAGGGCAGCGGGATGATTGGCGTGGCGGGCGTGGCGGCTAAGTTGTTTGGTGTGCTGGCACGGTACAAAATCAGCGTTATTCTGATTTCGCAGGCTTCGTCTGAACACTCGATTTGTTTTGCCATTGACCCGCGCAACGCCGACCGGGTGAAACTAATCCTGGACGAGGAATTTGCCGCCGAAATCGCGCACGGCGACGTGGATAACATTCAGATCGAACGGGATTTATCGGTGATTGCGACGGTGGGCGAAGGCATGAAAAAATCGTCGGGCATTGCCGGGAAACTGTTTTCGGTGCTGGGCAAAAACGGCGTAAACATCGTGGCGGTGGCGCAGGGATCGTCGGAGATTAACATCTCGGTTGTTATCGCCAAAAACAACCTCTCGAAAGCCCTGAATGCGATTCACAACGTATTTTTTCAGTCAGAAGCGCGGGTACTCAACCTGTTTCTGGTCGGTAGTACGGGGCTGATCGGCAAAACCCTGCTCAAACAAATCAGTGCACAGAGCCAGTACCTGCGTACCGAAAAACTGCTCAAAATCAGCTTGGTGGGTGTGGCAAACACCAAAAAAATGCTCGTTGACCCCAAAGGTATTGACCTTGATACCTGGCACGACCGCCAACTGACTGATGGCGTAACAACCTCGTTATCGGCATTTATCGAACAGATAAAATACTACAACCTGCCCAACCCAGTATTTTTGGATTGTACGTCCGACAAAGACATTGTGCAGTTTTATGAATCGCTGCTCGATGCCAACGTCTCGGTCGTTACGCCCAATAAAGTAGCCAATTCGGGCAGTTATGCCGAGTATCGGCGGTTGCAGCGCACGGCCCTGAACCGGGGCGTAAAATTCCTCTACGAAACCAACGTCGGTGCGGGCCTGCCCATCATCAACACCTTACAGGGGCTGATGACTTCGGGCGACAGGTTCCTGAAAATCGAAGCGATTTTGTCCGGCACGTTGTCGTTCATTTTCAACACTTTTGGCGGTAACGACGCTGCCGGAACCCCGTTGCGGTTTGTAGATGTGGTACGCCAGGCCAAAGCCTTAGGCTACACCGAACCCGACCCCCGCGACGACCTGAGCGGGCAGGATGTAGGCCGAAAAATCCTGATTCTGGCCCGTGAAGCCGGTTTCCCCCTTGAACCGACCGACGTAACGATCAACAAAATTCTGCCGCAGGTCTGCTTAGACGCACCCACGATTCCGGCATTTTTTGATGAGTTGGAGAAGAACGACGCGTATTTCTCCGGGATGTTGACCGAGGCTGCCACCCGCAACGAAAAACTCCGCTACGTGGCAACGCTCGAAGGCGGCAAAGTCAGCATTGAGTTGCGGGGCGTTGGGCCGGAGCATCCGTTTTACACGTTGTCGGGGGCCGATAACATTATCTCGTTCACAACAGAACGGTACAAAGACCGTCCGTTGGTGATTAAAGGCCCCGGCGCAGGGGCAGAAGTCACAGCGACGGGTGTCTTTGCCGACGTAGTGAGTATTGGTAGTTATCTGGGGTAAGCCGAGAACGTAAAAAGACTACGTTTTCCGAGGTTTATCATTGTACTCGCTTAACAAAACAAGTCTTATGAACCAACCAAAGGCAATCCTCAAACAAGCCTGGCCCTATCAACAAGACCAGATGAACTTACCCGGCAACGACCTTGACACAGCCTTGCCTTTTTATACCGAAAAGATGGGATTTCGGCTGGTATCCCGCAACGATACGCCCCCTAAATCAGCAATAATAGCCCGCGATGCTATTGAACTTGGCCTGGCCGAAAAAGGCAGTGATCCCACGCAGGACGGTTGCTTCTTCGCCGTTGACGATCTTGCCAAAGCCATGGCTGAACTGACGGCGAACGGTCTGCAAAAAGAATGTTCGGCAATTAGCCGCCAAAAACATGGGCAGACCGAATGGGACGTTTTTTTTGTGGTATCTCCCGACGGACTTTGCTATTGCTACGGAGAATCGCAACCATAGTTAGTCAACTGCCCCAAAAAAGCAATGCGTGTCCGTACCGAGATAGGTATGTATTGACAGTTATCAGCAGGAACGAATTACAACCGCCCCAGATACAACCCACTGACCACCAAGGCCGTACCGCCGATGGTATAGGCCGTGATGGGTTCGCCGAGTAGCAGCCGGGCGTAGAGAAACCCGAATATCGGGCAGAGAAACAACCACAACGAAGCCCGCACTGCGTCTTGCCGAATCAGGCCGAACCACAACTGCAAGGCCACCACCGACACCGGCCCGATGAGCCAACCAACTGACAGCCAAAACCGCCCGTCGAAATGTGCCCCGGCAAAATCACTCGTCAACAGTGTAAAGGGTAGCAGCAACAAACCACCAATCAGCACCTGCCAGCCATTAACCACCACCGGCGGCAGTCGCCACTGAAACCGGGCATAATAGACCGTTGCCGCTGACACCGACACCATCCCGAACAGCAAAATTGCCAGCCCCTCAGGAGTGGCCCTGGCTGTTCGGAGCAACGGCCATGCCGCCACCGCCACGCCCAAAACGCCGAGCATCAGCCCGGCAATTTCGGTTGGCTTTAGCCGGCGACGCAGCCAGATAGCCGATAACAGCGTGATAAACAACGGACCGGTAGCTACGCCAAGCGTACCGATACCGGCAGAAACCTGTTTCAGGGCCAGCACAAATGCGCCGAGGTAAATAGTGGTGTTGAGCAGGGCAAAAATCGTGAGCCGTTGCCACTCGCGGCCTTGTGGCATCGGGTTGTTTTTCTGGATGATGTAGGCAAAAATCAGCATCGTACTCCCGGCAATCAGAAAACGGATTGTTGCCAGAATAAACGGATCAACCGACTGCACACCAAACTTGGTAGCCACCGAAGCCGAAGCCCACAGCATGGCGAAGGCAAGGCCGGGAAAGAGTTGGGAAATAAAAGGTCGGGGAATTATCTTTTTCATCAAATAGTGGGTAGGCTGGGCAGACCCAAATCGCTTGAGGATGAAATCTATTTGTACACTCCCCAAGCTTCCAGAATAGGTACCTACGGTGTGAGGTCGTTATGGTTTGTTATTGAGATTTTAACCTCGTCCAACAGCCTGCGATTATCAAAGTGGTCGGCGGGCAGTATAGTCTGCGGACCAAGCACGATGATTCCGCTATCGGTTGATTTTAGATACTCGAACGTAACGGGCAAGATATAGCTGCCGCTGTAAGCCGTATCCATATTCTGAATTTTTCCCAAAGCCCCAACCACCTCGTCAATAAACCCATAGCCCACATTATCAGGACTTTGCGGCTGTATGTTTTTAATCTGACCCTGATTATTAATCTCGAAACCGATATAAACCCGGCCATAGACTCGCTTTTGCGAAGCCTGTTTTGGGTAATGAAGTTGAGTCCGAAGGGTTCGGTAAAAAGCGCGGTCTTTACTCAAAGCAGGTTTTTGAGCTTGTTCAACAACAATTAAACTGTCGTAATAAGCAACGACGCCAATAGCCTCGTGTACTGTAAGTTGCTCTTTTGATATAGATGGAGCTTGTCGGTATGGCTCGGTAAATAAGGCAGTCAGGAACGATTTTTTGGTAAGGTCAACCAACTGCAGTCGGTCGCTCTCTTTTTGGATGTAGTAGTTGCTTTCGATTTTGTAGTAGCCATCGTAGGGAGGTCGTCCGTCCTGATATTGAAATGGGTATTCAGAAGCAGTTAAGAATAGGCATTTTGCGTGTTCTAAGAGTTTGGCCGCGCCCGAACCGGCATAACGCACTAAATAAAAAGAAGCCCTTCGCCGGGCCGAACCGTCGAGCGATTGCTTGATAAAGAGCGCACTGTTGATGCTGAATTCGTCAGGAAAAACTTGCCTTACGGTACTGTCTTCCAGTTGATAGAGCAGTTGATCGGTATAGATGTTGTAGCAAAGTCGGCAACTAATTTCGCGGCCTGTGCTGCCCAGAGTCATGGTTCCGGGTTGCCAAATCGGGAATGTCAAATATTCACTACCTAAATATGTGGTGGTTCCGGCTTTGGTACGAAAACTCGTGGTGATTCTGCCTGTGATGTCCCGTACGACAACTGCTGACCCAGGGATAGTTTGTTGACCGTGAACCGAAAGCGTGAAAAAATGCAGTGTACCCAAAAAAATTGCTTGCCGAATCATAGGTATTGCTGCTTTTAGCAAAGATAAACGACTCATGCAAACAAATAACCTAATTCACGCAGCCGATTTTTGAATTTAGTCAGCTGATTATCAGCAATTAAAACCCGAAATCCTTCGGCTTTTACGACCATCGTTTTCAGCACCGGGTCTTGCGCCAGTAACCGAATCAACGGCTGGTTGCTGGGCGAAATTTGGTAGGCTGTCATGTTATCAACCGCTTTCAGGGGGTCGGCCTTGCCCGTCAGGTCATCGAAAAAAGCGTTCCAGTTGGCCGGTAATTCGGGGGCAATTGACTTAGTAAACAAAGTGATTTTTGCCAGTAACTGCTGTTTGCTTTTGCAGTCTTTCAAAAACGTGCTGGCCGTTACCCGAAACCGCGTTGGACTCACGCGCTCGGCGTAGTTGGCTAAGATAGTTTCGGCCACCACGTTGCTGGGGTCGCAAAAGATCAGCAGCGATTGCTCGTCAAACCGCAGCGCCTGCGTAGCGGTGTTTACTTTGGGCGTGTAGTATTGGACACGTCCGGCCACGTGTGCGCCGAGACTATTGAGCCGAATGGCTTTCAGGCCGTCATACACCGAAAAATAATCAACACTAAACTGCCCCGTCGGTGCTTCGTAGGCAATATCCATCCAGCCTAAGGCAGCGCACAAAAAGAACCCGGCCAGCAACGCGGGCCGTTCTACGAGTGCGTAAGCATCGCCCGATGTCACGTTGGTTTTCACTATGTAATCTGGATTGTGGGTTGCCGGGCGTTCGTAAGTCAACGTACTGACCTGAAAAGGTGTAACGGGCAATGCAATCAATTGATGGATTTGGGCGTAGGCCATGATGTTTTCAATGGCGACCCACTCGCCAATCGGCAACCGCTTCAGCCACTCGGCAAGGGCTTGCTCGGCTTGCTGTTTGTAGCCGTGAAATTCGAGGTGGCCGTGATTTTTGAGGTCGTTGAGCAAAAATATCAGTGTAAACTGATTCGGCAACAGGTCATAAAAAAGCTGCAACCACGCCACCGAATCGAGATTAGCCTGATTCTTCTTGGGTTCAAACGATACCATCATTTGCCCCAAACACGCCGTTCTGACGAGGGGAAACGCGCTGTCTTCGCCAAAGAACTCGCGGATGCCCAGCAGTTTACGCATCTTTTTCAGGCCAATTGCATTCACCTTACCCGCGTTTGTGACGGCAATGCTGTCTTGCATTCGGTAGGCGACTAACTTCTGAATTTCGTCAAGGATAACCATCTCACCGTCGTCCCAAATGGTCAGGTGCGGAGCGGGCTTATCAATGGTTTTGATGCGAAAATCGTCGGGTTGCGGAAACACCGTTTGCAGAAATTTCCGAATCGCCGTTGGCCAGCTCAACACAATCGGGCCGTGCCAGCCGCCCCCGGTGTGGGGCAAAAGTTTATAATCATCCTTTAATTCAGGTGTAC
>JBBRUV010000066.1:0-16582 GCA_038247465.1 Cytophagales bacterium
AAGATGCCATAAATTTACGCCCAAGTCATGCACACTCGTCCGATTCTAAATGGCGCATCTTTTACAGTTACAAACCTTCTCGTCAGAGAAGGGACATTTGACCGTCTTTGAACGTGTTCTGCCGGGAACCGTACAACGGGCATTCTATATCTACGGCGTTGGGAACGAACCCCGCGCCGGGCATCGGCACATCAAAAGCTGGAACGCATTAGTGTGTGTTGCCGGAAAATGCCGGGTGCTGGTCGAAGATGGGGAGAAACACGAGGAGTTCTGGTTAGATACACCCGAAAAATGCTTAGTGCTGGAGCCACAAGACTGGCACGTAATGGACAGTTTTTCAGACAATGCTGTTCTGTTTGTTCTGTCAAACGAACTCTACGATAAAGCTGATTATATTTACGAACCCTATCCGGCCAACCGCATTCAGCCGGAAGCAATTGCCGCATGATTCCGTTTTTAGACCTTGGTCAAACCAACAAACCCCACGCGGTCAGTATTCGGGCGGCTATCAGCCGGGTTACCGAATCGGGATGGTATGTGTTGGGGCGCGAGGTCGAAACGTTTGAGCGAGCCTGGGCTGCTTACTGCGGCACCCGGCACTGCATCGGGGTCGCCAACGGCTTAGACGCGCTCACCCTGACGCTGAAAGCCTGGGAATTGCCCGCTGGCAGCGAGGTAATCGTGGCTGCCAACGCCTACATTGCGGCTGTGCTGGCAATCACCCACGCCGGGCTTGTTCCGGTGCTGATTGAACCTGACGATGAGACGTTTAACCTTGACTCTGCTGGCGTAGAAGCAGCCATTACCCCAAAAACGCGGGTCATTTTGTGCGTTCATCTCTACGGACGATGCTGCAACATGACCGACATCAACGCAATTGCTGAAAAATATAAGCTGCTCGTGCTGGAAGACGCGGCTCAGGCGCATGGGGCCTTGCACAATGGCAACCGGACGGGCAACCTCGGCCACGCTGCCGGGTTTAGTTTTTATCCTACCAAAAATCTCGGTGCGCTGGGCGATGCCGGTGCCATCACCACCAACGACGATACGCTGGCCAACCGCCTTCGTCACTGGCGTAACTACGGCTCCGGTCAGAAATACCACACCACCTACCCCGGCCACAATAGCCGGTTAGACGAACTGCAAGCCGCTATTCTGACGGAAAAGCTGCCGTTGCTGGAAGCAGAAACGGCCCGTCGGCGCAGCTTGGCCCACTTTTACCTGACTAACATCACCCAACCTGCAATTGCCCTGCCCCCCGCCGATGGTATTGCTACCGACGTTTGGCACTTGTTTGTGATTCGCCACCCGGAGCGCGACGGTTTTCGTAACTATCTAAAACAGAACGGTATCGGAACCGATGTGCATTATTCCATTCCACCCCACCGTCAGCAGGCGTTTCCACAATGGCACGGCCATTCGTTCCCAATTTCAGAACAAATGCACCAAACGGTTATCAGTCTGCCGCTTAACCCCACGCTTACCGACAACGAAGCGGAGCATATCGTGGCTGTTATTAACCAATGGAGTTAACCCTAACCGTTGTTATCCCGGTCTACAACAGCGAACGCACCATCGGGCCGTTGGTTGAGGCGTTGCAAACGGCGTTGCAAACCGAATCATTCGAGGTGGTTTTGGTGAACGACGGCAGCCACGATACGTCAGCTACGGTTTGCCGGAACCTCGCCCGGCAGTTCGAGAATGTTCGGTTTGTGAACCTGTGCCAGAATTTCGGTGAGTTTAATGCCGTGCTGTGTGGCCTCAATTACGCACAGGGACAGTTTACGGCCATTATTGACGACGATTTTCAGAACCCACCCGAAGCCATCTTAACCCTGCTTGATACGGCCCGAACCGGCAAGTTCGATGTGGTGTATAGCCGCTACGCCAACAAAAAACATAACTGGTTCCGCAACGTGGGTAGCGCGTTGCTCAACCAAATCACAACCTTCACCCTCGGCAAACCACGCGGCCTGTACCTGTCGAGTTTCAAACTCATCAGCTGGGTAGCGGTGAACGGGATTATCCGGTATCAGGGGCCGCATCCGTACATTGACGCGCTGATTTTCAGGACCACGCGTAACGTCACGAGCGTACTGGTGCCGCACCACGCCCGCGCCGAAGGCCGGTCGAATTACACAATTCGCAAACTTGTTGTGCTGTTTTTCAGGATCATTTTTGGTGATTACCTGAACCGGCTATCGGCAGGCAACCAACCACCGTACCGGGTAAATGAAGAAGAATCTGTTTTGAAAATCCCATGACCGAATACGAAAACCAGCAAATGTTCCGGCTCGAAGGACGGCTCTGGTGGTACAGAATTCTGCATGAGCGCGTGGCCGATGCCATCGCCCGGCAATTTTTCGGTAACAAAACGCTACGGATTTTTGATGCCGGTTGCGGCACGGGCGGAACGCTTGATTATCTGCTCAAACAAGGCTACACCAACCTGCACGGCGTTGATGGGGCTGCCGACGCGGTGGATTTTTGCCGGACGCGCGGCCTGAACGCAACCGTTCTTGACCTGAACAAGTTGGCAACCTACCGCCCCGGCGAGACCTTCGAGGTGATTATCTGCAACGATGTTTTTTGTTATTTCGATGATACGGCCCTTACAAAACTGCTCATCGAATTGCAGAAACGGCTGGCTCCGGGCGGGCTTCTCATCAGCAACAACAATGCGTTTTCGGTATTTAAAGGTACGCATGATCTGGCCGTTGGCAGCACCCGCCGGTTTACTCTTGCTGATTTTGAGCGACTTATGCCACAGGCCGGACTACAAATCCAGTCATCTACCTATTGGAGTTTGTTATTATCGCCATTGATTCTGGCCGTTCGGCAGTGGCAGAACCTGCAACTCCGACTCGGCTGGCAACGCGCTGACGCACCTGCATCTGACGTGACAGACCCCGGCCCGTTGGTAAACGAAACGTTGTATCAACTCGTCCGGCTCGAAACCCGCATCCTGCCCCGAACCCCGTTTGGCAGTTCGTTGTTTTTACAATTAACAGTTACCAACGAACAATCAACAATTCTTACTGCTCATTGATAATTGCTCATTGATAATTGATAACTGAAAATGTTTACCGGAATCATCGAAACCACAGGCCGCGTTGAGGCCGTCCAGCCCGAAGGCACTAACTTGACTTTTACGCTGTCGTCAAGCCTGACGCATGAACTTAAAGTTGATCAAAGTCTGAGCCACAACGGCGTTTGCCTGACCGTGACGAGTCTCCATAACGACCGCTACACTGTAACGGCGGTTGACGAAACGCGGAAGAAAACCAATATCGGCACGATCAAACCGGGAGACCGCGTGAACCTCGAACGCTGTATGCCCGCCAATGGCCGCTTCGACGGGCATATTGTGCAGGGCCACGTAGATCAAACTGCCCGGTGTGTGCGCGTTGAAGAGGTTGGCGGTAGCTGGCTCTATGATTTTGAGTATGACCCGGAACCGGGAAACGTTACCGTCGAAAAAGGCTCGATTTGTATCAACGGCGTGAGCCTGACCGTATTCAATTCGCATGACACGGGTTTCCGCGTCACCATCATCCCCTACACATACGAACACACTACGTTCCGGGACTTGAAACCGGGCGATGTAGTAAATCTGGAGTTTGACATTGTGGGCAAATACATCAAAAAAATGCTGGGTGGGTATCGGTAAGCGGGCCGATGCCCTAATTTTGTGGAATGGCTAAAATCAGTACCCGTACCCGAACCGACCTGTTCATTCATATTGGCATCATCGTCGCGTTGTTTGTGACCCTGTTTCTGGGGTTTTTCTTTGTTTATCTCCCCGTTTCAACCCATCACGGCCAAACCATTACCGTTCCCGACCTGTCGCGGATGAGTCTGGGCGAACTCGATGGTTTTCTCGGCGACCGCGATCTGCGCTACGAAGTCAGTGATTGTACGTTTGTGGCCCGCGCCGAACCGCTCACCGTGCTGGCGCAATACCCGCGAGCCGGGGCAAAGGTCAAAGACGGGCGCAAGATTTATCTGACCCTCACCAAGCGCGTGGCTCCGATGATTCCGATGCCCAAACTTACCGATCTTACGTTTAGGAGTGCCGAATTAGCCCTGAAATCGGTGGGCTTAGAACTGGGCGAAAAACGCTACAAACCCGATTTAGCCAAAAACTCGGTGCTGGCGCAGTTTTATAACGGTCAGGCCATTGCGCCGGGCGCGTCGGTGCCGAAGGGTGCCAAGATTGACGTAGAAATCGGCAACGGCCTGGGCAATACTACGTTTGCCGCTCCCAACGTTGTGGATATGCCCCTTGACGAAGCAAAACTGACCATCAAAGGCTCTGATTTACAAGTTGGCATGATTATTCAGGAAACAAATCCTGACAAAGCGGTCGGCACGGTACTTCGGCAGCGGCCCCGCGCCGGCGAACGAATTCGCGTTGGCGAGGTGGTTGACATTTGGGTGGTCGGGCCGATTGAGCCGGGCGATTCGCAGCAATAGCGCACATACAATGAAACGATATGTACTCGGCCTGCTTTGGCTGACGAGTTCCTGGGCCACCGCCCAAACCAGCCCGGTCTCGCTGACGTTACCATTTTTCGATGATTTTTCGACGTCAAACACCGCACCCGACACCAAAAACTGGGTGCCGGGCAGTGGCGTTTACGTCAACAACACGCTGGGAATCAGCCATCCATCGGTTAATATTGCCAGTTTCGACGGGCTGCGGGCTGATGGCTTTCCCTACACGTTTACCAGTCAGTTTACCAACGGCTATACCGATACGCTCACCTCGCAGCCGATTACGCTGGCCGGTCTCGCCCCCGCCGATTCGGTTTACCTGAGTTTTTACTGGCAACGCGCCCGCTTCGGCGAACTGCCCGACCTCGGCGATTCGCTCAAATTGGAGTTTCTGAACCGTTCGGGTGGCTGGGAGTCGGTCTGGTTTCAGGTGGGTGGCCAACCCGATGCCAACGCACAACGAGCATTTGTGGCCGTGCGCGACAGCCGGTTTATGCACGGCGCGTTTCAGTTTCGGTTCAGGAGTTACGGGCGGCAGTCGGGCGCGTTCGATACCTGGAACCTCGATTATCTGTACATGAACCGGGACCGCACCGTTTTTGACCGATTTATCCGCGACATTGCCGCCCGGTTGCCGCTCACGCCGTTTCTGAAACGCTACGCGGCCATGCCCTTGAAACAATACCTGGCAAACCCTGCCGCCGAAACTGCCGACACGATTTCGACCGACATTACCAACCTGAACAACACCTTTAACTTCACCACCTTTCGGTTCAGTACGCAGGAACTAACCACCGGACAGCTTGTGCAGGATTTGCCCGTTACGGCCTCCACCCTGATTGCCGCCGGCTCCAACCAGCGTAAATTAGTACGGCCCGCGCCA
Source organism: Cytophagales bacterium (assembly GCA_038247465.1). GTDB lineage: Bacteria > Bacteroidota > Bacteroidia > Cytophagales > Spirosomataceae > JBBRNH01. The sequence continues at coordinate 5,381 of JBBRUV010000066.1, forward strand.
CTATCAGCCAGTTTTAGCGGCCCCCGCGCCGTGCTAAAACATACGTTTGATTTTTTGACGACTGACAACCAAAACCCGTCCATACCAACCATTGACCTCCGCCGAAACGATACGATTTCGAGCCAGACCGTGCTGGACGATTATTTTGCGTATGACGACGGCAGTGCAGAATACGCCCTGCAAATCGGGCAGCGCGAGCGCGTGGCAGTACGATTTGTGGTCAACAAAGCCGACCTGCTAACCGGCGTTCGGGCATGTCTGATGCCGTTCAAAGCCGACCAAACCGGCCAGGCATTTACCGTCAGCGTGTATGGCACCAACCGGGGCAGGCCGGGGCAATTAGTGTTTACGCAGTCGTTTCCGATTCAGTACCCGGCCACCCGCAATGGCTTCGTAACGTTTACGTTTAACCGTGCGGTGGCGGTGACAGACACATTTTTTGTAGGCTATCAGCAAATCAGTGCCGATGATATTGCCGTTATCCGGCTCGGTTTTGACCGGAACAGCCCGTTTGGGCGCGAGATTTTTTACAACGCCGGGAGTGGCAACTGGGAGCAAAACTTAGCCTCTGCCGCGCTGGCCCAGCCGGGCGCGTTTCTGCTCCGCCCCGTAATTGGTGGCCCAACGGTCAACACGCTCGTTACGGGCGTTGAACAAACCGAACCATTGCCCAATTTGCAGGTGTATCCCAACCCCACCACCGGCATCGTCGGCTGGGATAATGCCGGGCTCAATCTATTGGAGGTTCTGGATACAAGTGGGCGGCTGGTGCAGCGCGTCTTGCCCGAACCGGGCCAGCAAACTGCCGATTTGAGCGCGTTGGCGGGCGGTCTTTACCTGCTCCGACTTACTGACGACCGTCGAACGACCGTCCAGCGTTTGATAATTGCGCGGTAGTTCTACCCCAGCACTTCGCGCAAGACCGCCAGTGATTTCACGTCGCCGAGCGAGTCAATATGAATCCGGTAATAGGCCACAAGCGCGTCGGCGATTTCGTTACGGGCGGTACGGGTAAGCGTAACGGGCGTTCCAAAAGGTTGAGTTAGTAGCACATTCAGAGCGGTTTCGGTGGCAGCATCCGGCAAAAACGGATACGACCGTTCGCGGAGTTGGGTTTCAAATTCGCGGGCATCCTCTGGCCCGAATCCAAAAAAATGGGAGAGTTTAAATAGAAACACGAGGTGGAAATTCTCGTAACCTGCCGGGGCATCTTCAAGCAGCAAAACTGACTCGACTAAGAACCGGAACAACGCCGGATTTCCCGATTCTTCTTTGAGCGTTTTGGCGAGCATTTCGGTCATGAACAGCGCGATGCTCGACTTCGTAACCTCAAACGGCAAACTCTGCAACGGTACGCTGATTCGGGTTTCCGACAGCCGGTGTAAATCTCGGTTGGGCTTGTGATAAACCACCAAATCGAGCAGCGTAAGTGGCTGAAAGAACGCGATTTTATTGGTCTTACTTTTAGCCGACCGTACACCATTCACGATGTAGCTTTGCAGCCCGAACTCCTCGGTATAAATGCGGACAATGATTGACGTTTCGCGGTAGCGGAGATAGTTGAGTGCAATGCCTTTGGTGTTGTAGAGCATAGTTTTTTAACGCAAAAACGCAGAGTTTTAACGCAAAGATGTGAAGTTTTTGACGAACAAGCGTTCGTAAACGTCTAACTATCCGCGTCTTGACGCTTAGAAACAGTTTAATTGAACTGCTATACTTTCGAGTAAAAACCGTTCTGCAAACGCAAATTGAACAATGCCAACCAAACCAAATGAAACTATACCAAACCACAACCGGCCCTGTTCTTGAAGCCGCCAACCGTTTTTATTTCGCTCCGGTAGTTGAGTGGGATGCACTGCTCAACCAGCCCAATTTATACAATACGCTTCGGCAATTTGTGCAGGAAACTGCACCCGATGAAGTGGCCCAACGAACCATTGAAACGGGCTTATTGGCCCCCATCGGCAGTCAGGAGGTGTGGGCCGCCGGCGTAACGTATCTCCGCAGTCGTGATGCCCGTATGGATGAATCAAAACAAGCTGGGGGCGATACCGGAGGCTCCGCCTTCTACGACCGTGTGTATGATGCCGACCGCCCCGAGTTATTTTTCAAGGCTACGCCCAATCGCGTGGTGGGGCCGGGCGGCACAGTTCGTATCCGCCCCGATTCATCGTGGAATGTACCGGAACCAGAACTGACGCTGTTTATCAATCGCACAGGGCAGGTAGTGGGCTACACGTGCGGTAACGACATGAGTTCGCGGAGCATCGAGGGCGAAAACCCGTTGTATCTGCCGCAAGCCAAAACCTACGACGGGAGCGCAGCAATCGGCCCGTGTTTGCTACTCACGCCCGGCCCCATTTCGCCCGAAACACAGATTCACCTAAGCATCGTCCGCACCAATGAAACCGTTTTTTCGGCCAGTATTGCCATTAGCCAAATGAAACGAAGCCACGATGAGTTGGCATCGTGGCTGTTCCGGGCGTGTTCATTCTCAACGGGTTGCTACCTCATGACCGGCACCGGCATCGTACCGCCCAATGAGTTTACGCTGCAAACCGGCGATGTGGTCAGCATCACGATTGATGGAATCGGGACGCTGACCAATCGGGTGGGTTAAAGCGTAATCCCGAAACTGAACGCCCGCACATCCGGCCCTTTGTTGGTCTGAAACGTTGGATTCAGCTCATACTTCACGAACAGATTGATGTTCCGAATTCCGACGTGGCCTACCAAACCGTAGCGCAGGTCATTCTGGTAGAAGTTACTATGTTCGCGGTTTTTGGCCCCACCCACGTCTTTGGTTTTGGTGTAACTGTCTAACCGATAGCCCACAAAACCGCCCAGACCGAGGTGAAAAATCCGCCGACCACTTTCGGTGTAGAAGCTCACTCGCGGCACCACCGGCACTTGCAGCGAGAAGTTGGTGAGTTTGCTTTTCTGTAATCGCTCGCTGACAGGCGTGAATAATACCTGCTCCGGGCCTTTTTGCGCCACCACGTTGTTATCAAACATATAGTTTTGCCAAATACCTTCCAGCGCGTAGTACAGGCTCAGTTTCACCCGTTTGTCACCCGCCAGTACCGGACGTTGCCCAACGGCAAGGCCAATATACCGCGAACCACCGGGCCGCAAATCGTATAACCCACCCGAATAAGCCGGTGCCGATGGTTCAGTTACTAAACCGTTGATGCCGAGTTGAATATTCGTAAATCGGTTCATTTTGTCCCGATTACGGTTCTGCCGGATGGTATCCCGCACAGCCTTTGCCACGCCACGCACGTTTTTTATGGCCCCGCCAACGGTATCGGGCTGATATTTTCCCGGATTCCGAATTATCACGTTTACGTTGCCTTTGTCGCGCGTTACCACCAGCACAGTGTCTTTCAGGTAGCGTTGTCCTTCTTCTTCACCGATGCGGATAGCGGTTTGGCCATTGGGCAATGAGTCTAGTTTCATGCCCATTTCACGCACAATTTTATTCAGATCGTAGGCCGATAATGCCTGAATACCGGCCTTGTTAGGCGCGTAAATCACGAGCCGGGTTTGGTTGGCAAACCGAATCACGAGCGAATCGGCGGGGGTGGCACGGGCTTGCACGGCCAACGAGGTGGTCAGAAAAAACGCGGCTACAAAAGCGCGTAAACTATTGATTTTCATTGTTTTAGGGGTTTGTTGTTTGCTTTATTTTTAATTGTCTGGAATGCCCGGCTGAGTAATCCCTGATCGGCATCACCGGCCAGTTCGATACCGTCTCCATTTCTGACGCGGGCTACTTGCTGTAAGATTCTGCGGCCTTTGGTTGGCTTTTGTGCTACATCAACCACGAGCGTTTTCTCGACTGATTCTGACCAGTTGGCCGCCTGCCGGGCTTCAATCAACGCGTCGGGTTCGGCAATCGTTACGATCAGAACCTGCTCGGCTACCGGCTTTGTGGGTACGGAAGTCTGACTGATTGGTGTTGGCACTGTTTCGTTTTTTGTAACCTGACCGTCAGGGTCCTGACCAATCGGGTCAATTGCGTAAGTAGGTCGGTTTGCGGCCCGTTTTGTCTGAGCAACCATTTTTTCGGGCTGCTCTGGCAAAGAAACCGTTGCGGGTTGTTGAACCACAGGTTGCTGGCTTACTGGTTGTTGCTGCGTAAGTTGTTGGTCTGCAATACGATTACCCAAATTACTTCGTCCGTTTCTCATAGAATTTGCCTGACCTGCTTTCTGGCTTGTTTGCGACGCAGCTACCGGGTTTTGGCGGGTTGCTACTCCATCGTCAGGTCTCAGTAGCAGCCATCCTCCTGCCAGCAGCAGAGCCGACACACAAGCCGCAGCCGCGTAACGATATACTGCCGGGTTTTGCCAGAAGGTCAGCACAGAGGGTTCCTGTTTCTTGGTCATTTTTGCCTGTAACCGTTCCCAACCGGCTTTGTCAGGCGCAATGCGATGTTGCCGCAGCCAATGGGCGAAGAGATCGTCAACGGGCGATTTGGCTGGTGGGTTGTTGATATCTTGTTTCATCTTGATTGACTTCTAATTTTTTAAGGCTGCTTTGCAGCAGCATCCGGGCGCGGCTCAACTGCGACTTTGACGTTCCTTCTGAAATCCCCAGCGTTTGGGAAATTTCGGCGTGGCTATATCCTTCGATGGCGTAGAGGTTAAAAACGGTTCGGTAACCATCGGGCAATCGGTTAATGAGTTTGAGCAGTTCCGTCTCGTTCAGGTTGGCATCGGCCCAGACGTAATCGGGTTCGGTAACGGCTTCGTCAAGCGGAATTTCCTGCCGCCATGCCTTGTTCCGGCGCAAGAACATCAGTGATTCTGTTACCATGATTCGGCGAATCCAGCCCTCAAAACTCCCGTCTTCCCGAAACTGACTAATTTTTTCGTACACCTTCATGAAACCATCAATTAGTACTTCTTCGGCATCGTCTCGATTAGCACAATAGCGATGGCAAACAGCGAGCATTTTTCCGGCAAACCGTTCGTACGCAACCTTCTGGGCGCGGCTTTCACCACGTTTCAACCCAGAAATGAGTTGTGTTTCGGTTGTGTAAAAAGGTAGTAGTCGGAGCATAATCTGTGCGTTTCTGTTAGTAAGATGCAATCTCTGTTCGTCAGGTTGCATGAGGGTACAGAAATTTTCAGGCAACAAAAAACCGGACGTTACGTCCGGTTTTTTGTTGCCTGAAAGAAACTAAAGAGCGACTACGTAGTTGTTTGAAACCCTGGTCGGTACTGAATACCAGCCACATAATACAACCAGACAACGCGTGATGCTCTAAAATTCATCGGTACGATCAAAATCATGGCGATTATCACAACCGTTGCATAAACCCAGCCCGGCGGGTCTCCAGCCAAAAAATACAGCGCAAAACTGAGTACCAGCGCAACCCCGCCCGATACGGCATAACTCACATACATCGCACCAATAAAATAGCCCGGCTCAATTTCGTAGCGCAAGCCACAATTCGGGCATTTCTCGTGCATCTGATCAAACTTTGTGAGATTAGAGAACGGATAGGCAAAAATTTTACCCGTCCTACATTGAGGACAAAGCCCGTTTAACATGGCGTGAGATTTCGAGACGACGGCCATATTCTTTTTTGCTGTTTCGGTACCACAGCAAACCAATCCCTGATATAAGCAGGTACGGAATAACGAGCAAATACAAAATTCCAAAATTCAGGTTTGAGGCTACCACACTTCGTCCTCCACTAACGGTGCTTTCAACAACACCCCTGCACATGGCGCACTGTGCAAATGAACTTGTGGTTGCCACTGTCAGTAGCAACGTTACCATCAAAATCAGTCGCATTTTCATAGTTGGCTTAAAAGTTATAATACGGGCGAATCATAAAATAAACAATTACGCCCGTTATGCTCACATATAACCAAATTGGGTAAGCCCATTTCACCGTTGCTTTATGGCGGCTAATTTGATTGGTCAGTGCAAAATAAACGGCTCTCAACACAAACCAGACCACCACAATTGAGAGTGTAATGTGTGAAACAAGCAGAAAATAATACACCGGACGCACCCAGCCTTCGCCACCAAACTGGGTTGACTCATGGGTGAGGTGGTAAAGAATGTAGCTTAATAAAAATAGCGCACCAAGTGTGAAGGCGGTAAGCATGGTGATTCGGTGCGCCCGCACATTTTTTTGCCGAATAAAAAACAGGCCTACTATTAGCAACAACGCAGTAAGCGAATTCATTACCGCATTTACGAGCGTCAGTTGATCTGTCCATGCGCCAAGATTAACTTTTTGACGGATTCCCAATAATACAGCTACTGCTACCGGAATCACAATTGCCAGAACGTTTATGACGCGACTGGCTTGTTTATCTTTTGTTAATTCAATCGCTTGCATTTTACTCAATAGTTAGTAACACTCTCATTTCCAGTATCATACGCTCAACGGCATCTTTGTCAGTTCCGTCATAAAAACCTCGAACGATGCCATCCTTATCTACTAAAACTAACTTTTCACTGTGTACAAAAGTTTCGTCAAGTGTGCGGTTATTCATGATGCCGGCATCTACGGCGGGCAGGTAAAATCCTTTCATTGCCAGTTTGTAAATGTCGGCCTTAGGGCCGGTCATGAAGTACCATTTACCAGGAATGGCTTCGTATTTGCGGGCGTATTCAGCAAGTTTAGCTGGCTTATCATGTTCAGGATCAACCGAAAAAGATAAGAATCGAACGTTATCATTATCCTTAAATATTCGCTGAACCCGGCTCAATTGAGATGATAACCTGGGGCATATCGTGCCACATCGGGTAAAGAAAAAATCAGCGACATAAATTTTCCCTCTGACCAGATCACTTGTAGCGTTTTGCCCATTCTGATCAATCAATGACCAAGCCGGAATACGGTTATACACCGTATCCATTCCTTCTCTGCCGTTTGGCAATAACGTTTTTTGCATTAACGGCCCGCCCGTTGTCGAGTCAATTTTGGGCAGATAACGGGGTAGTTTAAAATGGTTTTCTGTGCCAAACCGAAGGGCCAGATACACCAAAGCCGGGGCTACCAACACAGTCAGTAGAATCCCGGCCTTTATTCTGTTTTTCATCTTTATAAAAGCCCTTAATCTTATTCGGGAGGGCCGCTAAACTATCCAATCCGTAGAGTCCGGTTCGGAAATCAAGTCTCACAGACGGTCAGTAAAAATATGACCACCTTCGAGCATCAGGGCAAGCAAGAGCCAAACAACAAATATCACAGGCAACAAGATTGCCCAAAACAATGATTTAGCTTCGTGCTTGAGGTGCATAAACTCACCTACAATGTAGGCGGCTTTAACAATCGTCAAACCAACAAAAATCGATGTTTTGAGATAACTCGGCTGAAGCACAAACGCGATTATAAACTCAAAGACGGTAATGCCCAACAGGATGAAGAATACTTTCCAAATGGTCTTAACTTGCGATGATGGCTCGTGGCTCACCACCGCCGTGTTGTTATGTTGATGCTTTGCCATGATTAAACGAGGTAAAAGAAGGTGAAAACGAATACCCAAACTAAGTCAACAAAGTGCCAGTATAAACCCACTTTCTCAACCATTTCGTAATTACCGCGTGTATCGTACAGACCAAACGACGTGCGGTAGAAAATCAGGATGTTTAATACAACACCGCTCAACACGTGTGTTCCGTGGAATCCTGTAATGAAGAAAAACAAGTCAGCGAAAGCTGGTGGTCCGTATTGATTCTCGACCAAACTGGCTCCGAATATAGTCCGGGATACAGTTTGACCACCGATTATTTCCTTAATAATGGTTCCCTGCTCGGTACCATGTATAAAGTGAGACCACTCCCACGCCTGGCAGCCCAGGAAGGCAATCCCGCCCACGATCGTCCAGAGCATATATTTCTCTACATCAGCCCGATCCATCCGGTGACCGGCTTCAACAGCCAGCACCATTGTTACGCTACTGAAAATAAGGATAAACGTCATGATGCCCACAAAAATCAGGGGCGCATCCAGACCATGCAAAAAAGGCAACGCGTTGTAAACCTTATCGGGTGTGGGCCAGTATTCGTTGGAGAATTTAAACGCTCCATAAATTGCCGGATCATAAGCCGGGAAACTAAATCGAATTAACCCGTATGTCACAAGTAACGCCGAAAACGTGAATGTATCGGAGATCAAGAAGAACCACATCATCAGCTTACCGTAGCTTGCTTTCATGGGTTCAATACCGCCCATCCACGACCTACGGTCAAAGGTTGCGGTGGATGATGATTCGGTGGTAACAGTAGCCGCCATGCGTCTGCCAGATTATCAGTGAAAATAGAGTAAGAACAACAGCAGATACACCCAAAGTATATCCAGAAAATGCCAGTATGAAGTCGCAATAGCGATTCGGTTCAGGTTTTTTGCGTGAATATCGAGTCGAAACGCAGATACAAGTACCACCACCAAAACAACCAGCCCCGAAATCAGGTGAAGTGCATGAAGACCTGTGAAAATATAGATGAATGACCCGGCAGGATTTCCTACAAAATAAACGTTCTCTTTCACAAGTGCTACCCAACCTTCAAACTGCATCCACAAGAATACGATTCCGAGTGCAAAAGTAATGCTAATCGCTACTCGTAGCGTATTGAAGTTGTCTTTTTTCGCAGCCCAGTAAGCCCACTGCATCGTTAAGCTGCTGATCACCAGCACAATAGTGCTGTATGTGAATATGGAAGGAACCGTGAATTCGAGCCAGTTACCCTCAGCCCGGCGCACAAGATAGGCACTGGTCATAGCTGCAAACAGCATAACTATACTAACGATGAACAGCCAAAGAATGAACTTCTTGGGGTTCATTGAGAGAGTTTCTTCCGGTTCCTCGACGGCATTTATCGGTGTTGTGAGTTGATTCATCGTCGTTACATTTTGTCTAACAGATAGGCGATCTGTACAATTGGCAGGTATAGCAACGATCCAAACATCATTTGCAGAGCCGCCTTGTCAGTACAGGTTCTCATCAAGTGAAACGTTTGCGCCAAAAACAAAATTCCGCCAATCATAGCAATCAACGCCGAGTTTATACCCGTCATACCCAACATATAGGGAAGCCACCCGACGGGAATCAGGAACAGCGTATAAATCATAATCTTAAAGGCCGTTTCGGTAGTTTTGCCATCTCCCGGCATCATCTGAATACCAGCCTTCTTGTATTCATCAAAAGCCAGCCAGCCAATTGCCCAAAAGTGCGGAAACTGCCAAAAGAACTGAACGGCAAACAAAACGCCCGGTTCTAAGCCAAATTGGTTAGTAGCCGCTACCCAACCGATCATTGGTGGGAAAGCTCCCGGCAACGCGCCTACAAACACTGCAATCTGTCCTTTTCGTTTGAGGGGTGTATAGACAAACCCATATAACAGCAATGATAAAACCGCCAGACCAGCCGCCCGAACGTTGAAAAAGATTACAAACAGGGCAATGGAAACACCAAACAAAATGAAAGCAAACCAGGCAGCCTCACTGACGGTTAGACGTCCGGTTGGCAGTGGACGCACGGCAGTACGCTTCATCACCTTATCTGAGTCACGCTCAATAATTTGGTTGATAATATTGGCTGCTCCAGTTATGGCTATCGAAGCTACAACCAGTGCAATGATTCGCAATAAATCAAGGTGCTTAACTGCCAGCAAATAGCCAAATACACCTGAAAATACGACCGCAAGGGTGAGCTTAATTTTCAGTAATTCAAAATATGCCCTTGCTTTGTCAGTGACTATGCTCAGGCTTAGTGATCTATCCATCAGTATTACATCCGGTGATTGACCAGATATCGGTTTTACTTATTCCGGCAACGCAAGTTTTGCGTTTACCGATGGGCGGGTCAATTTTCTGGTGATACCTGTCCAGTTGGGGTTTAGCATTAACAGAGCAACGAATTGTAACCCCAACATAATCACTGCCAGAAAGAGATGAATGGGCTGCGCTATGGCCGGTACACTAAAATAAGCCATGACGACACCCGTTGCAATTTCGGCCAGTACAACACTGGTTAACCCTGTAACGATAGGCTTCAATCTACTGTTCGGCAATCGCCTGTTGAGTTGATAGATTACGAATAGGTGCAATCCCAAGATGACCAGTGAGAAAGACCGATGGACGTAGAACCGCCAGTCCAAACTGGCAATCCAGCTATCGCGTTGGGGATAACCAAGCGATTTGATCACTATGTCCAACGCATCCCTTACCTGCGTTCCCATCACCACCTGTCCAAAAGATAGCACCAACGTAATTACCAGTATTTGGCTTAATCGCCTATCAGTTTCCCTACCGTTAAATGTTGTTACACTTGTCTTACCAGTCTGTGCATTTACAAACAACAGCGCGAACACAACTAATACCGCCAACAATAGGTGAAGTGTGATTAGGTATTGGGCCAATTCCGTTGCTACTACGCGGGAACCGAGCCATCCGTTTGCCCCGATCAATAGGAAAGCGGCCAAACTGCCCCAAAACACAGGGCGGTTTCTGGTAAAGAAAGTCAGAGAAGATAACAATAGAGCAAAAACCAGCAAACCGGCAAACGCGCCGAGCAGACGATTCACGTATTCAATCCAAGTTTTAACGGCATTGAATTCGACTTCGCCTTTCAATTTGGCACCATAAATTTGCTGATAATCGGGGGGAAGTTGCGAAACTTCTGTTGGGGGAATCCAACGGCCAAAGCAGCGGGGCCAATCGGGGCAACCCATTCCAGAGCCGGTTCCCCTGACAATACCGCCCGCTAAAATCAGCAGGTAAACGGTAATAATAGTCAGCAGAACCAGCCCCGGAAATAAGTGCCTAATTCTATCAGTGATGCGGTTGCGCGAACTGATCATTAAAATTTTGTGCTTCAATTTCTTTCTCTAAGCCAATCAATTCGTTCTCGTGCGGAAGATTTGATTCGGGAGTTTGTGAATACGGTACGTTCTGGGGAATAAAATCTTCAGCGGCACCCGGCTTGCTGTAATCATACGGCCAGCGGTACACAGCGGGAATATCACCGGGCCAGTTGCCATGACCGGGCTTCATTGGAGCCGTCCATTCCAGCGTGTTTGATTTCCAAGGATTCTGCGTAGCAATCTTCCCTCGGAACAAACTGTGAATAAAGTTGTAGAGAAAGATAAATTGCGCCGTAAATGTCAGGACTGCCGCAATTGTGATAAACGCGTTCAGGTCTGTGAAAGAACTTTTGGTAAAATCATAGC
>JBBRUV010000067.1:0-16566 GCA_038247465.1 Cytophagales bacterium
GGCAAAGAAGGCGTAATCACCGTTGAAGAAGCGCGTGGCACCGAAACCGAAGTCAAAACGGTAGAAGGTATGCAGTTCGACCGGGGGTATCTCTCGCCGTACTTTGTGACCAACACCGAGAAAATGGAGGTTGAACTGGAGCGCCCGTTCATCCTGATTTCGGAGAAGAAAGTATCTTCGATGAAAGAACTGTTGCCGGTGCTGGAGCAGGTGGCCCAAACGGGTCGTCCGTTGTTGATTATCGCCGAAGATGTTGACGGTGAAGCACTTGCTACATTAGTCGTAAACAAAATCCGGGGTGCGCTGAAAGTAGCCGCCGTGAAAGCACCAGGCTTCGGCGACCGCCGGAAGGCCATGCTCGAAGACATCGCGGTGTTGACGGGTGGTCAGGTGATCTCGGAAGAGCGCGGATTCAAACTCGAAAACGCATCGCTCGAATACCTCGGTCAGGCCGAAAAAATCCTGATTGACAAAGACAACACGACTATTGTGAATGGCGTGGGCGAGAAAGACGACATCACGGGCCGCGTGAACCAAATCAAAGCCCAAATCGAAAACACAACCTCTGACTACGACCGCGAGAAGCTGCAAGAGCGGTTGGCGAAACTGTCGGGTGGTGTGGCTATTCTGTACATCGGAGCCGCTACGGAGGTTGAGATGAAGGAAAAGAAAGACCGCGTTGACGATGCCCTGCACGCAACCCGTGCTGCCGTTGAAGAAGGTATTGTGACGGGTGGTGGTATCGCCCTGATTCGCGCCATCTCGGTGCTTGACAGCGTAAACACGATCAACGAAGACGAGAAAACGGGGGTAAACATTATCCGCGTGGCTCTGGAATCACCTCTCCGCACGATTGTTGCCAACGCCGGTGGCGAAGGCTCAGTGGTGGTCAATAAGGTGAAAGCCGGTGAAGGCGGTTATGGCTATAACGCCAAAACCGACGTGTACGAAGACCTTTTCGCGGCCGGTATCATTGATCCGAAAAAAGTAACCCGTCTGGCGTTGGAGAACGCGGCTTCGATTGCCGGTATGCTCCTGACAACGGAGTGCCTGATTGCCGACGAGCCAGAAGAAGCTGGTGCTGCTGGCGGTCATATGCACGGCGGTGGTGGCGGTATGGGCGGCATGATGTAAGCCTGACCGCCGACTTAATTGATTTTGCTAATTTTCAGGAACCGCCCTCCGTCGAAAGATTGGGGGCGGTTTTGCGTTATCTTCACTAAAAAACCATCCCTAATGGAAGCAATCGAAGAGTGGCCCGCCGTTGTCGAGAATCCCCTGACCGATGCCGGGTTCTACGACTTCTGTCAGCGTAACCCCGACCTTCGGTTTGAGCGCGAAACCGACGGAAAACTCCTCATCATTCCCAATACAGGTGGTAAAACAGGCCATAAAAACTCCCGACTGAACGCCTTTGTGTCGTTTTGGAGCATGGAGAGTCAAACAGGTATCGAGTTCGATTCATCAACGGCGTTTCGGCTCCCGGATGGCAGCACCCGCTCGCCAGGTGTGGCCTGGGTGCAACTCGACCGATGGAACGCGCTTACCGACCGGCAGCAGGAACAGTTTCTGCCCCTTTGCCCCGATTTTGTGATCGAACTGCGCCCGGCGACGGACACGATCAAAGCAGCCAAAGCCAAAATGACCGATGTCTGGATTGCCAATGGTTGTTGCCTAGCCTGGCTCATTGACCCACAATCAGAAACGACGCACGTCTTCCGGGCCGATGGTGAAATTCAGATCGTCCGGGGCTTCGACAAAACCCTGTCGGGCGAGGACGTGCTGACCGGGTTCGTGCTGCCGCTGAACCGGCTACTGGCATAGTGGATAGCGGTTCCCCTCCTTTTTTCAACCTCTCCAACCTACCGCTTGCCCGCTGCCGTTGCGGGCTTCTTGGCCGATACTGGTGCCGGAGCGGTGGTTTTGGTCATCGTAACGGGGTCCCACAGCACTACTTTCTGCTCAAAGTAGCTCTCGTTGCTGGCTAACACCGGCGCGGCTGCCCGGAAACCGAACACCGGGTCTTCGATGGTTCCCTGGCTACCGGCGCGGACGTTCTGGAAAAAATCGGCGAAGTGTGCCTGATGGGCATCATCGCCTTTGGGTGCGTCGAAACGGACTTCCTTAGCCGGTTCTGCCGTGCGGGTTTCGGGGGGATACTGCACGTCATACTGTTTTTTGAAGTCGGCCTGAGTTTCGGGCGTAAACGTAAAAAAACTGTCGTAACCGCCGTATCCGGGAGCTTGCGGTAGTTTGCGCTTGGTCAGAATCAGGTTCTCTTCCGAAAATTCAATTTGACCCTCATTGCCGATGATGCGGGTTACGTTGCTGATTTTTCCGGCATTGGCAAAGTTCACCCGCAGCACCATCTGAAAGGCATCGTGGGCATCGGTTTTGGGGTAGTCCATCACGCTCGTCATCACGTCTGGCACATCGCGGCCATCTTTCCAGTACGCCAGGTTTCCCGACGCATACACCCGCGTTGGCCCCATGGCGTTGGTCACAAAATGAACGCCCGTGATGAGGTGGATAAACAAATCACCGGCTACGCCCGTGCCGTAGTCTTTATAATTACGCCACCGAAAAAACCGCTTTGCATCGAAAGGGCGTTTGGGGGCATCGCCCAGAAACTTATCCCAGTCGAGAGTTTTGGTCGAGGCATCGGGCGGCACCGAGTAGTTCCAGGCACCGATGGCATTGAAACGGTCGTTATTGGATTCGATGTAGTTAATGGCCCCGATATCGCCCGCCTGCACCATTCGTTTGGCTTCTTTGAAAGCCGCGCTGCTGATGCGCTGACTACCAACCTGCATGGTTTTGCCCGATTTTCGCCAGGCATCAATCACGGGTTTTCCCTCATTGATGTGCTGCACCATTGGTTTTTCGCAGTAGACGTGCTTCCCGGCTTTCAGGGCTTCAATGGTGATGTGGTCGTGCCAATGATCGGGCGTAACCACCAATACGGCATCTACGTCTTTTCGGGTCAGAATCTCGCGATAATCGCGGGTCGTAAACAGGTTTTGCCCGGTATCGAAAGCCGTTTTGGCGTGGGTCAGTCGCCCGTCGTACAGGTCAGCTACGGCCACCAATTCTACGTCGGGGTTGCGGAGGGCCGCTATCGTATCGTAGTTTCCCTGAATACCCATGCCGATTGTCGCGATACGAATTTTGTCGTTCGGGCTAATCCGGGCTAAGTCAGGAATGTAAGCAAAGGCTTGTGACACGGGCTGCGTGGCCGCGACGACCGAAGCGGCTGTGAGGCCCTTAATAAAAGTACGTCTGTTCGATTGCATACAGCTAAGGAGCGATTTTCACCGAAAAGCACACAGGCCCACAGAATTTACCCCAAAACGATTCTTCGTTCGCGTGAGCGTAGCGGCAGTTGGTTCGATAGTCACAGGACTTAATCGGCGGTTTGCCGGAGAATTTCACGGACAAAAAACGCCCGTTGCTCTTTGGGCAAGTCATACAGGGCTTTTTCTTCTTTGCCAAACACGACCCGCCGATAAATACCAACGTAGGTTGTGATAATCTCAAACCCCGGTCGGTCTTGCAGCCAGGCTTTTAGCTCAATGAGTTCGGATTCGGCCAGATACTGATTTGCCAGATATTCACTGATTGCTCCTTCTAAACTCTCAAAAAGTTTACCATTTGTTGGGCTTATTTCAACAACTTTTTGAAAAGAATGAAGCGCGTTTATATAATCCGTTTGGCTATCATAACAAATACCAAGAAGTGACCAGGCCTCTTGAAAATCAGGCTTGATTATCACTGCTTTTTTTAAAGCATAAGTAGCCTGAACATAATTAGCTTTGTGATAATATATAGTTCCTAATGCGTACCAGCCTATATCACTGTTTAGGTTTGTTTCTACAACTTTATTGTATGCTTTAAGGGCTTGATAATAGTCGCCTTGATTGTTGTATAAATCACCTAAAATACCCCAAGTGTCTGCACTGTCAGCATCGTTAGCGGCAATTTTTTCGTACATTTTAATAGCGTTGACATAATCACTTTGTCGAACGTAAGATAAGCCAAGTACAAGCCAAATAGGTTTAGGGTCAGCATTTAGTTCAATCGCTTTCAGGCCAGCTTCTATGGCTTGGCTACTATCTTCTACTATAAAACAGGCCATACTCAAACTGTTCCATAGCTCTTCGCTGTCAGGCACTATGGTAATAGATTTTTGTAAAGCCCTAATTACTTGCTCATAATTATTTTGTTCAACGTATTCTTCAATTAACTTCATTTGGTCAATAAGCAACTCATTCTGCAGTTTCAATGCCCGGTCGCGGGCTTCCATCTCGTAATAAAGTTTCTGTTTTTGCAGCGGTTCAGCTACGCTCAAATACAGATTTTCGAAGCGTGATTTCTGGCTTTTGATTTCATCGTGGGAATAATACAGCGCTAAAAAATCAATGAATAGTCCCGCAATGCCTTCGCGCTGTTCGCCAATTTCGATAGCGACACGGAGCAACGGCTCGGCCACGTCATAAAGTTTGGTGCGCCTGTCGGCAGGGTTGGTTAAAGGTTCGATAAGGTGCCGACGCTGGAGTTCGCTGAGTTGCTTGGTGAGCGACGTGGTCGGGATAAAACAGTCTTTGCCAATGTCGGTGCCTTGCCGGGGCGTAGTTGCCAGGGCCAGATAATGCAGAATTTTTTGCTGCTGCGGGGGCAAATACCGGATAAACGACTCGTAATATGGTTTCAGATCGTTCATGGTTTTCATGAATATTACCGAGAGGTCGGCTAAGGTATCGGCTTTCAGGAATTCATAAAACGTGACCAACAGCCGGTGATTTCCTTTCACCAATTCATGAATAGCCCGCACCTGCGCCTTGCCTTTGCCCGCCAAGTGAGCCAGCATGACCGGGTTTTTCTCGGTTTCGGCCAGTGCCGTCAGTAAAGCCAGAGAGTCTTCGTAGGAAAGTTTTTTGAGGTAAATGGGCGAAAAAAAACCGTAGAACGGGCGGTCTTCGCGGCCTAAATCAGGACTTATGGCCTGGGCCGTGGCAATAATACTGATACGGTTATGGCGGTATAGCCAGGCCCGTAACTGAGCCTGCCCCGGTTGGCCGAGGGCTTCCGATACATCGTCGAAGTTTTCGCTTAAAATCAGCAACGGGGCCTGGCCCACGTAGTCGCTGATGATGCGCTCGGCTACGCTTTCTTGCCGGTTGGGATGGGTTTCGCGCAGCACGTTCAGTTGGGTTTCGAGCTGGATTTTGTCGGCATCGTACCACCAGATGAAGGCGTTGAGAATCCGAACCAGAAAATCAAAATAGCCCGAAATTCCATATTCCTCTTCGGCAAAATAAGCCACTACTACCGCCCGGCTCTGCACCAGGTCGGCCACACGGTGATACAACACCCGCAGGAGGTGCGTTTTGCCAGACCCGCGCGGGCCTACCATAAATACCTGATGGTTTTGGCCGTTGAGCGCGATTTCGCGGACGTATTTTTCTAATAAATCAGCCGTCTTATAACGGCCAATGAGCATTTTTTCTAAAATTTCGGGCTGAACGCTTTTGGCTCCAAAACTCAAAAGTGTACCAACGCCGGGTGTTGATTGTCTGGTTGTTGCGGGCATCATGCTTTGTTGAGTTTCCACCACCGTTTGATTAAACTGTATTTGAAGGCGTAAAGCCGATTTTCGTTCTTGTCGAAGGTGCGGGTTAGTAATTCGTCGCGCCAAAGCGTTTCTAAGGCTGCCTTTATTTGGTCGTCGTCGGCAGTTAGTTTTTGCGCTAATTCGGTTTCGGAAAGCAGCAGTTGGGTGTTTGCCAGCACATTCAGGCAATTGTGCATGGTTTCGGCGTGGTCGGCGGGATAATAGATCGTTAGCCGTTCGTTCAACTGATTAAACACATCTGACGCGCTCCCGGTGTCGGTCAGTAAGGCATAGATGGCGTTCTCGATAGTCTCGCCCGATACCAAACCGTTATGCTGGATTTGTATAATCCCGAAAACGCCATTGATAAAATACGGTAAGCGATTGCAGGTTTCGGTGATTTTCCTGAAACACGCCAGTTTATTGGTTTCATTGTCGCACTGAAAGCCAGATAAATACAAACATTCACAGAGAAATTGGGCATCGCTGTCGGTCATGGGTGGCAGTGGGAAATTTTGCGTAAAGTTGAACGCTTCGCCTGTGTATTGACAGTCTCGTCTCAGTTTTGCCAGCACGACTGCCATGCCAATAGAGCCACAGAATACAAACCGAATCCGGCTGCTATCTTTCAGGTCATAGTGGATAGCGCGGAGCAGGTCTAACAAAGCCATTGCGTCCTGTGCTTTGCCGTTACTGATCCATTGCCAGAGCATCATCGGGAGTTCGTCGAAGATGAGCGTGATGGTTTCGTGCTTGTCGGTCTGGCGGTCGGCTAAATCTTCTATACAGGCGCGGAACGCTCTGTTCCATTCTGTTTTGAACTCGGGTAAGGCAAAACTAAATTCAATGTCGTTGTATTTGAGACCGGCTTTTGCACCACTCAGCAGGGTGTGATAGAGGCAGTGGCAACGATTCATTTGCACTTTCAGCCAACCGTGCTTCTCTTTGCTCCGTAGTTCGTTTGATAGAACGTCGGTCAGAGAATTGATGTCTTGTGTTCCTTGAAAGATAAAATAAATCGCTTTATTGGGTTCATTATTCTGAACGCTGAGATAGGCGAATTTTTGCAGGAACAACGTTTTGCCCATACGCCGAATTTCGTCAAGCATAACGCTCTGACTCACAAGCATCTTTTTGAGTTGAGCAATTTCCTCCATACGCCCAACAATTTTGTCGGGTGCTATGGTGCCAGCCGTTGGTGAAAGGGGATAAGGTATTTGCATCGGAACGCTTTAATTTAGTCAGTCAAATGTAAGATAATATTATCTTACGATAAATTCATCTTACAAATTTTGAGAGTATCTTACTACCAATATGGAAACCCAAATTCCCGATACTATTCCCAACGGCTTCGTGCCGATTTTTCGCAGTAGCCCGTTTCTCGAAACCGCCGGGCCATTTTACAGTCAAACTATTGGCAATCAGTTAGTCATTGGCTTGCTCGTGCAGGAGAAACACGTCAATGGCCGGGGTTTTGCCCATGCCGGAGTCTATACTACACTGGCCGACGTAGCGATGGGCTATGCCAGTGCGTTCTCCCAAAAACCGCCCGTGCCACTCGTTACGGTGAGCCTGACCACCGATTTTGTCGGTAATGCCAAAGTAGGCGACTGGATTGAGGCCCGCACCGATATTCACAAAATTGGCAGTGCGGTGGCGTTTGCCAACGCCTTTATCTACAAAGGCGACGAGCGCATTGTGCGGGTCAGTGCGGTGTTCAACGTTCTGCAAAAAGGCGGTTGAGGCTTTACTCACAATTCCAGTAACCGCTTCACGGCATCGCCATAGCTGCTGCCCGTGATGATGCGGGTGGCTTTTTTATCGGTTAAAATAAGCTGGTGCTTGCCATCGAAATGCTTGTGTATCTCGCTGATTTTGTGGGTATTAACCAGCGTTGCCCGGCTCACTCTGGCAAACATATCGGGTAATCGTTCTGCGAGGATGGCGAGGGTATAGGTGGTCAGAAACTTCTGGCCGTCCATTGTGCAGAGAAAGACGTATTTGTCTTCGGCCTCGAAATAAGCGATGTTGGTTAGTGGCACGAGTTTGATTTTATCGCCCGTTTTCACAGAGACCGCGTGGAGTTCTTTTTTGGGCTGCATCAGCTCCAGGAGCCGCACCAGATTATCGGGAAACGGACTCGACGCGGGGGGCGGGTTGGGCGTGAGTAATTTCTGTTCGGCCAACAGCCTGATTTTCTGGGCTGTGCGCTCCAGCCGTTCCATCTCAATCGGTTTCAGGAGGTAGTCAACCGAATGCTCTTCAAAAGCACGAATCGCGTACTGATCGAAGGCCGTAGCAAAAACCACCATCGGCGCGTAGGTCAGCCGGGCCAGCATTTCGAAGCCGTTGAGGAGCGGCATTTCGATGTCCAAAAAAATCAAATCGGGCCGCTGACTTTCAACTAATGTCAGTCCTTCAGCCCCGTTTCCGGCTTCGCCGATGATGACGAACGTATCTGAAAAATTAGCCAGCAAACGCTTCAAGCGGCTGATTGCCAGCGATTCATCGTCAATAAGAATGGTTCTGAGGGGGAAGTTCATTGTCGTTCGAGGTTCGACGTTTGGGGTTCAACGTTACCGCTTTTGAGTTCAGAAGGTGGTAAACGGATCAATCGCTTTTTTTTCACTAAAATCATCATCTGCTTCGTTGGTTCATTCTGAAACTCGACGCGGGCATCAGGGCCGTAGAGCAGCAGTAGCTTCTCCTGAATACTTTTGAGGCCATAGCCCCCGCCCATTGTGTCGGGGAAGGGCGGACCGTTATCAGCAACGGTGAGGTGCAGCCAGGCGTCATGCTCAAAAATTGTTACGGTAATCGTGCCGCTGTCGGCGCGTTTGCTAATGCCATGCTTCACCGCGTTCTCCACAATCGGCTGCAGCAAAAACTGCGGCAGTTGCAGCTCATTCAGTGCGGCATCGGTCACGTTGACGGCGAAGTGCAGCCGGTCGCCGAAGCGTACCTGCTCAATCCTGAGATAGGTTTTGACCATTTCCAACTCCTCGGCTAAGGTGCTGAAATACGACCCGTCGCGGCCCGTTGTGTAGCGAAACAGTTTCGAGAGGAGCATCGTCATTTCTTCGGCTTTGTCGGCGTTTTCATGCACAAGACTGGCAATGCTGTTGAGGGCGTTGTAGAGAAAATGCGGGTTTATTTTGGCTTGCAGCGCATCGAGCTCGGCGCGGGTTTTGAGTTTTTCCATATTCAGGAGCTGGTATTCCTGCTCGCCTATCTTGCGGGTCAGTTGCCGCCCTTGCCGTATGGCATACAGAAACCCATTGCCCACCGCCAGCGCACCCAGTGCGTACACATACCACGGCGCACCAGCTTCGGTTTCGGGGCCGGGCCGCTGGGCCAGCGCGTTGATGGCGGTCTGCCCCAGCCAGAAATAAACAGCCGTGCTGACAACCAGAAACACCGGCAGCAGGACAATCGTCAGCAGGCTGTGCTGACCCCAGACGGGCCTGATGGTTCGCATCAGCCAGCCGGACAAGGCCCACGTAATCAGAAATATAGCCACGCCATTGAGCAAATTCTGGACGCTGATAAAGCGATACAGGTCGGCCAGCAGCGGGTCTTCGGCCTGAACGATGGTGGCCGTAAAATAGGCGATTCCACTGTATCCATAGACCAGCAATGCCCCCAGCAAACAGCCAATCAACAGCCCCCAGCCGGGTTTGGTTAGTAACGTTATGAGGGTTGCAGATTTAGATTTTCGGTTCATCGCTTTAGAGTGTAGAGGCTGGCGCACCAGTCTCTACAATTTGTATTTTACAGGGCTTCGGCACATTTTTTCAGCATTTTTTCGGCCTGCTGCCGTCCCCAGTTAGGGGCTAAATCGTTGCCGGGTTTAAACGTAGCGAATTTTTCGGTGGCCTGTTTGAGCCAGGGCTGCGCCGATGCGGGGCCACCGCCAAACAGTTTTGGGGTGTACATCAGGTTTGACCCCTGCAGCAGGTAAATCCGGGGGTTATTGGCGTTCAGGGTTTTTGCCTGTTTGATGGCATCGTCAAATTTTCCGCCGTAGGTCATCCACCGAATCATCGGGTTAGCCGCCAGCCGGGCCTGGGCCACGTAGGCTTTCAGCACGGCGAGTTCGTCGTTTTTGGGTGAGATGGCTTCGGCCTGTTTCAGCAGCGCGTCGGCTTTGTCCAAAAACTTGTCTTTTTCCTCGGTGCTTTTTCCTGAAAAGCCGCAATAGACGTATTCCAAAACCGCATAGTAGCGCGGGAGCCATTCGCGGGGTTCGGCCCCGGCAATGCGCTCAAACTGGTTGGCCACAGCCACCATCTCGGCAACGGGCGTTTTTTCGCTCTGAGTTTGCATCGTGCCGAGAGCCCCGCTCATGGCTGACTTGTACTGTTCTGACCCAGTTGAGGTCTGCTGCGCCCAGACGGGGCTTCCTGTGCCGATGATAACGGCGGTAACGAGGGTGATAATCAGAGTTTTCATTGGTTTGTTTGTTTAATTGTATTGGGCTGTGTAGAGACGCATACTTGCGTCTCTGCTTGCGTCTCTGCTTGCGTCTCTGCTTGCGTCTCTGCTTGCGTCTCTGCTTGCGTCTCTGCTTGCGTCTCTGCTTGCGTCTCTGCTGCTGGATGGTATACGCCGATTGGATGGGTTTCTTCCGTTGGCGTATTGCTGACGCATGCTGAGACGCAAGATTTTGCGTCTCTATGGTTTTTTGTTCAGCATAATCATCCCGCCAACGAAGAAACTCCGGTACGACTGCGGGCCGACACTGTATCTTGTTTTGCCGTTGGGCGTGTAGCGGTAGGCAAACACGTTGGGCGTGTTGAGCAGATTGTCGACCGTGGCGTACAGAATCACGAAGTTCTTTTTGATATTCATGACGTGGCTTGCCATCAGGCTCAGGTTATGCACGGCGGGCGTTCGGTCGGCCATAAACTGCCCCGGCGTTTCGCTGCCGCCCGGCCCCAAGCGGTTCGGGTTGTAGTAGGGCCGACCGCTGGTGAAGGCGTAGGTCATGCTCACGTTCGTCTGGATTTTCTCGAAATTCCGTTTTGTAATCAGGCTCAGGTTGTGGTTGGAAACAAACGTGGGTTGGGCCGCCACGGCGTACTGCTGAAACAGCCGTTTGGTATCCACGTAGCTATACGTCACCCAATAGTCGAAGCCTTTGATGGTTTTTTGATCGCGCCAGAACACATCGAAGCCCTGCGCGTAGCCGTTGCCCCCGTTGTTGGTGGCTCCCCAGGGAAAGCGGTACGGATTGGCATCAAACGGGCCGACGCTGCCGTTCACGCCCGTAAACTCGCGCACCAACTGATCGTAGTTCTTGTGGAATCCTTCGATACGGAACGTGCGCTGATTGTTGATGTGCTGAAAATTCAGAATCAGGTGGCTGGCGTGTTCAAATGTCAGGTCGGTATTGCGAAACAGGTAGCGGTAATCGGGAGTCTGATAAAACTGCCCGTATGCCGCCGACACCTGACTGTATGGCCCGGTTTTGTAGGCAACAGAGAGTCTCGGTGCGATGTTGAACCGCCCGATGATGCTGGTGTATTCGGCCCGAAACCCGCTTCGCAGGGCTAATTTTCGGCCCAGATACGATTCTGACTCAAAGAACACCGCGCCGTAGTGGTCGCTGATACTGTATGGCGTGCCGTTGACGCGGTTGCCCAGATTTACCGTGCTTACTTCATTGCCGAACAGCAATGAACTGTTGTTGGCTAAGAGCCGGGTCAGCACGGCGCGGGCCTGAATCCGCTCGCTGAATCGCCCGAAATCCTGCCCGGCCCCGGCAAAAATCTGGTCGGTGTCGTGGCTATACGACGCTCCGGCGTTGAGCAGCCACCGGCCACTGTCCCACGAGTCGGCGTAGGTGCCGGTCAGAAACAGGTTGCGATTACGTTGCTGTAATTCGCTGTTGCCGAGTTCGTTGCCGGGCCGGGCCGCCGACGGGTCGCGGAAAATCATGCCCACCTGCGAATCGGTGTACATACCGTAGAGTTTCAGCAGGCCCGTTTTGCCCGTTTTCAGGCGGTAGGTCAGCGACGTGCCGGCGTATTCGGGTGTGCGGGTCCAGGTTACGCGCTGCTTCACGAGGGTAAACAACGGTTTCAGGTTGCCGTAGTAGGCCGTGGCCGAGAGCGATGATTTCTCGTTCGCCTGGTCATACGTCAGGCCCGTGCTGGCGAGGTTCAGGCTGACGCTCAGACCGTTGTTGCTGGCTTTGTCGGTGGTGTTGAGCAGGAGCAATCCCGACAATGCCTGCCCGTATTGCGCCGAGTAGCCGCCCGTGCTGAAGGCCGTTCCTTTAAACATAAACGGCTGGAAACGACCCCGTTGCTGCACATCGGGCAGCGACGAGAAGAACGGATTCTGCACAATCAGCCCGTCAATGACTACTTTGGCTTCCTGCGCCGACCCGCCCCGCACAAAAATACCTTCCTGCTCGCCCACGCGCTGCGCCCCCGGCATCAGGTTCACAGCAGCGGTGATGTCGGCCCCGGCTCCGGCGGTGGTCACAATGTCTATGGCTTTAAGCATCGTCATCCGTTTCTCGTCGGAGGCTTCAAACGAACCCGCCGTGATTACGACCGTGTTGAGCATATTGGCTTCTTCGCGGAGTGTCACGATAATGTCAGCAGTGGCGGGCAGCGTGATTTTTCGGGCGAAGGGTTCGTAGCCAACAAACGTAACAACGAGCGTAGCCGTGTCGTTGCCCGATGTCGTAAACCGAAACGTACCGGAACTGTCGGTGTTGGCTCCGTCGTAAGTACCGCGCAAAAACACGTTGGCACCCGGCAGGGGCTGGCTACGCTCGTCAAGAACGCGGCCCCGGATGGTGACGGTTTGCCCGATTGCCGCAAGGGGCAGGAGCAGAATAGCCAACAGGAATAGGTTTTTCATAGTCGGCTGGTTGTGCGTTTGACTGATGGCTCAAACGTACAGCCGCCGGGTGGGGTGGGGGCAGTGGTTTCCGACAAACCGGGGTTTTGGCGAGATGAAATTGGGTTTTGGCGGGCGTGAATTTGGGGTTAAACCAGAAACAGCCAGTCGACAACAGGCCGACTGGCTGTTTCTGGTTTAAAACGGCTGGCATTTCTTCGTTTACAAGCCCTTCGTAAAATCAATCTTACTGTCTAAGTTCGGGAAATCAATCAACGGATTGCGGTTGCCCTGGAGTTGCCCTGCCACCACGTTGCGGTGCTGTTCATAAACGGATACCGGAAAATTGCGGTGCCAGGCCAGCAACGTTTGTAGGTCGCTTAACTTGTAGTTGCTGGCGATTTGGCGCGGGTAGCGAATCAAAAAATACAACGTAGCACGGGCTACGGCTCCTTTGTTGCGTTCCGGCTCAAAACGGTTGTTTTCGCCCATGCCGCACGCCTGCCGAATCACTTCTAAGCGGGCTATCTCTTCGGGCGTGAAGTTGGGGAAATCAATGTAGGGGTGGTTACTACGGAATGAGTTGCAGCGCACCTCGCAGGTGAAGAGGTGGTGCAGGTCGCCCCGCATCGGCGATTGTTTGCCAAACCATGATTGCGGCACAACGTGTTCGCAATTGAATGGGAACGATGCCTCTGCCCGATCCAATTCATCATTGAAACGCTCCAACGCGATTATCCCGCCCTGGGCGGCCAACGTGCGAATCAGACTGGTGCGTTCTACATCAGCCAATTCGTCAAGCCGGATCAGCTCTTCTGCCGTAAACTCCTGACCCGAATAAATGCTTTGTAATTTGCCGTTGGGGTGCTTATCCATAACCGGATACAGGAACTGCGCCGGTTTGTAAGGCAATTTATTGATGTGCGTTTGGTCGAGAAGTTGGTTCAGGTCAGTAAATAGATCGGGTTTAGTCCGGTCAATTCGTTGGTAGTAGTTTGTGCGCTGGGCTGCATCGGCGTTTTGGTCGTAGTACGTAGTGGCTGCAACGGCTCCGGTGGCGGGTGTAGTTGTGGTAATTACGGCGGTGGTTGCCGGGGTTGTATTCTCAAACGATACCACGTTGCGGAGCAATATTCGCTGGCCGGCGCTGGCACTGGCCCGCAGGTGGGCAATAATCTTGCTTATCCGAACGCCCTCGTTCGAGAGCCAGTCAATTTCGTTTTCGCCCTCGCTCGACTGCCAGCGTCCCCCCCTACGGTTGAGAATAGCACCGTTGTTGTCTTTTTTGGGTACGCCCGAATGGTGCAGAGCCACGAGTTCCCACTTGTCGTTAAATACCGGCGATCCCGACGAGCCGGGTTCGGTATCCGTTTCGTATTGAATAAAATTATCGAGGATGGCTTTCACCGTGTTGTTGCGGAGGGCTACGGCTTTGCGCTGGCCATTGGGATGCTGAATGATTGAAACAGGTTGATCAATATTGATTTTGCCAACGGCTTCGATCAGGGCAATGCGGCCAAACTCGCTCAATTTACGCTCTCCTGACAGAGCCACGCTGCCCACAAAAACAACCGTAAAGTCTAATTCTTTATCGGTCATAAAAAAACGGTCGGGCAACAGCTTAAAGGCAACTGCTGTGCGGGGGAGGCCCTGCTCGTCGAGTTCAAAATCGAACTCCACAAAACTGTCTGCTGCTTCGGCGGCTTCGGCCAGCACGTGATTGTTGGTGATGAGCAGGTTTTCGCCGATTAAAAAGCCGGTGCCGAAGCCTTCTTCACCGGCAGCGTTGACATTTACGCGCCCCACCGACCGACCGGCCAATACGCCCCGGCTCAGGTAATTAACGGCCATAAAATCGGCGGTACCAATAGCGCGTTCCCGGCCCGGCTCACGCCCGGCGGGCATAGAGTCAGCAATGAAATCAGGTACGGTTCGGCCCTGCCGGGTCAACTCATTGATGAATTGGCCGGGGCTAATTTGCCGGGCAGTGGCAGATGGAGCCACTGGCGTAGGAACTCGCTGGTCGTAGCGGGCTTTGGTTTCGGCCTGGAGGGCCAGCAAACGGTCGTTAATGAATGACATCGTGTTAGTTAGAACTTGGTTTGGTTCCAGCAAATTAGTCGGTATTTCCAGGCCCCACGCTAACAGAACCTGCCTGAATTTATTGAACGGTCGGTGACTTGTTATTTAGTTTTTGCTGTACATGAACCGATTCTATGGCAGGATATTGTCTTCAGAATACATTCCATTTACTTCACCGCTTCCTCAACCGGGTTGCCAATGCAGCCGTTGGGTTCCAGAATGTGGAGCATCGCGGATACCGTCGGGGCAATATCGGAAATATGCGTCCGGCGGAGGGTTTGGCCGGGTTTCACGCCCCAGCCATACAGCAGAAACGGCACGTGCGTATCATAGTTGTGGGTTGTGCCGTGCGAAGTGCCACCCTTTGTGTAGCCTTCGAGCCAGGCTGGCTCATAGATTATGTAAAAATCGCCAGACCGCACCGGGTGATACACATTGCGGAATAGGTCCATAGTTTGTTCGGGGAGGGGCGTGGCCGCCAGATTATGAAAATTCACCACCTGCAACACGCCTTTTTGTTTCAGTAACTCGTTCTGCACCACCACAAAGGCATCGGTCATGTTCACTTTCTTTTCCTGCATCAACGCCCGGTCGAGGTAAATTTCCTGATTGAAATGCCGCAGCACCCATTTGGCTTCTCCGAAAGCCCGGTTCAGGGCGGCATCAACGGCTTTGGGCGTATCGGCATATTCGCGGTTGCCGGCCGGGATGCGTAAACTCCGCGAGAAACCGGGCGCGTCGGCGGCCCCGTGATCGGCAGACAGAAAGACGAGGTAATTCCCGGCCCCAACCTGCGCGTCGAAGGCGGTGAGCATCTCGGCTAAAACCCGGTCAAGTCGCAAATATTCATCTTCGGTTTCGATAGCACTGGTGCCAAAGCGGTGGCCGATGTAGTCGGGCGAGGAGAAACTCACGCACAGGAAATCGGTGTCGGTGCCTTTGCCCATCTTTTCACCGGCCAGGGCTGCCAACGCCATCTCTTTGGTGAGTTGGTCGCCATACGGACTGGTGCGGAGTTCTTCGTATTTCTGACCCATCGCGGCCACAAACGAGTGCGGGAAAACGGGTTTTGTTTCGCCCTGCAACACGTTTTCAAACGGCGTGTCGTCGGCGGTGCTTTCGGTATATTGGGCTATCGGCAGCAGCGGTTCCCATTGTTGGCTCATAAACTGTTCGGGCAGTTTGCGGGCATTCATAGCCTGCACCCAGGCGGGCAGTTGGGTCATGTAGTAGGTGCTGGAAATCCAGTTGCCGTCTTTCGAATCGAACCAATAGGCGGCATTGGCAGCATGACCGGCGGGCAAAATAGACCCCCGGTCTTTCAGGGCTACGCCAATCACTTTTGAGCGACCCTGACTGGCAATTTTTACCTGATCGGTAATGGTGCTGGTGATCAGGTTTCGGGGCGACATTTTTCCGGCAATGCCTTCGTTACCAACGGTTTGCGCACTTGTATCTTCGGTGCAATAGACCAGCCGACCCTGGTTTCGGTCATAAAAATCGTTGCCGACGATGCCGTTCAGGGCCGGGGCCGAGCCGGTGTAAATAGCCGCGTGACCGGGGCCGGTGTAAGTAGCGGCATAGTGATAATGGTTGTTTCGGGCGTTGAATCCCTGATTCATCAGCCGCTTGAAACCGCCTTCGCTAAACTTATCGTAGTACCGATACAGATAATCGTAGCGCATCTGGTCAACCACAATGCCAACCACGAGTTTAGGTTTGGCGAGTGTTGTCTTCCCCGCGCCGGGGGCTGCTGCCGAAGCTGCGCCGGGAATGGTTCTGGGGGATTTTTTGGCCGGCTGCGCCAGCGTAAATGTGGCTGTGAGCAGGAGAAACAGCGAGATTGTGAAGCCGGGAAAGCGATTCATGCGGGCGTTAGTTGTGTTTATTTGGCGGCTAAATTACCCAACGCCGGGCGGTTGACGACGAAAACTGCCGTTGGCTCATCAAAATTTAACAGTCGGGTAATGAACCGTCATGCGTGTTTTATCTTTACGGCACAGACCAATAACCCAACC
>JBBRUV010000068.1:0-16558 GCA_038247465.1 Cytophagales bacterium
CAATGTGGCAAGCATGGCCGCGTATCTGCTTTCGGACCAGGCAAACTGGATAACGGGTCAGATTATCGGCGTTGATGGTGGAATGGGGAGTCTAAAGTAAATCGGTTTCTAAATACCAAAACGGGCCGGGTTATTCGTTGGAATAACCCGGCCCGTTTTGCGTTGGTTATCAGAGGATTAATACTTTAAATCGCCGTATAAAGATGCCCTGTCACGATTTTTCTCTTAACCTACCGAGGCTCAAAAAAGGTGATTAAAAACGCGGTTTCATCAGGGTGGAGCGAAACATGACCGTTAATATGGGTCAGGAATTGGGTCTACATCACAGTGGGTAGGCTGTGGGTATCAATGTTACATCGGTAGCCCTAAGTTTTTATATTTGGTAAATAAATCCAACGCCGATTATGGTCGTAGTCGAAAATTTTTCTGAAACCCTTCCTGCCAACCTGAAAACTGTTACTGAGTTTGAGGTTTAGGAGCGGCAGCACCCGCACGAAGGAAGCTATGAGTTTGTGCGGGGTAAAATCATTCCGAAAGAAGCAATGAAGCAAAATGAGCAGTACATCGTACAATTCTTGACCCGCCTTTTTACCAAAACAAGTGCTTATCAACAGAACGCTGAATTGTTCCGGGAAATAGATTCTTACGTAGATGGCGTTCGGAAACGAGTACCCGATTTGGCTTATTTTACCAACGAGCAAATCAACCAGAACCGGGCTGGCACACGTAGCAGCACTGTTTTCCCAAGAGAAATTTTATCTGACTCTGAATCGTACGAAGATGTAGACGATATGATTCAGGATTATTTCGATGCCGGAGCCGTCTTTGTTTGATATATAGCACCGAAACGGCAACGGATTTATGTCTATACTGCTCCCGGTGAATCGAAACCATGTAAAGAAACCGACATTATATCGGCAGCTCCGTTACTGCCTGATTTCTCATTTGTTGTGGCTGACCTATTCGCTTTCTGAATGCTGAAAGCCAGAAAATCAATGGTTTAGCCAGACGATTCCCGCATCAGATCACCCAGAATTTTCTGCGCAGCTACCGAAATTACCGTTCCCGGCCCGAACACGCCTTTTACGCCCGCATCGTACAAAAACTGATAATCACCCGCCGGAATCACGCCCCCGGCAATCACCACAATGTCGCCCCGGCCAATGGCGCGGAGTTCCTGAATCAACTGCGGCACGAGCGTTTTGTGGCCTGCTGCCAGGCTCGACACGCCCACGATATGCACGTCGTTTTCGGCGGCTTGGCGGGCCACTTCATCGGGCGTTTGAAAGAGCGGCCCCATGTCCACGTCAAAACCGAGGTCGGCAAAGCTGGTAGCAATAATTTTCGCGCCCCGGTCGTGGCCGTCCTGCCCCATTTTGGCAACTAAGATGCGGGGCCGTCGCCCGTCGAGTTCGGCAAACTGGTTGCTCATTTGGCGGGCCAAGGCAAAGTTTTCGTCGTCGCTCACTTCGGCAGAATAAATCCCGGATACGGCCCGGATGGTGGCTTTATGTCGCCCAAACGCTTTTTCTAATGCATCCGAAATCTCACCGAGGGTGGCGCGGTGCCGGGCCGCTTCGATAGCCAGGGCGAGGAGGTTTTTAGTGGCTGATGGCTGGTGGTTGGTGCTTGGTGGTTGGTGGTCGGGGCGGTCCGACGAGTCGGTGGGGTTTTGGGCTGCTGCTGTAATTGCCGCCAATGCCGTTACCACCTTCTCATTATCGCGCTGCCGTTTCACTCGCTCCAATCGCCGAAGTTGCGATTCCCGAACAGCCTGATTATCAATGTCTAACACGTCAATTGGTGTTTCGGAGTCTGGTTTGTATTTGTTCACACCCACCACCACATCCTTGCCGCCATCAATCCGGGCCTGTTTGCGGGCGGCTGCTTCCTCGATTTTTAGCTTCGGCAAACCCGTTTCAATCGCCTTGGTCATGCCGCCTAAGGCATCGACTTCCTCGATCAACTTCCCCGCTTTGTCGGCGAGTTGGTTCGTCAGATATTCTATGTAATACGACCCGCCCCAGGGGTCAACGGCGCGGGTGATGTCGGTTTCGTATTGCAGATACAGTTGCGTGTTGCGGGCAATCCGGGCCGAGAAATCGGTGGGTAATGCAATGGCTTCGTCAAGCGAATTGGTGTGCAGGCTTTGCGTACCGCCCAACACAGCTGCCATCGCTTCGATAGTTGTTCGGGCTACGTTGTTAAACGGGTCCTGCTCGGTCAGGCTGTATCCCGATGTCTGGCAGTGCGCCCGTAGCATCAGCGATTTCGGGTTCTTCGGGTTGAACGTCTGCACAATTCTGGCCCAGAGCAACCGCCCCGCCCGGAGTTTGGCAATCTCCATAAAATGGTTCATCCCGATTCCCCAAAAAAACGACAGCCGGGGGGCGAAATCGTCAATGCTCATCCCGGCCGCCAGCCCGGTTCTGATGTATTCGAGACCGTCGGCCAGGGTGTAGGCCAGTTCGAGGTGGGCCGGTGCGCCCGCTTCGTGCATGTGGTAGCCGCTGATACTGATGGAGTTAAACCGGGGCATGAAGCGGCTGGTGTAGGCAAAAATATCGCCCACGAGCCGCATCGAGGGTTTGGGCGGGTAGATGTAGGTGTTCCTGACCATAAACTCTTTCAGGATGTCGTTCTGAATCGTGCCGGATAGTTTATCGGCAGAAACGCCCTGCTCTTCGGCAGCTACGATAAAAAACGCCAGAATCGGCAGCACAGCCCCGTTCATGGTCATCGAAACCGACATTTGATCGAGCGGAATCTGGTCGAACAGAATTTTCATGTCCTCCACCGTGTCAATCGCCACGCCGGCCATTCCCACGTCGCCCACCACGCGGGGATGGTCAGAATCATAACCCCGGTGGGTGGCCAAATCAAACGCGACCGACAATCCTTTTTGCCCCCCCGCCAGGTTGCGCCGGTAAAACGCATTCGACGCTTCGGCGGTTGAGAACCCGGCATACTGTCTGACTGTCCAGGGTTGGCGGACGTACATGGTGCTGTATGGCCCGCGCAAAAACGGCGGAATCCCGGCCTGCGCCCCGGCAAACGTTTCTGTGTCCACATCGGCCACTGAGAAACGCGGCTTCAGCGCAATTCCCTCGGCAGTTATCAACGGCGGGCGTTCGGACGTTGCAGGCCGGGCTGATTCGGTGGCCGAAGTTGGTGGGGTGGCTGGCGGGTTGGCGAAGTTGGGGCGCATGATTTAGGCAGGGCGGTGGTAAAGCGGTTGGGCGGTACGTTCAATTTCGCGCTTTAAGTTTTCGTTGGTCAGCGTATTCCAGTGAACCACATCAAAAAAGTACGGAATCGGGCTTTCTTCTTCCACGATTTCGCGAATCCTTAGTTTTACCTGTCGGGTAATTAGTGGCCCAACCAACGCCAGATCAATATTGGAGCCGGGTTGATAATTGCCTTTGGCCCTTGACCCAAACAGCCATACCTGCTCAACGGCTGGCTCAGTGCTGAATAGGGTCTGCATATATTGGATGTCGGTATCGCGCAGTCCAAATGTCATAGTTGTTTAGTGGTCAAAATTCGTTAGAACCGTCCCGTTAGTGTTACGCCCCAAACACGGGGTGCGCCCAGCGTAACGGCCCCAAAATTATAGCCATAGCCAATATAGATGGTTTGGCCCACGTTGCGGCCCCAGACCATCAGCGACCAATGCCGCGCCGACACGCCCGCCCGCACATTCACTAGACTATACGGAGCCTGCCGGTAGTTGTTGGCCAGATCAAAAAATTGCTCGCCAACGGCCCGCCACTCGGCCCGCAACACGGCTGATAGTTGCCGCGCCAACGGTAGTTTGCTGTTTATCGGGCGGCTATACTGCCCGGCCAGCATGGAGGTATAAGCCGGGGTTTGTACCTGCCGGTTGCCGACAAAACTGCGGCTCACGGTTTGCGGCTCGCCGGTGTCGTAAGTCGTTACGGGCAGGCTCAGTGTCGAATAGGTTGCCCCAATAACGCCCGCGCTCCAGTCGAGTTGCAGACCCCGGACGGGCGTTGCCGACAGTTCAAGTTCGGCCCCCCGGCTGTTGAAATTGCCCGAATTGGTGGTTGCCGTTCTGAAACCCAGCGACGGAATCAACGTCGGCAATTGAGCATCAGTGACACGAATGTAAAACAGCGCGAGGTTGGCCCGTAGCCGATTTTGCAAAAACGTGGTTTTCCAGCCCATTTCATAATTGGTGCTGAACTCAGGCCGGAACGCCACCAACGGAGCTTCCGACGGATCAAACCCGATCTGGCTCAGGCCACCCACGCGGTAGCCCCGGCTGGCGGTGAGATACAGCAACTGATTTTCGGTCGGTTGGTAGGCCAAGCTAACCTTGGGTTGCCAGGCCGAAAAGTTGGTCGTTGCCGAGGTGTCGGTCTGGGTTGGCAACCGGAATGTTCCCTGCACAAACGTACTCCCAACGGTCAGGGTTTGTTGTTCGGTGTCGTAGCGCAGACCCGCCGTGAGCGTTAGGCCGGGCAAAATTTTATAACTCCCCTGCCCAAACAGCGCAGCCCCGAAGCCTTCGTTGAGCGAGGTAGTCTCAACGCTGAACGGTGCGCCGGGTTGCCCAAAATTTTCTGCATCGGCCCCGGCCAGCAGGGTTTGCGTAGTGGGGTAGCGATTGTTGAACAGATACAAACCCGCCGTCCAGGAGAGTTGGCTAACCGATTGCGCGGATGAACTGGCCCGAATTTCCTGCGAAAAATTACCGAATGTGTTCTGGCCGTTGTCGGGGCGAATTGCAATCGAGTTTACATCCAGTGCCTGGAAATCAATCGGTAACTGCACATCGGCGTCAATGGCCCCGTTGTAATAGCGGGTGGCCTGCTGATAGGCCGAAATCGCGGTCAGGTCAACCTTCCGCCCGTAGTAATTCAGCGTGGCCGAGGTAAAGAGCGTATTATCGGTGTCGGTGGCAACGGCATTGAGATTAACCCGGTAGCGCAGCGAATCCACAAACGCCGATTCGTAGGGAATAAGCGGATACGAACCCCGGTTTTGCCGGTTGAAATGTTTAACGTTGACCGTTGCCGAGAACCGGGGCGAAGCCAGCCACCGCAGCGAATAGTTTCCGGTCAGGCTTTGGTAGCGGTCGAAATTACTGTTGTCGAATTTGTTGATAAAATACCCCCGTCGCACGTCGGTCAGCAGCGATGCACCCAGAAACAGCTTGTTTCTGACCAACGGCGTTCTGATGCCCACCGCATAGCGTTGAATCCCGAATGATCCCGCGCTGGCATCCACGTAGCCGGTGGTCTGGTTGGTTGGTTGCCGGGTAATAATGTTAATCACCCCGCCCATGGCATTGCGGCCATAGAGCGTTCCTTGCGGCCCGCGTAATACTTCAATACGCTCGATGTCAGTGAGTTGTGGTATGGCTGTTGAGAGCCGAAACTGATTCACACCATCAAGATAAATGGCAATCGGCTGATCGAATGAAGCGGAGGTGATGCCCCGGACAGACATCACGTTTTTATCATCGCCGGGATTATCGCTGTAAAAGTTCGGTATTAATCCCGTCAGGTCTTTCAGGCTCCAGAGCCGGTAATCGGCTACTTGCCGGGCCGAAAACGTGGAGACAGACAAGGGTACACGCCGGGCCGAGGTTTCGGTTTTTTCGGCAGAAACCACCACTTCGTCTAAGGCATTTTCGGCTTCAGTCAGGGTGATTGTTAGGGATTTATCGCCGGTCTCGCCGACTGAAACGGGCAACGTCTGACTGGCAAACCCGACCGCCGATACGGCCAGCGTGAGCTTGCCAACGGGCAGGTTTGGCAGCGAAAAGTTGCCCGTCGGGTCTGATGTGGTGCCAAGCCCGGTGTTCAGCACGCGCACCGTTGCGCCCGGCACACCCTCGCCTGCCCGCGCCATGATTCGCCCCGACAGGGTTTGCCCAAAACTTGTTTTCAATACGAAGAGTAACAGAAAAGAAATGGACAGCTTGATGTTTTGCATAATGTTACGTTGAAACTCACTCCTGAAATTTGGTCACGCCCACCACAACCCGTTCGCCAGAGGTAATGGCATCTTCTTTGACCCGCAACGAGCGCTCCAGTGTTGCCGCTACAAACCCCGATGCCATTGCCCCAACCAAACCACCCCGGTTCTCTACGTCCAGAAACAACGCCCAGGCCAATTCGGTTAGTTGCTCCGTTGCGGTCTCAACGTAATAACTCCCTGCTGCGGGGTCTGCAACGGCCCCGAAATAAGCTTCGTGGCCCAACAAACTCGATACATTCCGGGCAACGCGGGCCGAAAAATCAGCCGCCTGCCCCGATACGTTCCCGGTTTTGGCATCGTAGGGCCGCACGGTGAGCGCGTCACAACCGCCAATCACCGCCGACATAGCCTCCGTTGTGGCCCGCAGCAAGTTGGTGTATGGCGATGCAGTTGCTTCGTAAAACGCCGAGGTCTGGCAGTGGATTAGTGGCTGGTGGTTCGTGGTTCGTGGCTGGCAATAAGCCGACAAGAACCGATGAAGCAACACTCGCAGCGCGCGGAGTTTGGCGATTTCCAGAAAATAACTCGTCCCGACCGAAACCGAGATACTGGTTTTTGATACGAGTTGATTGATTGTCAGTCCGTTGTCGGTCAGTGCGTCGTATTGGTCGGCCAGCGAAGCCAGCACAAACGCGAGTTCCTGGGTGGCGGTGGCACCGGCGTTATGAAACCCGTTGCCGTCGGCGCAGACCGTGCCAAACCGGGGCGAATCGAGCGTGTGGCGGATACGTGCGGCAAGGCTGACCCGGGCCGAACTGGTCGAAAAATGAGACGAAGTGACCGGGTCAGACAATAACCCGCCTTTGAGTTGATAAGGCGCAAGTTTTTTTAAACTGGTAATCAATTGGGTAGCTATCGGGTCGCCCGAAACGCGAAAAAAAACGGGTGACGCGCTCAGCTTGATTCCGTCAAGTAGGCGCGTGAGGTCGGTGGTATCGGTAATGGATAAAATCAGCGCGTCGGCCCCGTTCGCCAGCGCATTTCGGAGCGTGGCATTGTCGGTTTTGGCGTTGTCGGTCAAGGTTGGTTCAGGGGTGTTGAACCAGCCGGGCGTGGGTTTTTGTAGAGACCGCACCGGCAGACCGGCAATATCTTGCGTCTCCGGGTCAGATGATGTTGCAACCGGACGGTCTTCGGCGGTGTAATACGGCTCCAGTACAAACCCGTCGGGCGTTTGCCAGCGCAGGCGTTCTGGGGCCAAGTTGTCTTTCAGGTCGCGTTGCACCTGCTGCAACCAATCGGCTTTCGTAACGGGCAAAAACAGGGGCGCGTCGGGTATCATCATCACGTATTGAGGTCGGTTGCGGTAAAATTAACCACTCCGCGCAAATTGCACTTGGTTTGTCCGTTTCTGACTTTTAGCACAGTGGAGAATGGTAAGAATTGTATTTTTCCGGAGAAATCAGAGAAGACATTGACAACGGTACTTTTTCAGAGTACTTTTAAAAATGGAATCCTGGTGGCAACGGTGGTTTTGCCTACATTTGCATCCCTTTTTCAGCACCACCCCACCCGTGACCGTTCATTTCTGTGAATTTAGCTACTACTCCCAACACGATGCAACGAGAGGTAACAACCGTTTGGGAGCAGTGTCTCGACATCATTCGGAAAGACGTTCCGGCGGGGCCGTTCGCCATCTGGTTCGAGCCGATTATCCCGCTTAAACTCACCGACAAAACCCTGACCCTTCAGATTCCCAGCTCGTTTTTCTACGATTTTCTGGAAGATAATTTTATTCACGTCCTTCGAAAGGCTCTTGATTATTCGATTGGTCGCGACGGAAAATTAGAATACTCAATTGTGGTTGACCAGGGTAACGAGCGGAACAAACCCCTCACGGTAAAAGTCCCGACTACCAAATCAACCCAAACATCAAAGCCCGATAATGTGAATCCCGATATTCTGCGGAGTCCGTTTAAGCTCAAAAACCTCGATTCGTTAGAATTAGATTCGTACTTGAATCCGAATTATACCTTTGATAATTACATCGAGGGCGATTGCAACCGATTGGCCCGCAACGCCGGTCACGCCGTTGCCACGCGCCCCGGCTCCACAGCCTTTAATCCACTGATGGTCTATGGCGGGGTAGGTCTCGGCAAAACGCACCTCGTGCAGGCCATTGGCAACTACATCAAAAACAACAACGAGAGTAAATTTGTCCTCTACGTTACGTCTGAGAAGTTCACGAATCAGTTTGTGAACGCCATCAAAACTGATGCCCTCCGCGATTTCTCGCAATTTTATATGCAGGTTGATGTGCTGGTGGTTGACGACGTGCAGTTTTTGCAACGAAAAGAAAAAACGCAGGAAATTTTCTTCCACATCTTCAATCACCTCCATCAGTCGGGCAAACAAATTATCATGACCTCCGACCGTGCGCCCAAAGACCTCGCCGGGCTGGAAGACCGGCTGTTGTCGCGGTTTAAATGGGGCCTCACGGCAGATTTGCAATCGCCTGATTTAGAGACCCGAATGGCGATTATTCAGAAAAAACTCCAGGCCGAAGGTGTTTACATCGAGCCGTTGGTGGTTGAATACATTGCTCAAAACGTCAGCACTAACGTTCGGGAGTTGGAGGGGGTAATTATCTCGCTCATGGCGCAGGCGTCGCTCAACCGGCGCGAAATTGACCTCGACCTGACCATGCAAACCCTGCGAAACATTGTGCAAGATACCCACCGCGAGGTGTCGGTTGATGTGATTCAGGAACTCGTGGCTGAGTATTTCAACGTCACCGTTGCCGACCTGAAATCGAAAAGCCGCAAACGCGAAATAGTCCTGCCGCGTCAGATTGCGATGTTTGTCGCCAAAGAAAAAACCAACCTACCGCTCAAATCAATCGGTTTTCACTTCGGTGGCCGCGACCACAGCACCGTGATTCACTCCGTTGAAGCCATCACGGAGATGATAAAGGGCAACGCCGAAACCCGCGAAATTGTGGCTAAACTCACGGCGTATTTTAAGTAGTAGTCAGGTGTTTGCTACTGACAATGAAGCTGATGGCGAGGTATTGAAACGGTATTGGCAGGCGGGGGTGGTGGTGATAAACCGACCCATGCCGTATTTTTGCTGAATGTGGCAACTTTTCATTGATACCGGCGGCACCTTCACCGATGGCCTTGCCCGCGACCCCACCGGGAATCTCCACCGCGTTAAAGTGTTGAGCAGTAGCTATCTGCGCGGTCAGCTTCAGAATGGAAAAGTCATTGCGCCCTGGCTCACAGCCCCGATTTTTGATGGATACGAGTTGAGGGTTCTTGAAACCGGGCAAACGGCTATGGTCGTTGGCTTGGCTACTGATGGCACAATCGCCACAGCGCCACCGCTACAACTCCCCAACCCGGCAACCATACAACTCACCACCAACGAAGAAGCCCCCGTTTTGGCGGCCCGGCTCCTGACGGAAACGCCCCTGAATCAGCCGTTTCCGGCGTTGGAGATGCGGCTCGGAACCACACGCGGCACCAACGCCCTGCTCGAACGGCGGGGCGGGCGCGTGGCCCTGCTTGTGACCAAAGGCTTTAAAGACCTGCTCCTGATTGGCACTCAGCAGCGGCCAAACCTGTTTCAGCTTGCCATTCCGCCCGCCGAGGTACTGTATGAAACGGTGCTGGAAGTAGATGAGCGCGTAACGGCCACCGGCGAGATTCTGCAACCACTTACGCCGGAAACCGTTGCCCGACTCATCGCTGATTTGCAGGAAACCCGGCCCGATGCCATCGCGATTTCGTTCCTGAACGCCTACCAAAACCCCGTCCACGAATTGCAACTCGCTGATTCACTGGCCGATGCCGGTTTTGCCGTTGTCACGCGCTCAACAGAGGTGTCTGCCGCGCCGGGCTATGTCTCGCGCACCCAAACTGCCGTTGTTGATGCATATCTCACGCCTGTTTTGCGGCAGTACCTCGCCAATGTGCAGCAGCAGTTGGGCGGCCATCCGGTTTCCGTAATGACCAGCGCGGGCGGGCTGGTACGGGCCGATTTATTTCGGCCAAAAGACAGCCTGTTGAGCGGCCCGGCGGGGGGCGTAATCGGGGCGGCACACCTCGCCCGGAAACACGGCCCTGCCCTGACGCTCGACATGGGCGGCACGAGTACCGATGTGGCCCGCTGCGACGGCCAACCCGATTACCGTTTCTCGACTACTATCGGGCCGTTTGCCTTGCAGTTGCCATCGTTGGCTATCGAAACCGTTGCGGCTGGGGGCGGGTCGGTGTGCTGGTTCGATGCCGTGGCCGGGCAGTTGCGGGTGGGGCCGCAAAGCGCGGGAGCCAACCCCGGCCCGGCCTGCTACGGTGGCGGTGCGCCCGGTCAGCCGTTGCTGCTCACGATTACGGACGTAAATCTGCTGACGGGCCGATTGCTGCCCCGGCAGTTCGGGATTCCGATTTTTCCCGACAAGGCTGAAGCCGCCCTGAGCAACCTCGTTCAGCAAATCGAAACTGTTGCTGGCCCGGCGCCCGAACGCGCCGATTTGCTGGCCGGGTTAGTGCAAATCGCCGACGAAGCAATGGCCGGGGCCATCCGTAAAATATCAGTCTCACGCGGGTTGGACCCGGCCTCCTATTCGCTGCTGTTGTTTGGCGGGGCCGGTGGTTTGCACGGCTGTGGCGTGGCCGACTTGCTGGGAATCAGGCGATTAATTCTGCCATTCGATGGCGGTTTGCTCAGTGCGGTTGGTATTGGTCAGGCCCGAATCGAGCGGGTGGCATCACGGTCGGTATTGCGGTTGCTGGCCGATCTGTCCGAAACACTACCCGAAATAATTGCCGATTTAGCCGCACGAACCACTGCTGAACTGCGCGAAGATATTGGCTCGGAAACGCCGGTTGAGGTTCGCTCATGTTGGTTGGCGATGCGATTGGCCGGGCAGGAAAGTACCCTTGATGTACCATTCCGCAATGCAGATACAGCCGCATTATTAGTTGATTTTCAGGCCCGATACCAAACTATTTACGGCCATTATCCCGAAACAACCAACGGCCAGATGCGCCCGGTTGAGGTTGACAGTATTCGTGTGGTCGTCAGCACGAAAGAGCCAGAACTTCCTGTTTTTGACTCCATTACCCCGATGTTAAAACCGGGGCAATGGAGTCAAAAACAGGAGTCAGGCCCAATACCGGCCTTCGACTGGCCCGTGCTCAACCCTGGTCATACCGTCACCGGCCCGGCTCTGTTGCTTAACACGACATCGTCGGCGTATATCGAAACGGGCTGGACAGCCACGGTTGAGGCTGATTTGACGGTGACTGTCTGGAAAGGTGTTGTTGAACTGCTTGCTCCGGTTTTAGAACCGGAGCAGAAAATTTCCGGGCAATCCGTTATTCAAACCGAACTCTTTGCGCACCGATTTATGGCCGTTGCCGAGGAAATGGGCACACAGTTGCAGCGAACGGCTTTCTCGGTGAACGTAAAAGAACGGCTCGATTTCTCCTGTGCCGTGCTTGATGCCGGTGGCCGGTTGGTTGCCAACGCTCCGCATATCCCGGTGCATCTGGGCAGTCTGGGTGTATGTACCAGGCTTGTAACCAGCGTGTTGTTGCTCGGCCCCGGCGACGTTGCTATCACCAATCACCCCGGTTTTGGCGGCTCGCACCTGCCTGATGTAACGCTGATTCAGGGCGTTTTTGCTGATGATGGCAGTCGGATTGGCTACGTCGTCAATCGCGCCCACCACGCCGAAATTGGCGGCAAAGTGCCCGGTTCGATGCCGCCCGATGCCACGAATCTAACCGAAGAGGGCGTGGTTTTAGAGCCGATGTATGTGGTCAGAAACGGGCAGTTTTTGTGGGAACCCTCGCCCGGATCGCCCGGCATTTCGGCCCTGTTTGTCAACGCGCCGTATCCAACCCGCGCCCTTGCCGAGAATCGCGCCGACATCGAAGCGGCCATTGCTTCGCTCCGAACCGGGCAAACAGCCCTCTGCGAACTCGCCCGGCAGCATGGTCCCGACACCGTGCGAAGGTACATGAATCAACTGGCACAAACGGCCACCGACGCGCTTCGGCGGGTGTTGAAACCACTTGATAGTCAGACGTTTGAGGCCGAAGAATGCTTAGACGACGGCCACCGGATTTGCGTAAAAATAGCGGTGAAAAACGAGCGCGTTACGTTCGATTTCCGGGGAACGTCGGGCGTACATCCGCGCAACCTCAACGCCAATGTCTCGATTTTGAACAGCGCGGTGCTGTATGTGTTGCGGCTCTGGGTTGATGAAGATATCCCGCTCAATGAGGGCCTGATGGAATCCGTTTCATTGATTTTGCCCGAATCACGGAGTGCCGCCCAGTCTTTCCTGAATCCGGTTTTTTCGGATAATCCTGAAACTTGCCCCGCCGTTGTGGGCGGTAACACCGAAGTCAGTCAGCGACTCGTGGACACACTCCTTAAAGCCTTGAACCTGAGCGCGTGTAGCCAGGGAACGATGAACAATTTCTTGTTTGGTAATGAATATTTTGGCTACTACGAAACCATTGGCGGGGGCGGGGGCGCAACCGAGGGGCAAGCTGGTCGGTCGGGGGTGCATCAGCACATGACCAACACCAAACTCACCGACCCCGAAGAATTAGAACGGCGGTATCCGGTGCGGCTTCGTGAATTTTCGTTGCGGCCCAACTCCGGCGGGGCCGGGCAGTGGCGGGGCGGAGACGGCCTGATTCGGGACATTGAATTTTTGGAACCCGTGCAGGTCACGCTTCTGAGTCAGCACCGCGTTCAGGCTCCATACGGCATCAACGGCGGGCAACCGGGTGCGGTAGGACGGCAGTTTCTGATTCTTGCAAATGGTGCCCAGGAACCCTTGCCGGGGATTTTTACCCGCGCCGTGCGGCCCGGCGAACGCATCCGCATCGAAACGCCGGGCGGGGGTGGGGTTGGCGAAAGTGAGTGTTATGCCAACAAATAAGCTATGAACGCAAATTGCCCGATAATTTTCTGTTTTGCCACGAACGCTGCACCTTTGATACGCCGAATCGGGGGTTTTGCAACTCCATAACTCAAAACCAATGCTTATCACCACTACACACAACGTCGAAGGTCGGCGTATTTCCCAGTACATCGGCTTAGTCAACGGCGAGGCCATTATTGGAGCCAATTTAGTCCGTGACTTTTTTGCTAACATTACCGACGTGGTTAGTGGCCGCTCCGGGGCGTATGAACAGGGCCTGCGCGAGGCCAAAAGCATTGCCACCAAAGAAATGATTGAGCAGGCGCAACGGTTAGGAGCCAATGCAATTATTGGTGTTGACCTTGATTTTCAGACCATTGGCGGTAGTGGTTCCATGCTGATGGTGTCGGCTAATGGCACGGCGGTGGTGCTTGACTGAACGAATAAACCAACGGGCGATGGCAGTAGCAGAAACCACTTATCCGGCCCAAACCATCGCCCATACTAAATTGGTTGTCTAACGGCGAGCCGGTTTCGTAATTCGTTCCATGGCTCAAGCACCCAATCACGCTCATGAAAACACTCCGTCAGGTTTTTGAAAGTTTCCGCTTTGCCTGGCAGGCATTGCTGGCTAATCTGCTCCGTACCATTCTCTCGTTACTTGGCGTAACGGTCGGCATTTTTGCCATTATTGCCGTGTTCACGATGGTTGATTCGCTCGAACGGAACATCAAAGACAGCCTGAATTTTTTGGGCGACCGGGTGCTGTACGTGCAGAAATGGCCGTTTGAATTTGGGGGTGAATATCAGTGGTGGAAATATTTCCAGCGGCCCGAACCGACCTACAAAGATTTTAAAACGTTGCAGGCCCGGCTCGAAAACGCCAAAGCAATCTCGGCGGCAAGTGGGCGGGGCAGTCTAACCATCAAACGCGGCAACAATAGTCTGAACGCGCGGGTGTCGGGCGTAACGATGGACTATAACCAGATTACCGAAGTGCCGGTGGCCGAGGGCCGGTATTTTGCCGTGCAGGAGCAGGATGCCGCTCGTAATGTGGTAATTCTTGGCTCTGAAGTGGCCGAAACGCTGTTTCCGATCCAGTATCCGGTTGGGCAGAAGATTCAGGTAAGCGGCATTAACTTCACCGTGATTGGAGTTCAGGCCAAAAAAGGTACGGGTATTTTAGAAATCGGCGGCAACCCCGACCGGCGCGTGCTGATTCCGTATAACACGTTTGCCAAGTTGTTTCAGTCGGCGAATCCTACGATTACGATTTCGGTGAAAGGCTACGAAACCGACGACAGCCTGCAAAATCTCGAAGGCGAAATCAGGGGCATGATGCGGGCGCGACGGAGCCTGAAACCGACGCAGGACGATAATTTTGCCATCAACCGCCCCGAAGCCGTTGCCAACGCCATCGGCGGGATTTTTGCCGTGCTGGGTATTGCAGGCTGGGTTATCGGCTCGTTTTCGATTTTGGTGGGTGGTTTTGGTATTGCCAACATCATGTTTGTGTCTGTCCGTGAACGCACCACGTTGATTGGCATCCAAAAATCGCTGGGGGCTAAGAATTACTTCATTCTGTTCCAGTTTTTGTTTGAGGCCGTGCTACTAAGTCTGGTGGGCGGTTTGCTGGGTATTTTTCTGGTCTGGCTGCTATCGTTCGCGCCGTTGGGCAGTCTGGAGGTGCAACTCTCGGCGGGCAACATTATTCTCGGCGTTGGCGTATCGAGCGTGATTGGTGTGCTGGCCGGGATCCTACCCGCCATTTCGGCCTCGCGGCTTGACCCCGTTACGGCCATCCGGGGCAAGTAAGTTGTGTCTTTGTTTTGACACAGAACCAGCCGTTGGCATCAATACATGCATCGTTGAGGTCACGAACGAAAACGCCCCGTCGCTGCTCAAAAGCATGACAAAGGCGGGGTTGGTCACGATTAAAAAACCGAAAAAGCCCAAACTTAAACCCCTTACCGCCAGCCAACAGGAGGTTTGGGATGGTATTGTAGAGGGGCTGAATGATGTGAAACGGCATTTGGCGGGAAAAATTCAATTACGGTCAGCAGAAGATTTCCTAAAAGAATGGCGCGAAGAAATTGAGCAGGAAGAAGCCATCAAGCAGGGAAAAGAATCGGCATCTACCCCCGAAACTGTTCACTGAAAATGGCTTACCGCGTTATTGCCACGCCAAAATTTGGTCGTGAAGTCAGGCATCTGGGCAAAGAATACCGTTCGTTACCCGATGATACCGAAACGTTGATTGAACAGTTGGAAACCGAGCCAACAATGGGCACTGGTACTGGTCAGGGCTGCTACAAAATTCGGCGGGCTATCACCTCGAAAAACAAAGGCAAGAGCGGTGATGCACGGGTAATTGCACACATTCGGGTGGTTGAGAATACGGTTTTTCTGCTCTCGATTTATGATAACTCAGAACAGGAAGACATCGCCGACGACGACCTGAACCAACGGTTGGCCGGGCTTGATGAGCAACTTTTAACCTAACAAACTGTCTCCACACTCGTTAATGATTGCGGTAACGGGCAAATTTTTGTTGCTTTGCCCGCCATCAAACCAATTTATCAAACGCTATGCGCTTTATCTCCTTTTTATTAATTTTTCTGCTCGTTGTGGCGGGTGTGTTGTGGGTGCT
This sequence comes from Cytophagales bacterium, assembly GCA_038247465.1. Classification (GTDB taxonomy): domain Bacteria; phylum Bacteroidota; class Bacteroidia; order Cytophagales; family Spirosomataceae; genus JBBRNH01. The sequence continues at coordinate 15,546 of JBBRUV010000068.1, forward strand.
CACCGGCTGGAGTTATTCCGACGGCGAACGGGCTGGCACGGTTTCTAAATTCAGCCGTCGGGGGTTCGTTTTCAAAACCTACGAAGGGGTGCTGAACGTGGGTGGCTTTTCGGGCGAGACAGGTTCGCTCACTCCGCAGTATTTCGATTTTTCGGTACGCGACGATGCTATCGCTAAAAAAGTGACCGAAGCCGTAAAAAACGGGCAACGTGTGACGTTGCACTACGAAGAAAAAATCCTGAAACTGCCCTGGAACGGCGATACCAAATACTACATTACTGAGGTTGAGTTTGTAGGGCCGCAGTTTCAGCCGTTCAACAATTATCCTGGTCAGCAGCCGCAGCAGCTTCCCCAACAGCGGCCGCAGCAAGTTCCCCAACAACAGCCGCAGCAAACCCAGCCAACCCCGCAACCACAGTCAACGGCAACAGATTCTGTGATGTAGAAAAACAGGGTTCATGCAAAGGCGCGAAGACGCAACCCATTTTAGGTCTTTGCGTCTTCGCGCTTTTGCATGAACTCTGTTTCAATTTTTGCCCAGCCGTGTGCCAAACCGATACGTCAGATACACCCCTGCTGAATGGTCAAACAGGCCGTTCCCGAAATCATAATGTGGCTCAACCCGAACAGTGGCTGTTAGCCCCTCTGCCAGTTGAATATCACGCAGAAACCGGGCAATCAGCAGATTTCGGCGAGGTTCGATGCGCGAGCTGCCCAAAAACCGGCTGTACGACTGGTACAAATCCCCGCCATATTCGGCGCGGTAGTTTTTGCCGTTCCAGAAACTGAGCAGCACCGAAAAAGGCCGTAAATCGAGCTGCAGATTGGGGTAAAATCCGGTTCCCGAAAAATTCTTGTCGGCAGTTTCGGTGTAGAAGGTTCCGTATAAATCAAATCGCCCACCACGCAGAAACGCTTGATTTTGAGCTGTTTTCCACGATAAACTAAGGCCAGCCGCGCCATTGACCGCCGTACGAACCGTTGCCGAAATCGCCAGATTCTGCCCGCCTTCG
>JBBRUV010000069.1:0-16308 GCA_038247465.1 Cytophagales bacterium
GCTGTTGTTGCCCGTTGCCCGCATCCGGCAGCTTGCCAGCACCGACCAGAAAGGCACCAACGTACTGGGCCTGATCGAAGCCGCCAAACAGATGGGCTTTCAGGCAAAGGGCGTGAAAGGCACGATGGACAGTTTAGATAAAATCCCGAAACCGGCCATTGCGCACATCGTTGTCAAAAACGGGCAACTGCATCATTACGTCGTGATTTATCGGGTTACGAAGCAGCACGTAACGGTGATGGACCCCGCCGATGGCCGGATGCACCGCAAAACCCGGGCCGATTTTGAACGCGACTGGACGGATGTTCTGCTCTTGCTGCTGCCGGACGAAACGTTTCAAGCCGCCAACAAAAAAACATCTGTGATGGGGCGGTTTGGGCAGTTGCTAAAACCGCACCGGGCCGTATTGGTACAAGCTTTGTTCGGGGCCGTGATTTACACGCTACTGGGGCTAACGACTTCGATTTATGTGCAAAAAATTGTGGACAACGTACTGCCCGAAGCCAACCAAAATCTGCTTAATCTGTTGAGCGTCACAATGATTGTGGTGCTGTTGTTGCAGCTCTTCATTGGCATAACAAAAAATATATTCAACCTCAAAACGGGTCAGCGAATGGATGCCGCCCTGATTCTGGGCTACTACAAACACTTACTGAAACTACCCCAACCATTTTTCGATACGATGCGGGTTGGTGAAATCATTTCGCGGGTGAACGATGCCGTAAAAATCCGGTCATTTCTCAACGATACGGCCCTGAATTTGGTCGTGAATCTGCTCATCGTCTTGTTTTCGTTCGGGCTGATGTTTACCTACTACTGGAAATTAGCCTTGATAATGGCGTTGGTTTTGCCGTTATACGCCGGGTTGTATGCAATTGTGAACCAGATCAACCGACGGTATGGGCGGCAATTGATGGAAAACGCAGCCGATTTGGAAGCCCAGTTGGTTGAATCGCTCAACGCCATTGGCACCATCAAACGGTTTGGCTTAGAGACGTTTGCGGGCGACAAAACCGAAGCAAGCTTTGTGAAATTGTTGCAAACCATTTTTGCGTCGGGTAGTCGCGGGGTTTACGTCGGCAGTGCGTCTGAATTGGTTTCGCGGCTGTTTACGATTGTGTTGCTTTGGGCGGGCGGCTATTTTGTGTTGCAGCGGGTTATTACGCCCGGTGAACTTCTCTCGTTTTATGCCCTCATCGGGTATTTCACCGGGCCAGCCGCCAGTTTGATTGGGGCCAACCGCAGTGTGCAGGACGCGCTCATTGCTGCCGACCGCCTGTTTGAAATCATGGATTTAGAACGGGAAGCCACCGAAAACAAGCTAACGCTCACTGCCGATATGGTTGGCGACATCGTTTTTCAGGATGTTACGTTTCGTTACGGAACCCGCACTGTTGTTCTTGAAAACTTCTCGCTCACCATTTCACAAGGAAAAATAACGGCCATAGTGGGCGAAAGCGGTTCTGGTAAATCAACGTTGCTATCGTTGGTGCAAGGGCTATACCCGTTGGTAGCGGGTAATATTCACATCGGTAAGTATGACATTCGCTACGTTCATCCCGATAGTTTGCGCCGGACTGTGGGCGTGGTGCCGCAAAAAATAGACCTCTTTGCAGGCAACGTTATCGAAAACATCGCCGTTGGCGAAGCCGCACCGGATATGCCGCGCATTCTGCAGCTGTAGCTGTGCAACGATTTGGGGATTTTGAGCTTCATCGAAAAACTGCCGAACGGCTTTCACGCCTACCTCGGCGAAAACGGTGCAACCTTATCGGGTGGGCAACGCCAACGTCTTGCCATTGCCCGCGCCTTGTATCGAGACCCCGAAATCCTGATTTTAGACGAAGCCACGTCGGCACTCGATTCGGGTTCGGAGCAGTATGTTCAGCGCGTGATTCACAACCTTGCCGACGCGGGCAAAACCATCATTATCATTGCCCACCGGCTCAGTACCGTCAGAACTGCCGACAATATTGTGGTTTTAGAAAACGGGCGAGTTATTGAAGAGGGGACGCATACCGAACTGCTCACAACCGGACGTTTATACCCGCGTTTTTGGCAACAGCAGACTGAATTGGCGGGCGATATTTAGACGTAGAGACGCAATATTTTGCGTCTCCTGCCCGGATGGCGTTCAAGCTGCGTCTCTACCCATACACCGCTTGATTTGCCAAAAAATCCTGATACGTTCGTGCCAACCCGTCGGCTAATTCGGTTTTGTGCCGCCAGCCCATGTTGTGCAGCCGCAACACGTCCATCAGTTTGCGGGGCGTTCCGTCGGGTTTGTCGGTGTTCCAGCGCAGGTCACCTTCGTAGCCGACAGTGGCCTGTACCATTTCGGCTAATTCCTTGATGGTCAGGTCTTCGCCGGTGCCGATATTCACGAATAGTTTGTCGTTGTAGTTCTCCATCAGAAACACACAGGCTTCGGCGAGGTCGTCGGCGTGGAGAAATTCACGCCGGGGCGATCCCGTTCCCCACACCTCAACTGAGGTCGAACCACTGATTTTGGCTTCGTGAAATTTCCGAATCAGGGCTGGCAACACGTGCGAACCCTGCAAATCGTAGTTATCGTTGGGGCCGTAGAGATTAGTCGGCATGGCCGAGATAAAATTGCAGTCGTATTGATAGCGGTATTCTTCGCAGAGTTTGATACCGGCAATTTTGGCAATGGCGTAGGGTTCGTTGGTGGCTTCGAGCGGGCCGGTCAGCAACGATTCTTCCTGCAACGGCTGCGGGGCGAGCTTGGGATAAATGCACGATGAACCCAGAAATAATAATTTCGTGACCGCCGTTTGGTACGCCTGATGAATGATATTGGCTTCGATGAGCAAGTTATCGTACAGAAAATCAGCACGATAGGTGTTGTTTGCCAGGATACCGCCGACTTTGGCAGCCGCCAGAAAAACGTAATCCGGGCGTTCGGCGGCAAAGAAACCAGTCACAGCCGCCTGATTCCGAAGGTCTAACTCGGCGGAGGTGCGGACAACAAGGTTATCATAGCCGTTGGCCCGGAGGTTTCTGACAATGGCCGAACCAACCATGCCGCGATGCCCAGCGACGTAAATTTTAGCGTTTTTTTCCACAAGAAAGTAATAAGACGCGGAGAAATAGAACGCAGATGACGCAGATCGAAAGGATTTACGCAAACTTTCATTGAAAAAAGAAATCTGTGCAAATCTTTTCAATCTGCGTCATCCGTGTTCCACTGGTTTTGAAATATTCCGTCAATCGAAATCGTTGCAAAGCTAACACAGGTTATACGCTTTTTCATTGCCAGTCATGTTTCGGATTTCGATTGTATTCGCATTTTTGATAGTTGCAACCGCAGCCGTTGTGCTGGCTCAGACCACCGCACCAGCCGCCCTGACCACTGCTGGTGGGCCACCCGTGAAGAGCAAAAAGCAGAAATCGGTGCTTGACCAGTTGGGCCTGCCCGTTTCGTCGTCTATGTTGTCGGGGTCGGCACTCAAAGCCATGACCAAACCCTCGGCCCTGTCGGGAGGGTTAATGGAATCAAGCGGACTCGGCGAATCGGTTGCCAGTACGAAAGAACTTTTTTCGGAAACGCTACCCGATTTAGGCCTGAAAATCAAGCAATTACGCCGAAAATATGCCGACAACACCCGGAAGAAGAAACAGTCGCGCACTGATTATGAAGGCTTGGGGATGGTGGAAGCTTACACCAAAATTGGCTCCGGCGACCGCACCATCATCGAGAAGTTTCACGTCTTGAAAGGCTCGCAGGCAGCAAGTGCCTACGCCCGCGAGTTGTTTTGGTACGATCAGAAAAGCAACCGGGTCACGAGTTCGGTACCACCCGACCGGGCCAATGTGCTATGGTTGCACGGCCCCTACAAACGCTATCAAAACGGTGATTTGGTTGAGGAAGGATTTTATTACGCCGGAACGAAAGATGCCCGTTGGGAAAAGTACGATGCCAATTTTATGCTCTTAGACAAGGTTCGCTGGGCACGGGGTTTCCCGGCAGAATCCCGAATTGTCTGGTACGATTCGGCCCATACCAAAATCAAAGAAGTGATGCCTGTTGAGTTTGGGAAAGTGCGCGGTACATATCTGGCGTTTCATCCTAACGGGCAGCTCGCCGAAGAGGGTAAGTATGATAATGGTCTGAAAGTGGGCCGATGGACAGAATACTACCCCCAAACTACCCGCCGTTTCCGCCGGAAACTCACCCAATACCCCCGCGATCAGTGGGAAACGGGCGTTGAGCCGGTGGTACTATCAGAATGGGACGAAAAAGGAAAGGCCACGTATGAGCGGCCTAAGGAGAAAACTGTTAAGGAAGAAGCTGACAGTTAGTAATTTACCGCCCGAAAATCGGCACCGTAATCGTGTCGGTCTCAATAGTGTTGCTTTCGTTCAGGGCGCGGTCGCGGATTTTGACCCGGAATTTGATCGTCACCATCCTAAAATTGTTGGAATACGGAAAAACACTGCTAAAATCAAGGTTCTTGATCTCAACCGGGCCGCGTTTGTCGTTGCGATAGAGCCGGGGAAAAAACAGTTTCTGATAATCGGTCAAAATCAGTTCTTCGTATTTGCCATTGACCAACTGCAACGGCTTGAGTTCGTAGTTTCCCCAAGTTTCTTTGGCAAACACCGTCCGCCGAATCCGGGCCGAATCGAGTTGAATATCTTCGCCGAGATCGCCGTCACCATCTTCGCCATCAATAATAATCACGACCGAATCGCGTCGGGGCGTTCGGCGGTCAGCACTGGCGGGTTTGGGAAATTTGTAACGTTGTTGAAACCGGATAACGGGCGTGTCGCTGAAATCAGGCTCTGGAAAACAAGCCGACAAGCCCAGCGTGAGGGCCAAAAACAAAACGCCCGATTGAATCAGTTGCCGCTGCATGATGTTGGTATCGTAAAAATGAAATTCACTTGTCAATAACTCCAGAAAACGCAGTTTCGTTGCGGCAATCGTCAGTACGGCAATTGTTGCGGGAGCAAATCCTGACCGTTGGCCCCGACACGTTTGAGTCGGTGGCGTTGGCTGTTTTTCGGTATCAGGCTGCGTTTAACCCGGTGTATCGGGCCTATCTTGGTTACCTCAACCGCGACCCCGAAACCGTTACTACGCTACGGCAAATACCGTTTCTGCCGATTGGCTTCTTCAAAACGCACGCGGTCATAACCGAATTGCCTGCTTTAACCGTACCGTATTCAGACTCAATTACTGAAACGCCATTGGTATTCACCAGCAGTGGCACCACCGGCCAAACCACCAGCCAACACCGTGTGAACGATGCCGATCTGTACGAAACCGTCAGCGTTCAAACGTTTGAAGCCGTGTATGGCCCGCTCCGAAATCGGCAGATTCTGGCTCTGCTGCCGTCTTATCTGGAACGAACAAATTCGTCGCTCGTGTATATGATTCAGCATTTTATGCGGCAATCAACGGCACCGGGCAACGGTTTTTACCTCGATAATCTGGATGAACTGACAGGCCAACTTCGGCAATCTATGCAACACCCCGAACGCCCTGTTTTGCTTGTTGGCGTGACGTTTGCCCTGCTCGACTGGGCCGAACAGCACGACCTGACCTTTCTGGGCCAACACCCAAACCTGACCGTGATGGAGACCGGCGGTATGAAAGGCCGCCGGAAAGAGCTTTTGCGCGAACAGGTTCACGAAATCCTGACAACCCGGCTGGGTATGCGGGCCATTCACTCAGAATACGGCATGACTGAATTACTCTCGCAGGGCTATTCAACGGGCGAAGGCGTTTTTCGGCCCGGCCCCACCATGCGGGTTCTCCTCCGCGACCTGAACGACCCGTTTGCCATCTATACTAATGACTACAGCAAAACCGGAGATGGCACCGGGTCACGCCAGACCGGCGGCATCAACGTTATTGATCTGGCAAATTTAGATTCCTGTGCGTTTGTTGAAACCCAGGATTTGGGCCAATACGCCGAAACGCCCGGCACCTTTCGGGAATTGCCATTCCGGGTCATCGGACGTTTCGATAATTCAGATATTCGGGGGTGTAATCTGCTGGTTTAGGCATACATCTTCACGTCGTCTGCCGTGATTTTTTCACCGCACATAATCACCAAGCGTTCAATCACGTTGCGGAGTTCGCGGACGTTACCCGTCCAGCCCAGCGATTGCAGGTAGGTCATGGCCTCCGGCGAAACCTCCTTGGTGGGTGCGCCGTATTCGGTGGCGATGTCGTTCAGGAACTTATCAGTCAGCAACGGAATGTCTTCGCGCCGGTCAGACAGGGCCGGTACGTGAATCGGAATCACGCTCAGACGGTGGAATAAATCTTCGCGAAAACCGCCTTCCTGAATCTCCCGGCGCAGGTCTTTGTTAGTTGCGGCAATAACCCGGACGTTGATTTTGATTTCTTTGTCGCCCCCAACGCGGGTGATTTTATTTTCCTGCAAGGCCCGCAACACTTTGGCCTGGGCCGACAGGCTCATATCGCCAATCTCGTCGAGGAATAACGTGCCGTTATCAGCTTGTTCAAACTTGCCGATACGCCGGGCAACCGCGCCGGTGAACGCACCTTTTTCATGGCCGAAGAGTTCGCTTTCGATGAGTTCGCTGGGGATGGCCGCGCAGTTTACCTCAATCATCGGCATATTGACACGGTTGCTTTTTTCGTGTATCTGCTTGGCAACCATCTCTTTGCCCGAACCGTTGGCTCCGGTGATGAGTACACGGGCTTCGGTAGCGGCCACGCGGTTGATGGTTTCTTTAACTTTGAGAATTGGGGCCGACTCGCCCACGATCTCGTTGAGTTTGTAGATGCGTTTCCGAAGCGATTTGGTCTCCTGCGTCATTTTTGAGCGTTCGATGGCGTTTCTGACCGTGACCAGCAGGCGGTTCAGATCGGGTGGTTTCACGATGAAATCAAACGCCCCCCGCTTGGTAGCTTCCACGGCGTTTTCGATGTTACCGTAGGCCGACACCATCACAAACTGGGTGTTTTTGCCAACCTCGCCAACCTTCAACAGCAACTCCAGCCCGTCCATTTTGGGCATACGAATATCGCAAAGCGCGACATCATAGTTATTTTTCATAATCAGGTCGAAGCCTTCTTCGCCGTTGGTTGCCATGTCAACGTCGTAGCCTTCGTATTCTAAAATATCGCGTAGGGCTTCGCGGATTTTCTTATCGTCGTCAACAACGATCAGTTTAGCCATGATGGGTAGTTGTCAGTCAATGGTATAATGATGAAAATCAGCCGAAACTGCTATGCAAGTACGCCGTTTCTGGCTCTTGAAGCAAATGGAGTGCGGTACAAGTTTGGCGATGAAGCCACAGACGGAACGAACAGTCAAAACATTATCCTGCATCTGCTGCTATAATAACCCCAGAAATCTAAGTAGAAATGCCTGTTAGTTTGACTTTTTGAGTGAAATTCTGGTAAGAAAAAATAGACTTTTACTGCGTTAAACCTTGTTTTTAATCACCAATGAAATACATTCTACTTTTTAGACCCGCCTGGCTCTTAGCCTTTGTGCTGGTCGTACTGCTGACCACTACAACTGCGTTGGCGCAGGATAGGCGCGTGTCGGGCCGCGTTACCGGAGCCGACAGCAAACCGATTCCTGGGGTGAATATTCTGCTGAAAGGCACCCAAACCGGCACCACATCCGATGCTGACGGTCGGTTTTCGCTGGCTGCCCCGGCTTCATCGGTGCTCGTTGTTAGTGCCATTGGTTACGACAGCAAAGAGGTTTCGGTTGGTAATCAAACCCAACTGACGGTCTCGCTCACCGAAGCGTCGCAGGCATTGAGCGAAGTGGTTGTTACGGCCCTCGGTATCAAGAAAGAATCCAAAACACTGGGCTATGCCACGGCAACCCTGGGTTCTGAGCAGATTAATGTGAACCGACAGCCTAATTTCATGAATGCGTTGCAGGGTAAAATGGCTGGTGTGCAAATCTCCAGCCTGGGAACGGGCCCAGCCGGGACCAGTAAGATTCGGATCCGGGGGCAGTCGTCGTTTTCGGGGCAAAACAGCCCGCTCATTGTTATCAACGGCGTTCCCATTGATAACACCAACTTCAGCTTGAATTCGGGTAATAACGGGTCGGATGGGTCTATCTCCAACCGGGGGTTCAATAACTCCGACGGGGGTGACGGTCTGAGTTCGATTAACCCCGACGATATCGAAGAGATGACTGTCCTAAAGGGAGCTACGGCGGCCGCCCTCTACGGTTCGCGGGCCAAAGACGGCGTTATCATGATTACGACCAAAACCAAGGGAACCTCGCAGGGAATCGGTGTGCAGTACAACAGTAACTTTACGGTTGAACAGCCGCTCGACTTCACGGATTATCAGTATGAGTACGGACAGGGCGAAAATGGCGTTCGGCCCACAGCCGCTAACCCAACGTCGGGCGTGTGGAGTTTTGGCGAACAATTCCAGCCGGGCATGACGCAGGTGCTGTTTGGAGGTGTTACGGTTCCATACGCGCCGGTCCGCAACCGGATCAATTCGTTCTACCGAAACGGAATGAACTGGACCAATACCGTTCAGTTGTCGTCGGCAGGGGAAAAGGGAGGTTTTAACCTGTCGATCTCGAACCTCGACTCGAAAGGGATCACCCCCAACAATACGTACAAACGCCGGACGATCAACCTGGGTTTTAATTACAACCTGACGAGTAAATTGAACGTAATGGGGACGATCAACTACTCGAATGAGGACAACCTGAACCCGCCCCAGATTGCCCAGCAGGATTTTACGATTCCGACAGTGATTTATACCATGGCCAACTCGATGCCTTTCGATGTGCTGGAAGCCAATAAGTACGATGCCGGCGGCAACGAGTTTGTGTGGTCGCGGTTCCGCAATCGAACCAACCCCTACTTCACGCTGAGCGACAAATTTGAGAAGATTCAGCGCGACCGGCTTTTTGGGAACATAGCTCTACGCTATAAGTTTGCCGATTGGCTGTATGTACAGGGCCGGGTTGGTCAGGATTACTGGGCGCGGAACCAGGTGTATAATTTCCCGACGGGCTCGGCCCCGCAAGGCCCCCCACCGGTTGGTTTCGTAAATGGTTGGGTTACTCAGGAAACGCGCCGTTTCCGCGAAGTCAACGCCGACTTCCTGATCGGTGCTAACCGCAAGTTTGGCAAGATCGGCGTTGACGCTACGCTTGGTGGTAATCAATTGTATCGCTACGGTGATAATAATAGCGTTTATGCAGTCGACTTTGTGGTGCGTGGGCTATATACCCCCCAGAATGCTCGTGTAAAAGACCCCACTTACAACTTTAGCGAACGCAAGGTAAATTCGCTGTATGCGCAGGTGGGCTTATCCTATAACGACTATCTGTTTATCAATGCCACTGCCCGCAACGACTGGTTCTCGACGCTGGCCCCCGGCAACCGAAGCATCCTGTATCCGTCCGTAACGGGTAGCTTCGTGTTTTCACAAGCCTTCAATAAACTGTTGCCTGACTTTATCAGCTTCGGAAAGGTGCGGGCGGCCTTTGCCCAGGTGGGTAGCGATACGGACGTATCGCCCTACGCCAACGGACTATTCTACGGTGTAAACGCTAACCTGTTCCAGAGCCAGCCCGTAGGCTTTATTTCGGGAAGCCGCGTACCCAATGCGACCTTGAAGCCGATGCGCGTGGCCGAGACTGAGATTGGTATGGAGATGAAGTTTTTGAACAACCGCATTGGTTTCGACATTGCGTACTACAATAAAATCACAAGCGACCAGATTGTAGCGGCTCAGATTTCATCCGGGTCGGGTTACTTCGATCAACTTATCAACAGTGGTCAAAGCCAAAGCCGGGGCATCGAATTGTTGCTGACGGGATCACCAGTCCGTAGTGCCAACTTTAGCTGGGATATTAGTTTCAATGCGGCCTACAACGAAACTAAATTGCTTCGCCTGCTGACCGACGACGATGGTACGCCCGAACGCGACTACGACAAAAACGGTCAACCTGCCCAGATTGTAACAGGGGGCGGGGTGTTTATTGGTGAGGTGCGGCAGGTTGTGGGCCAAGCCCTCGGCCAGATTTACACCTTCCCACTGCTACGTAACGCGCAGGGTCAGCTTATTCATACAGCCAGTGGACTGCCTCAGCGCGGCCCTCAACAGGTTTCGTTCGGTTCGGCTCTGCCAAAGTGGTTTGGCGGTATTACCAATACGTTTAATTACAAAGGTCTCAACCTGACGTTCCTGATCGATTATCGCTTAGGCAACAAGATGATTTCCGGTACGAATCGCAATGCCATCCGGCACGGATTACACCAAATGACGCTCGTTGGCCGCGACAGCCCCAATTACTTGATGACAGGTGTCGGCGTTGGCCCCAACGGCGAAGCCAATACCGGCAAAGTTAATGCCCAACAGTACTACGAAACCATGGTGGCGAATAACTTGGGCGAAGCGGTTGTGTATAACGGAGGTTTTGTGAAACTCCGTCAGGTGTCGCTGGGCTACGACTTCACGCGGCTTCTGCCCAAAACCATGTTTATCAAAGGGTTGCGCCTGAGTGCCGTGAGTAACAATGTATTGGTGCTGAAAAAATGGATCGATAACATAGATCCTGAGCAGTTTGGTTTTTCGTCCGACAACGTAGTAGGTCTCGAAGCCACCGGCGTACCCATAACACGTAGTGTAGGTTTTAACCTCAACGCAAAATTTTAACTTCTCCAAACCCCCCAAGGGGATGCAAAAAGGATATGAAAAAAATTAGTTTAATCTGGAGTCTTTGCGCGGCTTTGCTATTGACAACAAGCTGCGAACAGGGTTTCGACGAACTGAACGTAAACCCCAACTCGCCCACGGCCCTCAACCCGGTGTTGCTGCTGAATAACGGCATACTTAGCAGCAACTACCCAGGAGGAGATGCCCTGGTTTTTGAAGCGGGCATTGTGCAGCAAATCATCTCGCCTAACGGCACGGTATTGGCCGGAGCCAACTTTAACGTCGATAATAAGCCACGCAACGCTGCGAACTGGAATAACTACTTCCAGAACGCAAACCGGCACTTAGTCGACGTGATTGAGCAAACGCGCAGCAATGCCAACCGGTCGAATCTGTATCATACGGCCCGAATCTGGCGGGCCAACGTCATGATGATTCTGACCGATACCTACGGTGACATTCCTTATACAGAGTCTGGACTGGGGTATTTGAAAGGAATTGCGTTTCCTAAGTACGACAAGCAGGAAGCCGTTTACACAGACATTGTCAAGGAGTTGACAGAAGCGGCTGCCGGTCTCGATGCCGCCAAAACGCGCGAAACGGGTGAAATAATGTATGCGGGCGACGTAGTGAAATGGCGTCGGCTGGCGTTTTCGCTCCTGCTTCGGGCTGGGATGCGACTTTCAGCCATAAACCCTGCACTGGCCCAACAACTCGTGCAACGGGCCGTGACGGGGGGTGTTATGCAATCGAGTGCCGACAACGCCGTAATTCGGAACGATGCCAATTATACAAACTCAACGGGAACTACCCTAAACGGTTCGGAGGCCAATAACTATTACCTGACTAAACCGTTTGTTGATCAACTAAAATCGACTAACGACCCCCGCCTGGCGGCCATTGCCGTGCGCTACGTAGGAGCCCCTTCGGGAGCAGCCCAAACACCTGCCCGCGCCGACCGCACGGCGGCTATGCAAATCGGGATGCCGATGGGTTACGACAACAGTACAGTTGTGGGGCAGGCCACGCGCGACAAGCTGGTGAGCTTCTACGAATATTCGCAGCTCGACCGTACGCGCCTGGGTAAGATTGCCTCGCCAAACTATTTTGTAACGTTTGCGCAAACCCAACTGTTGCTGGCCGAAGCCGTTGTGCGGGGCTGGACTACGGGTACTGCCGCTACGTTCTATAACGCAGGCGTAACGGCCCATATGCAGCAGTTAGCCGAGTACGACGCAGGAGCAGCCGTTGCTGCCGCCGACATTACGGCTTATCTAACCGCTAATCCCTACATAGCCACCCGTGGCCTGGAAATGATCGGCACCCAATACTGGATTGCCTCGTTCCTGAACTTCCCCGAAACCTGGGCCAACTTCCGCCGGTTGAACTTCCCGGTACTGGCTCCTAATACGTATCCAGGAAAGACCATCAAAGGCAACTTTATCAACCGGTTGGCCTATCCCGACGCAGAGAACTCAGTGAACCGCACGAACCTCGACGCGGCTATTCAGAGCCAAGGACTTCGGAATATTGATGATATTGATACCCCAGTTTGGTGGGATAAGTAAAATTCAATGGACAATGAGCAGTTATCAGTGACTAATAAAACGGTGATTGAGGGACTCACAAACAGAAAGCCCGGTCGTAAAGACCGGGCTTTCTGTTTGTCTGGTAATTTCTATCGAGACGCAACTATGCGTCTCTACTCAACTGCCTTCACATTATCGCCCGAATTTCGGTCAACCAGAATATTAAGCGGGTCAATGCCGGCGCGGGTTGGTTTCTCGTTCACGCGGACGGTGAAGGTCTGTTTGGGCTTCGTCAGGCGGTATTTTTGGTAAAACAGCAACTTATCCTGATCGGTTTTGCCCTTGCCATAGACCCCAATATAAATCAGGTCATTGAGTTTGGTGGGTGTTTCGTTGCCTAAAGAATCGGCCCGGAACTTGGCCGACGACACCGTTACGGCCACCTCAAAGGCCTTGCCTGCGGGTTTTACCGTGACTTTATCAGCCCTGTTCTCAAAGAGCGTCATGGTCTCAAATAGATCGGTAATGACCGATTGCAGACTGTCGGGCGTTACGGCGCGGAACTCCGTAATCAAGTCGGCAGAGGTTGGATAACGGCCATTCTTAGCCAACATATCCAAGTTCCACTTATCCCGAAAGCTGTGCAGGGCGCGGTTCACGTTGGGCTCGCCAATGTAATCCTGCAAGGCAAACATCGCCAGCGACCCTTTGTTGTAGTGGATATACTGCTGGTTCTCGACCTCGGCCAACGGTTTCTCCTTCTTGCGCTCCCCACTCCGGCCCGACAGATAATCGTCTAACTCGTTTTTCAGGAATTTCTGCATCATCTCTTTCGGGTAGGTTTTCTGCATCACCATCAGGGCCGAATACTGCGAGAGCGACTCAATCAACAACGTACCGCCTTGAACATCAGCCGACTCGACCTGATGGCCCCACCACTGATGCGCCGTTTCGTGGCAGGTCACATAAAAGGCGTAGTCAATCTTGCCGGGCGCGTCGCTGATTTGCTGGGTAAAGCCCATTCCCTCGGCAAACGGCACGGTGTTGGCAAACGACTGGGCAAACCCCCGGTAGCGGGGAAACTCCAGAATCCGCATTTGGCGGTGCTGATACGCGCCAAAATTAGCCGCGTAATAGTCCATCGCTTCGCGCATCCCGCGCATCATCCGGTCGAGGTTGGTGGCGTGGGTGGGGTGGTAATAAATTTCCAGATTGATCGGATTGCCGGTTTTGGGTTTATAAACCTCCTTCCTGATTGCATACCGGGCCGACACAATGGCGTAGAAATTGGCAATGGGCCGATCCATTTTGTAGGTGAAGTACTTGCGGGTCAGCCCGTTGGCATCGGCTTTGGTTTCGGTGTGTTGGAGGTAGCCGGGCGCGATGGCGGTTTGGTCGGGGTCGGTGCTGACGGTGATGGCAAAATTCACCTCGTCGGCATCGTCGCCGAGCGCACCGTGACTCAGCCCAACGGCATCGGTGCGGGGGCGCATCCGTTCGCGTTCGGGGAGTTTGTTTTCTTTGCGCTTATCGTCGTCAGCCAGTTCATAGCCATTTTCATAACCAAGCGTCGGATACATAGCCTGATCAATAAACGTCCCGTTTGGCACGAGCGAACTGTTGGCCCCATCAGCCGTGAAGCCGGTTGTGGTTCGGTTTTCGGCGAAGTCCATCCGCAACGAATCGCCGGGCAGCAGGGGTTGGGCCAGCGCGTAAGCCCTGAATTTGAACCGTTTAGCGTGGGTACTATCAAGTTTTCCCGGCTTGCTGAACGTCAAACTTGTCAGGTGCAGATCGTCGGCTGGGTACATCTGTATATACACCGTTTTCACGGGTTGCTTCGTCCGGTTTTGCAGGATATAAACGCCCGTTGCCGAAAAGCTGCGTTTGGCCGGGTATAAATCCACGTTCAGCGACACATCAATGATCTTGGGTTGCGGTTCTTTCGCGTATCGTTTCAGAGTTTTTTCGTAGGCTACCTGCTGGGCTGTTTGGGTATCTTCGCCCTGAAATTTGTTCAGAACACTGGTGTTGTAATACACATACGCCCCACTCGACACGAGCAGCACGGCCAGCGCGCCCAAAGCCACCACAAACGGCGTGCTGAGTCGGCTTCTGACCTGTATCCACCTGATTTTCAGCGATTCTTCCGTCCCGCGAACCGACAGCAGCAACCCGCCCACGAGCAACAGCCCGACAAAAGCCAGCCAATACGTTTTGAACGCGGCATAACTACCCATCGGATTCAGGAAACCGTTGAGGTCAGAATAGCCGCCCAGACTGCCCGAATCGAACTGGGTGAGCGGGTGTTCGAGGCCCACCTTGCGGAGTTGATCCCAGCCAAAGAGAATCAGAATCATGGCCGCATATCCCGCGAACTTGTTGTTAATCAGCAGTTGCAGCGCAAACGCCAGCCCGATGGTGATAATCAGGCTAATCATCGTTGTGCCAAGTTCCTGAGCATACAAACCAAGTTCGAGGTCGGTGTATCCCTGGGCTAATTGCGCCAACATGCCCAGCACCATTGCCCCAACAAACAACCCGGCCAGCACCAGCACTAAGGCCACAAACTGGCTTAGGTATGTCAGGCCAGTGGGCAGGGGCATGGCATCCTGAATCTGGGCCAGCCGAACGGCCCGCTCGCGAAAGATTAATTCCCCGGCATACATCACGCCAATGAGCAGCACAATAATCGAGAAGATGTTGCCCGTGATGACGCTCGCAATCTGGGAGGTCATCGGTAGTTGGGGCGTGTCGATTTGGGTACGTTGGTAGAGCGTGAAAATAAGCAATACATAGCCCGAAATTGACAGCGCAATAAACGGCAGGTCGCGGCAGACAATGCGGGCGTAAAACGGCACCATCCGCCCGAAAGCCGCCAGCCGGGCGCTCCAGCCAAAAGACTGGGTAGGTTGCGGCAAACCGAGGTTAGCGGGCATTGCCACCGGGTTGGTGTCGGCACCTTTTTTGCGAGTCAGGAAAGCCAGTTTGCCGGGGCCGGACGGAATCACGCGGAAGGCAAACAGCCAGTAAGCCACGGCCAGCAGCAGCAGCGCAACGGCTAACCAGATAAGCCGGTTCTGGAGTAGAATGCCGGTTATTGGCACCAATCGCGTGTTTTGCTCGGCAACGGGCCAGTAGCGGGTTAGTTCGCTCATGGCCCGCATCCCGAAAATGTCGAGCCGGGCGGCTACGTCGCGATTGTCGAGTTGGCCCAATAGAGCTTGCCCGGCAAAGTATAGCATTAGAAAAAATAGCCCCTGCGTAAAAATCACGACCATTCGGCGACTGAGTGCGCCCACCGAAAAGAAAATTACGGCCATAATAAAAGTGTGCGGAATGACCAGCGTCAGAAACGGCTGCCAGTAAATCATGGGTCGGATGGGCAGCATCCGGGCGGCATCGCGCCAGGGCATCAAATCGCCAAGCCAAAAACCGAGGGGTAAGCCCGTCAGAATCAAGACCAGAATCAGAAATGAGCCGATAAATCGCCCAAACAGATAATCCGATTTTTTGATGGGCGTTGTGAAAAACAGGCTTTCGGTGTTGTTTTCGGCATCGCGAACAACGGCCACGCCCATCACCGCCGAGATGATAAAGGTGCCAAACGACAGCATCAGCACCATCATAGAAATAGCCGTACTGAGCGAGGCATTTTCTTTAAGTTGGCCGCCCGTGCTGATTTGGATAACGTCAGTGGCCCGCGTCAGAAAGCCACTGAGCAAGAGCAGGGCAAAATAAATGTAGGTCGCGGGCCGACCGCGCCGGTACGCCCATTCAAATTTGATGATTTCAGAAAGCATTTAAGTTACGGTGTTTAAACGGTTTGGGTTTGGGTTAGGCCGAGGATATTTGTGAAATATACATCCTCCAACGTTGGCTCAATCGGCACGTAGCCCGCGCCGGGGTTGGTTTCGGCCAGAACGTGAACCACCGGATCACCGGCAATCATCCGTTCTGAGATGACGGTGGCGTTCTGTTTGAGTTCAGCTAATTCGCTCTTGCTGACCCGCTTGCGCCAGACCCGCCCGGCCACCGTTGCCAGTGCTACGTCGGGGTGGCCCTGAAACAGCACCGTGCCTTTGTTGATGATGGCCATGTCGCGGCAGAGTTCCTGCA
>JBBRUV010000070.1:0-16281 GCA_038247465.1 Cytophagales bacterium
CTCTTTCATGTCCCACTGTTTTCTGTTAATCTCAGTTTCTCAATTTCCAGCGTCGTTTGATCATCCGTACTCATTTGTACCGCCCTTTAAAAAATCCGTCGTTTACTTCTCAATGGAATTTGCCATTGATCAAGCCCTGAAAACCTATTCCGGCGGGCTGGGTTTTCTGGCTGGTTCGCATATAAAAAGCGCGTTCGACGAGCGGCAAAACCTGATCGGTATCGGTATCCTTTGGAAATATGGTTACTACGACCAAACGCGGCAGGCCGACAACAGCATGGGCGTTCAGTTTCGGGAGAAAATCTACGGGTTTTTGCAGGATACGGGCGTTCGGTTCTCCATCACGGTATCGGGTCGTCCGGTGTGGGTACAGGCGTATTACCTTGATCCGAAGCATTTTAACACGGTGCCGATGTTTTTTCTGACTACTGACGTGGACGGTAACGACACCGCAGCCCGCTCGATTTCGTACCGGCTTTACGATGCCGATGCTACCCTGAAAGTGTCGCAGTGCATGTTGCTGGGCTTAGGCGGGGCTAAATTCCTGGATGAGATTAACTACTCGCCCGAAGTGTATCACCTCAACGAAGCCCACGCGGTGTCGGCGGCATTTCATCTGTACAAAACCCTCGGCAGCCGGCAAGCGGTTCAGGCCCGCATGGTCTTTACGACCCACACGCCCGAAGAGGCCGGGAACGATAAACATGACATCGGCTTTCTGAACAAACTCGGCTTTTTCGGCGGTCTATCGCTCGATGCGGTTCGGGAAATTACCGGTATTCGGGACAGCGTGTTTAACCATTCGTTAGCCGCCTTGCGGCTGAGCCGCAAGGCCAACGGGGTCTCGAAACTGCACGGTGAGGTCTCCCGAAAGATGTGGGGCCACTACCCGGACATCTGCGAGATTACCCACGTGACCAACGCCCAAAATCACCGGTATTGGGCTGATAGTCAGTTGGAAGCCGCCCGGCTTTCGGGAGACACCGAAGCGATTGCTACCCGCAAAAAAGCCCTGAAACAACCACTGTTTACCATCGTGGCCGATCAGGTCGGTAAACTCTTCGATCCCAACATATTGACGATGGTCTGGGCGCGTCGGTTTGCGGCCTACAAACGGCCTGATCTCATTACCAGCCATACAGAACGATTTCGGCGGCTGATGAACAACCGCGATTATCCGTTGCAAATCATTTGGGCGGGCAAACCCTACCCGATGGACGAAGGCGCGACCCGGACCTTTAATCAGCTCTATTACCTCAGTCACCTGCACCCGCGCATGGCCGTGCTGACGGGCCACGAACTCGCCCTCTCGAAAGCCCTGAAAGACGGGGCTGACCTCTGGCTTAACACGCCCATCGTGCCGCGCGAAGCATCAGGAACGAGTGGGATGGCAGCGGCCATGAACGCGGCTGTCAACGTCTCGACCAACGATGGCTGGATTTGCGAATTTGAGAAGCCGTCTGGCCCTAACCAAAACTCGTTCATCGTGCCGGCAGCCGACATGCCGGGCCAACCAAGTGACAACCCCGACCCGTCTGACCGTGACCATATTTTCCGGCTTCTCGAAGAAGCGATTATGCCGATGTATTACGACCGCCCCGCCGATTGGCAGGCCCTGCAACTCCGCAGCATGAACGACGTGAACGCCTATTTTACCTCGGCCCGGATGGTGCGGGAGTATTATGAGAAGGTGTACTGATCTTTCCCGTTTTGGGAATTTTTAGCCGTTTAACACAGTTGTTTGACCAGGACGATTCATGCGGATAATTGCGAGAAAGACGTTGCGTGATTTTTGGGAATCACATCCCGATTCTGAAGCCGGACTGCGGCATTGGTACGAAGTGATAGAAACTAATGATTGGCAAATGCCCGGCGATGTAGCGACTACATTCAAAGGAGCTGACATCATCAACGGCGAACGTGTCGTATTCAACATTGCCCGCAACAAATACCGCTTAGTCGTTGCCTTTGATTATGCGTTTCAAACGTGCTGGATCAAGTTCGTTGGCACACATGCGGAATATGACCGAATAGACGCGAAAACTGTTGATATATGAACAGGCTGGAAATTCAATTAAAGCCCATCCGAACGGAAGAAGACTACGCTGCCGCTTTGCAGCACTTGAAACAGTTGTGGCCTGCTATGAAGTTCACTCCCGATGGGGATACAAAAGAGGTGCTGATTCTATTGATTGACGATTACGAAAACAAGCATTATCCCATTCTGCCCCTGTCGCCGATTGAAGCCATCAGGCATCAAATGGATGAACTTGGTTTGTCGCAGCAAGACGTTGCGCCCTACTTTGGCGGGGCCAACCGCGTATCGGAAGTGCTGAACGGCAAGCGGAAACTGACCTTGAAAATGGTGCGGGAAATCAGCCGGAACCTGCATATTTCACCCGCCACGTTGTTAGCCATTGATTAGTTATTGGTCATTCGCGTCGGTATTGTTAGTGGTTTGATGGCCAATGACAGCGAAACGAATGACTACTGACCACCAATACAGCCTAATTTTTTACCAGTTCGGCCATGATCGCTCTGCCGATTACATCAGTATTTGAGCTTACAATTGAGCCATTAGAGAACACAAATACCCCCGTTTTTTTACCGGGACTACACGCTAAATAAGA
Organism: Cytophagales bacterium; assembly: GCA_038247465.1. Lineage (GTDB taxonomy): Bacteria > Bacteroidota > Bacteroidia > Cytophagales > Spirosomataceae > JBBRNH01. The sequence continues at coordinate 2,631 of JBBRUV010000070.1, forward strand.
CGAAAAACCACCCGTACCCCCGTTGTGCCAATAAATGGGATCAGTCGTTCGGTTGTCAATAATCCAGTTGAGGCCGATTGCCATGTTGTTGGCGATGGCAAACGTGGGTTGCCTGGTCTGGGCAAATCCTTTTCCCAAATCGGAAGTAGCCGGGCTATTCATAAAGGCGTTCAGATAGAGCAGCATATCGTTCACGGTTGATTTAATGCCGCCAGCCGCTTCCAAAACCTCCGTAAACTCCCAGAAACCAAGCGGTTTGCCGGCATTGTAGCCCTGGGCCACGTTCGATACGGGTGTGTCGGCCTGGTTGATAAAGGTTGCCGGCATACCCAATGGCTGCATTATTTTTTCCCTGATGTTCTGCTGATAGCTTTTGCCCGTGAGCCGGGCAACCAGAAAACCCGCCAGACCCACCACCGTGTTTGAGTACTCGAATGTGGTGCCGGGGGTTGATTCGAGCGTCACTCGTTTCAGATAAGCACCCATCTTGCTCACCGAATAAGTGCTATACGGGTCGTCGAGGGTTGCCGGCAAATCGTCAGGTAGTCTCGGCAAGCCCGATGTGTGGTTCAGGAGGTGCTTTATTTTGACCGAAACCCCGCTTTTTGAGGGCAGTTTCAGGTCGGCGGGCATATATGTATTCACCGAATCATCAAGCGAAATCACGCCCTGATTGACTAAGTCAGCGAGCAGAAACGCCGTAAATGTCTTGGTAACGGAGCCAATTTCGCCAACCGTATTCCGGTCGAAAGGCTTTCCGGTGTTTACGTTCTGGGTTCCTGCAAAATAGAGCGATTGCTGACCGTTTCGGATCGTGCCAACGGCACACCCCGGCGCACCGCCAAGTGCCAGATTTGCCCGAAGAATCCGGTTTATCCGGGCTTCTGTGGTATCCGGTACGGGCAGGTCACGTTGGCAGGAAACAAGCAGTCCGGCAATACAAATGAGGTACCAACTTCGTTGAAAATTCATTGCCTTTTTGGGTTAATTGTTTTTGAGACCGAGACAGTAAACGCAGGAAAAACAGCCTGATAGGTGTTGGCATACGATTCGGTGGTTACGGGGCTGATGCTGATGCTGGCGTAGGGTTGCAGACTCAGCCACGTGTCTTTGGCTACTTTGGTTTTCAGGCCAATGCCCACCGGAATCGAAATATATGCTTTTCGGAAGAAGCTGCTGACGTTCGTTCGGGCTTCTCCCTGAGCGGGGTGAAACGTAACCCGGAGCAATCTGTTGGCCTCGATACCGGTGAATAACTCAAAAATCAGCCGATGCCTATGGCGGGCACTATACCCGACGAGCAGTGAATTTTTGAGGTAGTTTGCGTTGGTATATTGCTGACGATACCCTCCGCCTTCGGGCGAAAACCCCAATCTGTATTCGGCATACCACCGATTGACGCAGTAGTACCGAAGCCCAAGCGCAGCCCCTATTCTGTACCGATTGGTGCCATACACTTCTTTCGCCACAAAAGACTGACCCGACGATTCATATTGCGGGCTTAGCAGTGGAGCCATCAACCGGACTTCGATTTTTCGCTTCAACGACCCCGATTCCTGTGCTTGTGCAAACAGCGAACAGGCAACCATAAACAGGAGCGTTGCTACTGGCCGCATAGCTGGCAGTAGTTCATTCCGGTTGTGTTTCATGAGTAGTGGGTTTCGCAGCGAACAGCGCGTTGACGGTCACGATTTCGGTTTCGGGTATATTTGTTTGGGTTGTTGCCTAACGCCCCACATTCTGCCCCGCCACAAACCCGGTTGTCCAGGCGTTCTGAAAGTTAAAACCGCCCGTAATACCGTCAATGTCAAGCACTTCACCGGCAAAAAACAGGCCGGGGTGTTGCTGACTTTCGAGCGTTTTGGGGTCAAGCGAGCCGAGGGCAATGCCGCCACAGGTCACAAATTCTTCTTTAAAGGTGGTTTTACCCGACACCTGAAATTGGTTGTTGGTCAGCGTGTCGAGGAGTTTGTTCTGGGCTTTGGCGGGCAGGTCGGCCCAGCGTTGGCCGGGGGCCGTACCCGCGTTCAGGGCGAAGGCTTCCCACAACCGGGCGGGCAGGCCAAACGGGTTTTGGGTCGTAACCTGTTTTTTGCCATTGGCAAGCCGGAACGTTTGCAGCGCGTCGCGCACCTGCTCGTCATTCAGCGTTGGCACCCACCGGATTCGGAGCATAAACCGATAATGGGCCTCGGCCAGGTCGCGGGCGGCCCAGGCCGAGAGCCGCAAAATGGCCGGGCCGCTGAACCCCCAGTGCGTCAGTAGCACCGGCCCGCGCTGCACTTGCTTACTGCCCGCTACACTCACGGCGGCATCGGTCACGGCCACGCCCGCCAACGGCAGCAGTGGACTATCCGGCACGTTGAGCGTAAAGAGCGACGGCACGGGCGACACCAATCCATCGGCATCGTGAGCCGCCGGAAACCACTCATAACCCGTTCGTTGCGGATTGCCGCCCGTTGCCAGTAGCACCCGGTCGGCAGTAACGGTTTCGCCCGTGAGCAGGTGCAGCAGCCAGCCGGTATCGGTATTGTTTTCAGCGGGAATCGGCTCTTCTGAAACCCGGCGTTCTAACCGGGCGATGCCGCAACTGGTCAGGATGTCAACCTTGAGTTGCCGGGCGGTGCGCTCTAAACAGGTGATAATCGTCTCGGAGGAATTGCTTTCGGGAAACATCCGACCGTCGGCTTCGGTCTTGAGCCGGACACCGTGTTGCTCAAACCAGCGCACCGTTGCCGACGCGTCAAACTCGTTGAGCAAAGGCCGCAGCCAGCGTTCGCCACGTGGGTAGTGCTTGACTAACAGCCGGTTATCAAAACAAGCGTGGGTGACGTTGCACCGACCACCCCCCGACACCCGGACTTTGTTGAGAACGGTGCGGTTTTTCTCGTAGATCGTGACGCGGGCGTTGGGGAAAGTTTCGGCAGCGGTGATGGCCCCGAAAAACCCGGCGGCCCCGCCCCCGATAACGGCAATGTGTAAAGACGACATGGTATAGAAACCGGGAAAATCAAGTTGGAGTTTCTGACTGCGCCAACTCGATGATCGGGTGCCGGCAGGAAGTTCATAGCCAGGAATCATCAGTGTGATTTACAACCAGCCGAACCGTTTGAGCAGCCGCTCTTTGTGCTGCCGGGCTACGGGAATGTTCATGCCATTGGTTAGTACCAGATAGGTGCCTTCGCCTTTGACCATGCGTTTGATGTGGTCTAAATTGACGACGTACTGCCGGTGAACGCGCAGAAAATTCCGGGTTTCGAGCATCTCCTGCACATCGCCAAGGGTTTTGGAGACGAGGTATTTCTCGCCGGTCTCCAGCACGAAATTGGTGTAGTTACTGTCTGATTCGGCGTAGAGAATCTGGCTTGTTTCCACAAACGTAAGGCCGTTGGCGTGCGGCAACGCCATTTTGGTGGGCAGCGTGGCTACGGGCGTACTACCCGGCGCGGGGGCCGGGTACCAGGTTCGGAGCAGATCTAACTGCGCCGTACCCACCAATCCCGATGTTAAACTGGCCTGTTCGGCCCGGCGCACGGTGTTGACCAGATCAACGGTGTCAACGGGTTTGAGCAGATAATCCAACGCCGAAAACCGGAACGCCCGCACCGCATATTGATCGTAGGCGGTCACGAAAACAACCTGAAACGGAATCTCGCCCAGCTGCTCGAGCAACTGAAAGCCGTTGAGCATCGGCATCTCGATGTCTAAGAAAACCAGCGCGGGTTTCAGCGACCGCAGGGCCAGCAACGCCGAGGGGCTGTCGGTAAATTGCCCTACTACCTCAACCTGCGGGCAGTGCCGGGCCAGTTGCAGGGCCAGCAACTGCACGTTATCGGGTTCGTCGTCAATCAGGATCGTTCGCATTTTCAATTAACAGTGAGCAATGAGCAGTTATCAATTATCGCTGCTCATCAATCTGTTCATTGACAACGGATAACTGCTCCTTGATAATTGACTAAACAGGTATTTCCAGCACAACCTTTGTGCCGAGGGGTTTGCCGTCGGGGGCGACCAAATCCAGGATTTGGGCCGAGGTTTGGGTGTTGTAGAGCGTGTTAATCATACGGATACGATCGGCGGTGACCTGCATCCCAAACGATTTACCCTTGCCCGCCGACTTACTTTTGAGTGCCGTAGCGCGGGCGCGGCCAATGCCATCATCCACAATTTCGATGTGCAGCAGTTGGTCGGTCGGTTGCGACACCGAGACCGTTACCGTGCCGCCGTCGGGTTTGTGCATCAGCCCGTGCCAGATGGCGTTCTCAACGTAGGGCTGCAAGAGTAAGGGCGGAATGGTCACGAACTGCTGGTCAATATCGGGGGCTACCACAAGGACAATCGTTACTTTCTCTTTGAAGCGCATGGCTTCCAGGTCGCTGTATAGTTGCAGGGCTTCGAGTTCGTTTTCGAGCGTGATGCGGTCGGCGCGGGAGTTTTCCAGCACGAGCCTGATGAGCCGGGCAAACTTGGTGAGGTAGTCCGAGGCTTTGTCGGTATTGTTTTGGAGGGTGTAGAGTTTAATGGAGTTGATGCAGTTAAAAATAAAGTGGGGGTTCATCTGGGCGCGGAGGGCGGTCAGTTCCTGCGTCTGACTGTGTTGTTGGGCGGCCCTGATTTCGTTGTTCGCCCGGCGCAGGTCTTTATTTTTTCGCCGGAGCAACTGTGTGTATCCTAACAGCGACAGACCAACCAGTGCGAATAAGGCCAGCCCAAAGTTGCGGGTGCGTTCCTGAAGCGTGAGTCGGTTTTGAAGTTCGGTAAGTTGCAGGGTCTTTATTTGAGTTTGTTGCTGGGTTTTCCGGGTTTGGGCTTCGCTTTTGAGTGCCTGCGTTTCGAGCCGCCGTTGCAGGTCGGTTTGGCGGGTTAGCTGAAGTAACCGTTGCTGATCGGCCTGCGCCTGAAACTGTTGGAGTTCGGCTTCTTTAGCTCTGGTCATCAATTGTTGTTCGTTCAGTTCGGTTTCACTCTGCAGGGTGAGGTAGCGTTGTTCCTGCAATTGGCGGGCCTGTTGTTGCTCCAGCATGAGTTTTTCGCGTTCAAAACCGGCCTGCAAGGTCAGCGTTTCGGTAAGTTTCCGGCGGTTCAGAATAGAATCGCCTGTGGCCTTAAACTGCCGATGATGATTATACGCCGTTTGCCAATCACCTTTGGTTGCCGATGCCAGTGCCATCACCTCATACGCCAGGAGCCGCGTTGTGGGAATTCCGGTGTCAGTAGTTAGCGCACGGCGAGCATAGGCTGTGGCCTGATCGTATTGCCTTGTTAAGTAGTAAATATGCGCCATATCGGCCCAGGTCACAGCCAGTCCGTTGGGTCGGTTAAGTTGTTGCCAGCGGCTTTCTGCTTCGCGAAGTTGACTCAGGGACTCTGCATACCGATGCTGATGCAGATAAACCACGGCTAGGTCGCCGTGCAGATAAGCCATGCTAACAGGGTTAAACTGATGCTCTTTCCCCAACTGCAGGGCTAAAACCGAGCAATGTTCGGCGGAGTCGAGTTGGTTGAGGTATTTAAAACTTTCGCTCATCAGTTGCAGTACATAAGCGCGGTTCTGTATCTGGGTAGTTGGCCGGTCGCGGGTCAGATTACGGATGGCGGCCCGGTAGAACCGAAGCGACTCATCGTATTTTCCCATGCGGTAGCTGAGTTTGCCGAGGTTGTGCTGGATGCGCCACCGGTATCGGTCGGCATCGGTCGAGTCGCGGTCGAGCAACCGCAGGGCTTGGTAATTGGTGACGAGTGCCTGCGGGTAGTCTTGTTTATGAGTATAGTAATAATCACTTTCCTGCATGAGGCCGTTCAACTCGGCGCGAACGTTACCCCATTGCCGGGCCAGCTCTACCAGTTGGCGAGCCACCCGTTGCATACTGTCTTTTTGGCCCGGCTTAAACTCATACACAAAGGCCAGGTGCCGCAGCAGGTCAAGCCGAAGTGTATCGGCAAATTGGCTGCGGGGCTGGCCTTCCAGATAGCGCAGCGTTAGCCGGGTTTGGGTAATCACGCTGTCGACATACGGTAGTTGCAGTCGGCGTTTCAGATCGAAGCGCAGCGGCAGCGTCGGCAACGGCTGATTGTTTCCATGCGTTACTACTATGCCCTGAGCCAGCGTACCCGGCCACGGCATCAGACTCAGTAACACACTTACCCACAGCCAGTAACCTGAAATAGTCCCGTGCATAGTTTTTGGTTTTGATGCAACTTACCGAAAGACAGCAATTTTTATAATGCCGATTGAGCCAATGGCCGGTTTGGTTGCGTGAACGACCCGTTTTCGCGTGAACACCTATTCTGGCCCGCGCTTACCGTTCGCTCAATGGCTCAACAAAACCCGCCCTTCACGCGAAAATCAGGCCACTTACTCAAAAGCAGGTGCTTATCTGTTTCCCTCCGCTGATGTTTGTGCGACTAACCCAGCGAAACCAACCAAAACCAATGTGCCAATGAAAACCAACCTGATTCTTGCCCTGCTGCTGACCGTGGCAACCCTGACCACCACCACCGTTCGCGCCCAGAACGCCGGAACGCCGGATCGTGACGAAACCGCCATCAAAAAAGTGGTTGACGATTCGCGGGTGGCGTTTGACAAACGCGACCTGAACGCCTTTGCCAGCCAGTTTCTGAACTCGCCCGATTTGTATTACCAAATCCTGACCGGCGAGCAGCAGATGATTGTCGCGCACGGGATCGAGAACATGAAAAAGATGGTCGGCGGCTATTTCAAGGCTATGCCAACGTCGGCCACGCCGGGCAGCTATGCCGTGACCGATGTGCGGGTTTTGGTGCGGGGCAACACCGCTACCGTGACGGCCAACGGACAGGAAGACAAGGCCATGAGCCGCGATTTTATGACGCTCGAAAAAACGTGGGGTATGTGGAAAATTACGTCATTGATCGGCACGTATAACGGCACCGCAAAAATCACCGAAGTAAAATAAATACCCTGATGCCATGACCAATAACCAAACGTACCTCGCCAATCTGACTCCGTTGCGGGGCATTGCGGCCCTGATTGTGCTGCTGTTTCACTTCGATTTGTTCTGGGGCGGGCCGTTTGCCGGTACGCTCTTTGCCACCGACACCACGCTGTTCATAAAAAAAGGCTATCTGTTAGTTGATTTCTTCTTTGTACTGAGTGGCTTCATCATGTGCCACGTATATGGCGCATCGTTCCTATCTTCGGTGAGCCGGAGCGGGTTCTGGCAGTTCATGAAAGCGCGGTTTGCCCGCATCTATCCACTCCATATTTTCACATTGCTCTGGGCCATTTTGCTCTTTGCCGCCATCCTGTACACCAACTTCCCGCTCAACGACCGCGAAAAATCGGTGTTCAACGGCTGGGCCATTCCGGCGCACGTAGTCATGTTGCAGGCGATGGGGGTTTACCCCGGCTACACCTGGAATGCTCCGTCGTGGACAATCAGCGTGGAGTGGTGGATGTACGTGCTGTTTCCGTTTTTGTACGGCCCCGTGTCGCGGCTGACTAACTGGGGCCGGGTGGCGGTGCTGGCCGGGCTGCTTGGCGGCTACGCCGTGCTGGTCTATGTTCTGAACACATTTCCAAAGTTTCCCTGGCATCATTCGCTGAATGTGCCGCCATTTATGGGTGCGGCTTTTGCGCGGTGCGTGCTGAGTTTTTGCGTCGGGATGGTGTTTCACGGGCTGTTTCGGCAAGGCTGGGGCAAGTCCTGGCTGGCAAACGGCTATGCAACGGTTGGTTTTGCGGTGGCAATGGCGGTTTCGCGATGCACCTCGGCTGGTCAGACATTATCACCGTCGGCACGTTTCCGTTCATTATTCTGTCGGCAGGATATGGCTCTGCGAATGTGAATAAGTTTCTGATTACCAGACCGATGCAACGCTTAGGCGATTTATCATTCTCGATTTACCTGACCAACGAAGTCATTTTCAATTCGGGTCGGGTGATTCGGCACGCGCTGGGTTTGCCCATCAAGCCCGAGAACGTGTCTTATCCCGAAGTCTGGCTGTGGTGCATTGGCTGGCTGACGGTGGTGCTACTGGTTTCTGAACTCACGTATCGGTTCATTGAGGTTCCAGCCCGGCAGGTATTGAACAGCCGTTTCAAAAAAACCATCCCCCAAGTAGCTCATTTTCAACCCGTTTAAAACCAATCCAAAAAACCAATGAAAACCCTGATTCTTACCCTTGCCGGGTTAGCCGCCACACTGCTGGCCGCCCCCCAAACCGCCGTATCTCAATCGGGCGACGAAACGGCCATCAAAGCCGTGCTTGACGCATCACGTGCAGCCGCCGACAAACGAGACCTTAATGCCTTTACCGCCTGTTTTGTCAACTCGCCCGACCTCGTTTATCAGATCATGACCGGCGACCACCGGATGATTATAGCGCACGGCATGGACAACATGAAGAAAATGGTGGGCGGCTATTATCAGGCCGTACCCGCCCCGGCCACGCCCGTCGTCCACCAAACCACCGACTACCGGGTGCGGGTGAACGGCGACATGGCTACCGCCACCACCACCATGACTGATGGTACCGAAAACAGCCGGATACAGGTGGTGCTGGAAAAAGTGGCGCGGTCCGAAGGGTCGGGAGCCTGGAAAATTCTGACCCTGACCGGCACCAATTACGAAGCCGGCAAACTGACCGAAGTGAAATAACCCCGGCTCATCCCTAAACCATCCGCCGATGAAACCCGCAAACTACGCCAAAGCCGCCTGGCTCACCTTCATGCTCATACTGACCTTCGTGGTCGGCTGGGAGAGCTACTGGCGGAATCAGCACTACGAACTGTCTTACAACGACGACGTGAACCTGTGGGCCGCCACCCGCCAGGAAATCTACCAGAGCAGTCCCGCCCGGCCCGTACTGATTGGCTCGTCGCGCATCAAATTCGACGTTGATCTACCCACCTGGGAACGCAACACCGGCCAGCGACCGATTCAGTTGTCGCTGGTCGGTACCTCGCCCCGGCCTGTGCTGACCGACCTCGGTAACGATGCCAACTTCGCCGGTACGGTGATTATCGACGTGACGGAGGGCTTGTTTTTCGCGCCCATCGGCTCGTTTCCCGAAAAAGCAGCCAACGAGCGCGTCAAGGCCTATCCGCGCTGGTCACTGTCGGAGCAGTTCAGCTTTCAGTTGAATCGGCTACTGGAATCGAAGCTACTGTTTCTGGACAACGAGCTACTGACAATCAGCCCGTTGCTAAAAAAACTACCGATTCCAGACCGGGCCGGTGTGTGGACCGGCCCAAAGTTTCCCGACGATATTGAGGTGGTCACCCCCGACCGGCAGACCATCTGGACCGCCCGGTTTTTGGCCGACACCTCGCTGCAAAATCAGGTCAAACACACCTGGCTCGACATCATGGATCACAGTCCGAAAGACCCGTTGCCCGCGCCGTTGCTGACCCGCATCATGGACGAGACCAAACACTCGGCCGATCAAATCCGGGCGCGGGGCGGACGGGTGCTGTTTGTCCGAACCCCGTCGGACGGGCTGGTTTATGATGGTGAAAAACACGCCTTTCCCCGCGCTCAGTATTGGGATCGATTGCTGGTGCACACCCAAACGCCGGGGATTTACTTCGCCGATTATCCGGCCCTGAGCCAGTTTCATTGCCCCGAATGGTCGCACCTGACCACGGCAGATGCCGTCCGGTTTACCGAAGCCCTAATTCCGATTGTCAGGCAAAAAACCGGCTGGCCCATCTCGCAACGTTCGGCTACAACACTGACTGACAGCACTTTATCCGTTCACTAATCTTTCGCACTCATGGTTTTCAATTCGTACACCTTCGTCGTCTTTTTTGTGGTGGTGCTGGGGCTGCACAGCCTGGCGTTGCCCTGGCGGGTCAAAAAAATCAACCTGCTGCTGGCGAGTTACCTGTTTTATGCCCTCTGGAACCCGCCGTTCATCCTGCTGCTCTGGCTCTCGACTGTGGTCGATTTCTATATGGCCCGGCTCATTGCGGGCGAACAACGTCCACTCCAACGGAAGCTGTGGCTCACCGTCAGCCTCGTGCTGAACCTAGGGATGCTGAGTTATTTCAAATACGGCGGGTTTCTGCTGGAGAATTTTACAGCCCTGCTGGGGGCAATGGGAATTGTATTTCAGGCGGTTAAGCCGGACATTATCCTGCCGGTCGGGATTTCGTTTTACACCTTCGTTACCCTGTCTTACACGCTGGATGTCTATCGGCGGAAGTTTGCCCCGGAGCCGTCGTTTCTGAATTTCGCGCTGTTCGTTACTTACTTTCCACACCTGGTAGCCGGGCCGATTGTGCGCCCCGAAGACCTGATCCCGCAGTTCAAAACGCCCCGCACAGCCACCCGCGAGCAACTGACGTGGGGTCTGTTTTTGCTCTCGCTGGGGCTGTTTCTCAAAGTGGCTATCGCTGATGGGCTGCTGGCCGAAACCGCCGACACCATCTTCGGCCTGCCGTTTCCGGTGCAACCGCTCGATGCCTGGACGGGTGTGCTGGCGTTTTCGGGGCAAATTTTCTGCGATTTTGCCGGCTATTCCACCTGTGCCATCGGGGTGTCGCTGTGCCTGGGGTTTACGCTGCCCGAAAACTTTCGTTACCCTTATGCGGCCATCGGCTTCTCCGATTTCTGGCGACGCTGGCACATCACGCTCTCCACCTGGCTTCGCGATTATCTCTACATCCCGCTCGGTGGCAATCGGCTCGGCGCATTCCGAATCTACCTTAACCTGATGATTACCATGCTGTTGGGCGGTCTCTGGCATGGGGCTTCCTGGACGTTTGTAATCTGGGGAGCCTTACACGGCCTGTTCCTGTGCGTCGAACGGCTGGCCCGCGACTGGCAAACCAACCGGCGCGCCAACCGCCCCGAACGCATCGCCGATGACCAGATGATAAGCCGGGCTTCGGTACTACCAGGCATTTCGCAGACGCATCCGCTATCCGGGTTCGGCCTGGCGCTGCTGACGTTTTTTCTGGTCAATGTGACGTGGGTGTTTTTCCGGGCGCCTACGTTCGGCGGGGCCATGCTGCTGCTGCTGGCTATGTTCGGCGTGATCCCCAACGGTGCGCCCATGCTGTCGAACGTCGCAATTCTGACGGTGGCCCTCGTCACGGTGGGGCTGGTGGGCAGTCATTGGCTGCTGCGCGACAGTTCGGTGCTGGCATTGTCGCGAAAGCTACCCTGGTGGGGCCTCGGCCTGGCCTGGGCCACCATGTTGATTGCGGTGATCCTAACCCAGAAAGGCAGCGGCTCGTTCATCTATTTCCAGTTTTAAAATCAGTCTATCAATAGCCTGACCAATGTATAGCCAACGCGCTAACTGCAGATTTGCAAATCTGCTATCAGTAGGTTTCGGTCGGATGACCGATGCCATTGCAAATCCGAAACAGTAACGTAAAAAGCTTAACCAGTTTACTTCTAACCAATTACCACAATGAAAAAGCTCCTGTTTATCTGTTTAGCCTCGGCGCTGATGCTGGCGGGCTGCAACAAAAGCGATGCAACCGACCCGAACCCGACCTACAAAGGCACAGAACAGGTACTCGGTAACGGAAAAGTCTATACTTACCTGAAATTCACGGGCGACAAGCCAACGTCCATCGGCATGACTCTCACGAAGGGGGCGTTGGAAAACCTCTCGCACGGCAGCGCAACGAGCCTGATTCTGGCCCTGCCCGCCGAAGCCGTTGGCAAAACTCCGTTTGACCACCTGTATCTCGACTTCTCGCACACCGGCCACGAGCCGCCCGGCATTTACGACGTGGCACACTTCGACGTGCATTTTGTGATGCAGCCCAACGCCGAACGGTCGGCCATTCAGCCCTACTCACCAACAACGGCGGCTAAATACGATAACCTGCCACCCGATGGTATTATGCCGAAACCGTATTTCCGGCTGCCCGCCGGGGTACCCCTCATGGGCGTTCACTGGGCCAACCCGACATCGGTCGAGTTGAATGGTGGTAAGTTTACCGAGACGCTCATTATGGGGTCTTATGATGGCAAAATGACCTTCATCGAGCCGATGATTACGCTCGAACTGCTGCAAGGCAAGCCCAACCTGAGTAAGCCCGTGCCGACTCCGGCCAAGTTTGCCAAGGCCGGGTATTACCCAACGACGTACAGTATCAAACAAGTCGGCGACGACATTCAGATTAGCTTGGATGGGCTGACGATGATGCAGTAAAACCAAAACCAATTCCCAAACCCAATGAAAACCCTGATTCTTACCCTTGCCCTCTCAGCCGCTGCGCTCCTGTCAAGCCCGCAAACTGCCGTTGCCCAATCAGCTTCGGCAACCGACGACACGGCTATCAAAGCTACGATTGAGACCGAAAAAGAAGCTGGCGATGCAGCAGACGACAAGGCCTATTTGAGCCACTGGGCCAGGGTTCCCTACGCTTCGTTTTTGTATCAGGGCCAGCACTATGTGGGCGATATGCTCTGAAAAACGATGGACATGGTTTGGGCAAATCGCAAGCCGGTTAAGGTCACCAATACCTGCACCGGCTGGAATATCCACACGTCTGGCAAAACGGCGTTTGTGACCTTTAGCCAACGGGTCGAGAATTTGGACACGAAAGTCGTTCGGGAAACCGCCGAAGCCCGCTACATGGAGAAGATAAACGGCGACTGGAAAATTGTGAACGTCAGCGTGGTGCCTAAACCGGCCAGGTGAGAGTTAAAAATAAAATCAGGCTACGGCAAAATCGGTGTAGGGCCGTTTGGCAGGCGCGTGAAAAGCCAGCACAATATCGTGCTTAGGAATACCCGCTGTGGCAAATAAATCAGCAAATGCTTCGTCGGTACCGTCGTATTCGACATAGACCTTTTCGTTTTTGATTCGGACGTGCAACAGGCAACCATAGCTACGGCTATCGTGCCGCCAGACATTGTGATAAATGAGGTAATTCAGTTGGGTGGCATCTTCGACCAGATACACCTCTTCGTCTGAATCGGGCGGCATGGTGGCAAGGTAGGCGGCCAGGACTGACTTGATAACCCGCTGATAATGAGTTATTTTTTCCATGCGTGAATGAGTGGTTGTTCAACGTCGAAGATAATCAATTTAACGCGATGACGGTCTAAAAACGTCTGAATAATAGGCTCTCGTGTGAGGTCGTCGTAAGCATCCTGTGGCATGGCTAAAAAAGGAATGCGAGTGGGTTCTTGCTCTTCGAGCAAAAGGGCATAAAAATCGTACTGCCCAACCGCGTGATGAAGTTCATTGATGTTGGAGGACGTGATAAAGCTTTTAACCTCGACGAGAATCTTCTGGGTTTCTTTTTCAGCAATGATGAATTTTTCGGCCCCAAAATCGGCAGCAACCTTCCGGCGACCGATACCCACCGATAGAAAGTACGGGTCGTGTGTAACGGTCCAGCCCTCGTTTTCTAAGGCTTGTTTTACCAAATTATGATAGATGTCTTTTGCCATTTTTTAACTAATTCATTCACCAAATTTAATCAAACCCAATGAAAATCATTCTCCTTACCCTTGCCCTCTCAGCCGCTGCGCTCCTGGCAAACCCGCAGACCGTTTTTGCTCAAAGCGACGATATGACCCAAATCAAAGCCACGATTGAGACCGAAAAAGAAGCTGGCGATGCAGCAGACGACAAGGCCTATTTGAGCCACTGGGCCAGGGTTCCCTACTCTTCGTTTTTGTATCAGGGCCAGCAC
>JBBRUV010000071.1:0-16263 GCA_038247465.1 Cytophagales bacterium
AAGCCAGTAGTGGCTCCCCGGCCTGCCCGTGCGCCCAGGCCAGTGGTGGCACCGAATCCGGCAAAACCCTGATTTGCGAGTGATATTCTCTGGTTTTCAACGTCTAAATCCTTAGTCTGTGTCGGCACAAACTAAGGATTTTTTTGTGGCCCAGGCAACCCTCGCCCGCAATTCGGTATTTCTGTCAGCAGACGGTCTTCAATCACAATCAGGCCAAGACGATGCTTCACCAATTGATCGAACAATGCCAGCGCGGGAATGCCTTTGCCCAACGGCGACTGTACGATCAATACGCCAATCGGCTGTATCGGGTGAGTTTGCGGTATGTGCGGCACGAACCCGATGCCGAAGAAGTGCTGATGAACGCGTTTCTGAACATATTCCGCAAACTGCCCGATTTTGTTTACCGCGACGATAACGGGCTGGAAGCCTGGCTCCGGCGCATTGTGGTGAACGAAGCCTTGCTGCACCTGCGGGCAAATCGGGCATTGCCCTTGTTTCGGGATGATGACGAGACGATGGGAACATTGGCTACCAATGAGTTACCGGATGGCGGGCTGGAAGCCGAACAAATTTATGACCTCATTCGGGAGTTGCCGCCCGGCTACCGAACCGTGTTTAATCTGTATGCCATTGAAGGCTACACGCACCGCGAAATTGCCGCACAACTCCACATTTCAGAAAACACGTCGAAGTCGCAACTGAGCAAGGCGCGGGCATTATTACAAAAGTGGCTAACAACACATGGCTATGAACGAACAACACGGCAATCGTCCTGACCAACGCATCCGGCAAATGCTCGACACGCTGCCCGACGCACCCCCGCCCGGCTCGACCTTCGACTCGGCCAAACTCTGGGAACGGTTGCGCCCCGAACTCATAGTGCTGTCTGTCTCCGTTCAATCGGCTGAAAAACAGCCTGTTGTCCGTAAAAAACGGCCCATTGGCGGCTGGTGGCTGGTAGCGGCCTCGGTGGTGGGTTTGCTGATGGGCGGGCTGTGGTGGTCGGGGCAATTATGGTCGAAGCAGGAGATGGTGAGCCAGAAAACGTCGGAGAAGACAGATGGCAACCATAGGTTGTCGGCCAAGCCAAATCCGTCAGTAGATCAACCGAAAGTAGTTGCCCATCTGAGTGAAATACGGTTGGCAACGGCCTTTTCCAAACGCCAATTTCACCAGCCGAAACGAGTCGAAACCAGGCCAATTTCAGCAAAAGCCCCCGTTGGACTGGCTTATAATCAGCCCCAAAATGCCGATAATCAGCCAATAGTCTCGCCCGTAGAAATGGCAAACACACCACCAGAATCAGCCAGTCTGACACCAGCCGCGACGCAGAAACCAGCTATTGCCAACACGCCGAAACGCCGGTATCGGGTGGTGCATACCAACGAATTAGCCGACGAAGACGAATCGAATGTGGTCCGGTATCGCGCCGAACGCTTTGTCCGGTTGGGCACCGGAAGCCCGTCGTCGGCTGGTTCAGGCGGAGAATCGCCGATGCTTTTGATTCCATTAAACCGTAAATCAATCCAGTAATCATGCGAACGTATCAATTTGCTTTGCTCCTGTTGAGCATGGCCGGGACCGCTATGGCCCAACAGGAATCACATTTGGCCGGGCCGGGCAAACGCGGCAATTTCAGCGGGTTGAGCCACGTTGAGGTAGATTTAGGCCAGAAAAACGCGCTGGTGGTGGGTTTCACTACGTTTGGGCAGGCAATAGCCCGGCAAAATATTGACTCGGTATTACGGCTGTTCGTATCTGATTATCAGAAGATTGCTGACACCACACAAGCCACAACGCGGGCAACTCACGCGCTGTATCGGCTCGGCCCGTTTACCCGCACGGTTGATCTGCGATACACGCCACAAACCACCGCTACGTTCCGGTTTTCGGGCGAACAACCCGACCCGGTGCTGGTGAAAACGCGGCAAGACACGCTGCAAATCGTCTGGTCGTCGGCCATGATGCCGTTGGCGCACTACGATTTCAGCACGTATCTGATCGTCAATAATCTGAGCGATGTTGACCGCATTTTGCGGGAAGGTGGGGTGAACGGGAAATTGCAGGAGGCTCTGAAATCGGTGCGGCAGTACAAGGGTCATGACTTAACCAGCCCTAAAATGGCGTTTGATTTGCGGTACAAACGCGAGGGCGAATCCATACAAACGCAGTTTATCAACCCCGGTTTAGCCAAAAACTCGTATATCAGTTTCCAGCCAAATATCGGTATTGGCCTGATCCGAACGCAGTGGGTGCCGTCGCTGAATTTAGACGTGCAGTTTATCCCAAACCGATTTAAAGGAGCGGGCTATTCTGTGGGGTATCTGTCGAATTTCTATTTTCAGAACCAAACAGACGGACGGTTCCCAATCCAGCAAAACAGTTTTCTGACGCTTGGGGTGGCGTTCTACCGAAACCGAACCAATCAGCCCGGCCCGGCCTTCGATAACTTACGAACCAGTTTTTCAGTAGGCGTACTCGTGCGTAATGCCGGTAATGTATTTCCAAAAGGGACTATCCGGCTAAGTGGGACCCTTTATCAGAAGGGATTCCTCAAAATTCAGCCCGAGCTTTACTTTGACGGCACATTCAAAAATGTGTATCCTGGCCTTCGGGTTGGGTTTGGGTTGTAGTTCATCGGACAGCGGGCCTATATGCGTCTTGTCTGGCACCGATACTCCACCGTTAATCCAATGAATCTGCCGTTCCACGCCCTGTTTTCGCGGTTTCGTCTAATAATCTGCTCATCGGCATAACATCCCGTCCTACTTTTGAGTACTAATACCAAGTACCAACAGCTCGGACAGCCTTGGGTAACAACCTGACGATGAAACACTCTATCTTATTGAAGACGCAAAGTATTGCGTCTCTATTTTGGCTTCTGACGATCCTCGGCCCGGCGTTTGGGCAGGTCAATCAGCGGCCTGCAATGCCCGCCGTTCCGCAACAAACAGTGAGCGGCTACATTAAAGATGCCCGAAACGGAGAAGGACTCATCGGCGTGTCGGTTTATGTGAAAGAGACTGGCACCGGGGCCGTCACCAATAACTACGGCTACTACGCCGTATCGCTCCCGGCTGGCACCTACACACTGATAATCAGCTTTGTAGGCTACACTAAACAGGCCAAAGCCATTGCACTGACGGGCCAAAATTTGAAACTCAATCTTGAACTGGCCGAAGAAAAATTCGACTTGCAGGAAGTAGTAGTGAAGGCCACCCGCGAAGAAGACAACGTGAAAAGCATTGAGATGAGCGTGAACCGGATGGACGTAAAAACCATTCGGCGCATCCCGGCTCTGCTCGGCGAGGTTGACGTGATTCGGAGTATTCAACTGCTGCCCGGCGTGACGAGCGTGGGCGAAGGCGCAACGGGTTTTAACGTCCGGGGCGGTTCGATAGACCAAAATCTGGTGCTGCTCGATGAGGCTCCGGTGTATAATTCGTCGCACCTGTTCGGGTTTTTCTCGGTCTTCAATCCCGATGCCGTCAAGGATGTAAAACTTATTAAGGGTGGTATCCCGGCTCTGTACGGTGGCCGGATTTCGTCAATTCTCGACGTCCGAATGAAAGAAGGCAACGCCAAAAAGCCCGAATTAACGGGTGGTGTAGGTCTGATTTTCAGCCGGTTGGCCTACGAGCGACCATTGTTCAAGAATAAAGACGGCGTGGCTCGCGGGTCGTTTATTGTAGCTGGTCGGCGGAGTTACGCCGATGTTCTGGCCCAGCCGTTTCTGAGGGGCGACCTGAAAGGGTCGCAGTTTTATTTTTATGACCTGACCGCCAAAATCAACTACCGCATCAACGACAACAATACCGTGTATGCGTCGGGCTACTTAGGCCGCGACCTGTTTGGGGCTGATTTTGGCTTCGACTGGGGCAATACCACCGCCACCGCCCGCTGGAACCACGTCTTTAACAGCAAGTTATTCCTGAACACAACTGCTTTTTATAGCAACTACGATTACCTGCTCGATTCTGACCTGAAACGGAAACCCGAAAACAAAGGCGATTATTTCCGGTGGAAATCGCGGATTGTGAATTACAGCATCAAGCCCGATTTTACCTGGTTTCGAAACAACAACACCATCACCTTTGGCGGGCAAAGTATTCTGTATGATTTTCAGCCTGGCGAAGCCACCGCTGCCAGTGCGGGCGTGGTGCGCTCGTTTGGGTTGAAGAGCAAGTACGCCCTCGAAAACGCGCTGTATGTCGGTAACGAACAGCAACTTAGCAAACGCTGGCAGTTGCAATACGGTCTGCGCTACTCGTTTTATCAGTATATAGGGCCGGGCGAAGCCTTCACGTTTTCTGCCGATACCCCACCCGGCCAACGGCGCGATTTGACGGGCGTAAAAACCTACACCGGGCGCGATGTGATTCAGACTTACGGCAATTGGGAGCCCCGGTTTGCGGCCAAATACGAACTCTCTGACCTGAGTTCGCTCAAGTTTAGCTACAACCGGCTGGCCCAATACACGCACCTGATTTCAAACACAACGGCATCCATCCCGCTCGATGTCTGGTCGCCTTCGACCAACAACATTAAACCGCAATTGGCCGATCAGGTGGCGGGCGGGTATTTTCGCAACTTCGGCAAGTCTGGCACCGAGTTCGAAGCATCGGTAGAGGTCTATTACAAATGGTTGCAAAATCAGATTGATTACATTGACGGAGCCAATTTGTTGCTAAATCCATTGCTGGAAGGCGATTTGCTGTCGGGGCCGGGCCGGGCATACGGAGCCGAGTTTTTTATCAAGAAAAACAGCGGCCCACTGCACGGCTGGATCAGTTACACCCTCGCCAAAACCGAGCGGCAGGTAACGGGCATCAACAGCAACGAATGGTATCCGACGCGCTTCGACAAGCGCCACACCCTGAACACCGTATTTCTGTACGACCCGCTTCGGTCGAGCGGCCAACCGTCGCGGTGGAGTTTTTCGGCCACGTTCGTGATTGCGAGCGGCACCCCGGCGACGTTCCCAACCAATCGGTTTGAGTATGACGGGTTTGTGGTGCCGCAAAACGCCGATGCCCTCCGTAACAACTACCGGATTCCGGCCTACCACCGCTTAGACTTTGCGGCCACGTTGCAGGGCAGCCGCCGGCCCGGTCGCCGGAATCAGGATAGCTGGGTGTTTTCGGTGTATAATGCGTATGGCCGCAGGAATCCGTTTTCGGTATTTTTTCGGCAATCGCCCGATTTTACAACCCTGTCGGCGGGTAGCAACCCGGTGACGCCAACGGCTGAGTATCAGCAACAACCGACAACGCAGGCTGTCCGGTACTCGATTTTTGCGACCATCATTCCATCGGTAACCTACAATTTTAAATTCTAACTCGCCATGAAAAACAGCATCTTAGTAGGCTTTCGCCCGTTCACTCTGTCGCTCCTTATCTCTGTCGCATTTTTTTCCTGCGAAACCGTTATTGATGCCGATTTAGACACCGGCCCGGCCCAGCTTTCGGTTGATGGCACCGTTACCGACCAACCCGGCCCACAGGTGATTCGGCTGACCCAAACGGCAGCTTATTTCAGCAGTGCCAAACCGCCCGTAGCCTCTGGCGCAACCGTGAGCGTGACCGACGATGCCGGAAAAATTTATGCCTTCACCGATCCCGATAACGATGGCTACTACATCTGGCAACCGCCTACAACAGGAGATACGCTGGGACGCATTGGGCGAACGTATAAATTAGCCGTGAAATGGAATGGCGATGACTACTCGGCAACATCGGTACTAAACCGGGTGCCAACGGTAGATTCGATTGTATTTCGGAACGAGCGGCTGACCCCGGTTTCGCAGAGATTTGGCTACCAGGCCGAATATTATGCCCGCGACCCTGCCGGGGCCACTGACTATAGCCGCATCCGATTTTACCGTAATGATACGCTTCAAAACAGCACGAGCCAGATTATTCTGGCCTATGACGGCGCGTTTCGGGGTGGTGCCAACACCGACGGGCTGATGTTCATCCGGCCCATTCGTCAGGCCGCCAATCCCGATAGTTTGTACCGGATGAATGACCGGGTTCGGATTGATATTCAGTCTGTTACGGAGGAATACTTTGATTTTATGGGTCAGGTAAATACCCAGATCAATAACAGTGGCTTGTTTGCCCAGCCGCCCGCCAACGTGCCAACTAACGTGGTTAACGCCAACCCAAAAGGCCGCAAAGCAACTGGATTTTTTGTGGTATCGGCCATCCGCAGCCGAACGGCTCAGGTAATAAAAGAAAACATTCGGGCGAAGTAGTGATACGCTATACTCCACGGTCGCGGCCGACCGTCCCAACCCCTCCCCTGTTTAGGAGAGGAGCTGGGAGGGGTATCACGGCAAGCCATTCTGAAACGTAATCTCCGTCACAACGCCCATCGCGCTCATGCGGAGGGCCACAGTCGGGGCCGATGGTTGGGCCTTCGTGTCGTTGCACTGCGGGCCGGGTTGCAGATAATAGACGTAATATTTCTGGTTCCGGTCGGCAATCTGGTTAATGTCTGGACCACCCAAAATGCCGCCAATATTGTTAGCCGATTGGCCTTTGAACTGCTCGATTTCGGCCCGGAAACCACCCACGAGTTTAGCCCGAACGCCGTTGCAACCGCGCCGGTCACCCCGCCACGCTTTAGTGTCGAGCTTACCAAACGTATCAGGCGCGGGGTAGCAACCGAGCATTACCAGTCCCAAAAAAGCAATCAAAAGAATTTTCATCGGTTTAAGGTCGGACAAATCAGCGAAATAAGCAGTAAAAATCAGTGTCATCAGCGGTTTATTGTTCATTATACAACACCTGCAACAGCGTTTGGCCAACGGCTTTGAGCGTGGCGGGGTCAATCTGACTCATGTTGTCGGTGCTGGTGTGCCACTGCGGAAAAAACCCACCCGTGAGCGGAGTGATATGAATAATGTCAATCATCGGTGCCTTCATCAGGGTATTTACCGGCAGGTGGTCGTCGGTGATTGCCCCGCCGTTTTGGTCCAAGAAATACTGGCTGAATCCCAATGAACTGGCTGTTTCCCAAACCTTGCTCACCACACCAGCCGCCATCTCGCGGGAGTAGCCTTCTTTGGGGAATGTTGCGCCTTTGGCTCCTACCATGTCTAACAAAACACCGTAATAAGGCGTGTAGCCGGGTTTAAACGGGTTTTTGGCAAAATACCGCGAGCCGAGACAGAAGCCCACATAGTCAATTTCGCCTTCTTTATCGCCCTGCGCTTTGTCGGAATTTCCCCAGTCCTCGGCATCAAAAAACACGAGGTCAATACCAACCGTTGGTTTCTGTTTGGCAAGTTGAATGGTACGGGCTAATTCGAGCAAAACGCCCACGCCCGATGCGCCATCGTTGGCGGCTGGCACGGCTTTTTTGGCGTTCACCGCGCTGCTGTCCTGATCGGCTTGCGGGCGCGAATCCCAGTGCGAGGCCAGTAAAATCCGCTTGGAAGCCTGCGGGTTAATGCTACCGATGATGTTGCGGGCGTTGAGTTTTTTGCCGTCCCAGGTGGTAGCCGTGAATGTCTGCTCGGTTACGGTGCAACCAAACTCTTTCAGTTTTGCCACGAGATAATCTCCTCCCTGCACGTGGGCGGGTGTGTTTGGCACACGCGGCCCAAACCCCACCTGCCGGGCGATAAACTGATAGGCCGAATCGGCGGTGAAGGTTGGGGCCTGCACCAACGTTGTGCTTTCGGTCTGGTTTTCAGATTGGTCGGTTTTGGTTTTGCACGAGGTTAAGACAGTCACCATAGCCAATGTCAGCAAAAAGAGTCGGTTCATAAAGGTTGGGCGTTTTGTTGTATGGTCATCAAGTAGTTTCAACGCCGGAGTGATGCCCAAAAGTACGGCTTTTGCGCCATCAGCGAACACCGGGCTTCGGTAGTTGCCATCATTCCTGAAACAGCACCCGGCTCCATTTTTCGGGTTGGTAGGTGTCATACATGCCGTGCGCGGTGAGCACCATTGCCGGGTGAGGTTGCACTTCCTGCCCCGACACGACGAGTTTCTGAAACCGGCCCAGAAAGAGCCGCCAGACATCGCCGTTGGTCGGCGGCAACGTGCGCCCGTTGGTCAGCCAGTGCAAAAGAAACTTACGCCCGTCACCGTGTCCGTCAGTCTGTTGCGCCACCTGGCCGACTGCCAAACCAGTTTCCCGACGTTGCCATCAATGGAAATGGAGTCAGCGATTTTTTGGGCGATGAGCGAAGGTTCGGGCTGATTGGGCAGCACAACGACGTGAATGTTAGGGATTTCAGGCTACGGCATACCCCGACAAGGCGCGTTTGTATGGGGGCTGAAAACCCAGAACAATATCGGTTTTGGCAACACCCCGCCGTTCGAGTTGGCCTACCAAATCAAAATCGGTTGCATCCTCCTGCACCCAAATTTTGCCATTTCTGATATCAAGGTGAAAAATCGGATAATAAACTCGTTTGCCGTTTTCCCAGCCGATGGTTAAAATCTGGTAGTGGTCTCGTTCAGAATCCAGAATGAGTTGCTCTTCAGAATGTTCCCCGCCGATAATAATAGCCGGGGCGTTGGCATACTGGGTCAGCAGGTCAGTGATTATACGTCGGTACTTAATCAGTGTGTTATCCATTGTATAATTCGTTTGGTCTCTGTATCAAAAACAAGCAGCGAAATAGCATCTTCCTCTACAATTTTGGCAATCAACGATTTTTGAAAAAACGATTGAAAAATGTCTGAATCAATCGCCAGGTATAACTTTCGTGAATTTAAGTTTGTGGCTAAACCTGTTCGATAAACGTCATATTGGCCTTTTGCCAGATAAAAATCGTTCAGTTTTGATTTGTTCAGGAAACTTTTCACTTCCACGGCAATTTGTTCCGGGCCTCGTTCGGCTGCTATAACTTGCTCGGCAGCCAAATCAATCTCCATTCTCAAACCGCCTAACTTCAAAATTAGCGGGTCGTGCGTAATCAGCCAACCATCGGTTTCAAGAGCTTCCCTAACTGCCTGATGAAATAAATCGCGTGCCATAGCTTGGTCTTTTATTCTTCATACGCCCAGTCAACGCGATGTTTCATGTCTTTTATGACCAGGCCCTGCGCCTTGAAATACGTGCGGATTTCGTCCACTTTGTCGTATTGCTTCTGCTCTTTGTATTTGCGGTAAATGCTTAACAAACCTTCCACCGCGCCGTTGCCTTCGGGCGTTTCTTCGAGCAGGCCCAGTATGTTCTCCGTGAAATTTAGAAACGACGATTTTAGCAAATCAAACGTTTCCTGACCCAGAACGGCTGGCTGCAACTGATTCATGTAAAGCATATTAACGTATTTCAGAAGCGTAAACAACTGGGCAATGGCTACCGATGTGTTCAGGTCGTCGTTCATACCGTCGTAAAAACCCTGGATCGTTTTGGCAATATCGGCCTGCCGAACGGCATCCACCGTTGCGGTGTCGTCGGCCACGTAGGTCAGTGTTTTTGCCACGCGCAGGCCATTGGCGAGCCGCCGATAGCCGCGTTGGGCCGCTTTCAGGGCTTCGTTCGAGAAATCGAGCGTGCTGCGGTAGTGCGATTGTAGCATGAAAAACCGCACGGCCATCGGCGAGTACGCCTGTTCGAGCAGGTAGTGGCTCCCGGCAAATAATTCGGCAGGCAAAAACGAATTGCCGAGCGATTTGCTCATTTTTTGGCCGTTCACGGTCAGCATATTCGAGTGCATCCAGACCCGCACGGGGTCTTGCCCGGTCAGGCCGTGTCCCTGGGCAATTTCGCACTCGTGGTGCGGAAATTTTAAATCCATGCCGCCCCCGTGAATGTCGAACTGTGCGCCCAAATACTTGGTACTCATGCAGGTACACTCTAAATGCCAGCCGGGGAAACCCATTCCCCAGGGCGAAGGCCAGCGCATGAGGTGTTCGGGTGCGGCATTTTTCCAGAGCGCAAAATCAAGCGGGTTGCGTTTTTCCGATTGCCCGTCTAAGGTGCGGGTTTCGTTGAGGAGGTCTTCCAGAATCCGGCCCGACAGTTTGCCGTAGTTGCCGCCCTCGGCGTTGTATTTCAGGATGTCGAAATACACCGACCCGTTCGATTCGTAGGCTAATCCTTTGTTTATCAGGTTCTGCACGGCCTCGATCTGCTCAACAAGGTGGCCCGTTGCGGTGGGTTCGATGCTCGGTGGAATGAGGTTGAATTGCAACAGCACGTTATGGAAATCATTCGTGAAGCGTTGCACAATTTCCATCGGCTCCACTTTTTCGAGCTTTGCCATCCGCCCGATTTTGTCTTCGCCTTCGTCGCCATCGCCCACGAGGTGGCCCACGTCGGTGATGTTTCGCACATACCGAACCTTGTAGCCGATGTGCGTCAGATACCGAAAGAGCGTGTCGAAGGTCAGAAACGTGCGGACGTTACCGAGGTGAACGTAATTGTAAACCGTTGGCCCACAGACGTATAAGCCAACGTAGGGCGGATTAATCGGATCAAGTAATTCTTTCTGGCGTGAAAGCGTATTGTGTAGTTTAAGCGGTTGTGTCATTTGACAATCGGTTTTCCTGACGAAAAAATACGAGGGGTAGTCCACCAATGGTTTCTTCTTTGATTTTTGTCATGCCCAGCCGTTCGGCTACCCCAATTGAATTAACATTGGGAACATCGCAACTGGCATCTACATACGCGAACGACAGGCGGGCGAATGCGTAGTGTATAATCTGGGCAACGGCCTCAGCCGCAAAACCATTGCCGGTAAATTCGGGCAACAGGGCATAGAGCAGTTCCGGCTGGCTTTCGTCGGTCATGGCCCACAAACCGGCCACGCCAATCACGGCATCGTCGGGCTTTTTACGGATTAACCACAGGCCATATTGCCGTTCAGAAAAGGTTTGATTGCTAATGGTAATAAACGTCTGCACTTGCTCATGACTTAATATCTGATTGTCGCTAAGGTATTTCCGGCCCAGTTCGTTCGTAAAAATATGGTGCATTGCGGGCAAATCGGTTAGTTGAACGGGCCGTAATGCCAACCGCTCAGTCTCTATCGTAAACGCCATAAGTCGAATATCGCCTAAATGCGGCAACGAAGGTACGGCTTTGGCCCGGCAAAAGTGGTGGAGGGCCGACCACCGGGAAGTTTCTGGAAAAACGTCTTCGTTTATCAGACAAATAACCAAATCTATGCAAGTTCTCAACCGTCCTGCTTTGGTAGTGGCCGCACTCGCCGGGGTGCCAGCCGCGTTGTTTTTCGACCTCGCCGACCTAACCGGCCACCGGCGTGAGCAATTGGCGGCCGTGTTTGATACATCCCTCAAAACCTTTCAGCGATACGACCGCGAACACCGAACCATAACCCCGCAAGACGGTGAACGACTCCTGAAAATGAAGGCTTTATTTGAACACGGAGCCGACGTTTTCGGCTCCGTTGATTCGTTCCGGCGGTGGCTCGATAAACCCGCTTACGGCCTTGACAATCAGATTCCGTTCGTGCTTCTGCAGACATCGGGCGGCATGGATTTGATTCAGGATGAATTGATTCGGATTGAATACGGCGATTTGGCCTGATGAACGTTTGTCGCATCACCAAAGCCCACTATGCCGACCAATTCACGGCATCGGGTGCGCCCGCCCGCTGGAACGAGCGCGGCCAATTCGTGATTTATACGGCGGCTTCGCGGGCGTTGGCCTGTTTAAAAAACGTTGTTCACAGAACAGGTGAAGGATTGGCCGACGATTTCAGGGTTATGATTATTGCCATTCCTGATTTATTACCCACAGAAACCATCATGCCCGATAAACTCCCCTCAACCTGGCCGAGTCCTGGACAATATCCGGCTGGTCAGCAAATTGGCAGTTTGTGGTTAAGGCAAGGGCGGTCAGCGGTGTTAAAGGTTCCGTCGGCCATTATTCCCGACGAATGGAACTACCTGCTGAACCCGGCACATCCTGATTTCGGGCAAATTGCACTACTTCGCCACGAGCCGCTTCTGTTTGACCCGCGTTTGACGCACTGACGCGCCCGTTTTGGCTATCTTTGCCCCCTGATTTTCAGCCCTTACCCATGCAACTCATCGAAGTCGGCGCAGACCCGGCCCATCAGTGCCAATTTTTGCAACTCCCCGTTCGGCTCTACAAAACTGATTCCTGCTGGATTCGGCCTTTGGATACCGACATTACTGACGTGTTTGACCCGGTAAGAAACAAGTTTTTTCAGGATGGAAACTGCATCCGGTGGCTTCTGAAAGCTGATTCGGGCGAGATCATCGGGCGGGTGGCGGCTTTCACAAACCGAAAAACGGCCACCGTCGGTAACGATCAACCGACTGGCGGAATGGGCTTTTTTGAGTGCATCAACGACCAAACGGCGGCTTTTACGCTCTTTGATGCCTGTCGTGATTGGCTCCGGGCGCAGGGAATGGAAGCCATCGACGGCCCCATTAACTTTGGCGACCGCGACCGTTGGTGGGGGTTGCTCGTCGAAGGCTTTGATAAAGAACCGAGCTACGGAATGCCCTACACCAAGCCCTATTACGTGCCGTTGTTTGAGCAGTATGGCTTTCAGGATTATTTCCAGCAACACACGTTTTATATGCCCATTTTTGAGTCCGGCGTTCGCAGCGCCGTTCATCCCTCGGTGATGGAACGGGCGATGCGCGTGTTGAACAACCCGGATTATGAATTTCGGCACCTCGAAAAAAACAACCTTGCTAAATACGCCGACGATTTTCGGGTAATTTATAACGCGGCCTGGGCCAATAACCTCAACACCGGCGAAATGACCCCCGACCGGGCGCAGGCCATTATGAAACGCATGAAGCCTATTATTGACGAAGACTTGGTCTGGTTTGGGTATCATGGCCCGGAGAAACAGCCGGTTGCGTTTTTTGTATCGCTGCCCGAACTTAACCAGTATTTTAAGCACGTCAACGGCAAGTTAGATTTGATTGGCAAGCTGAAATTTCTGTATCACAAACTCCGCCGAACCAACAACAAGGCGTTTGGCGTGATTTTCGGCGTGATTCCGACGTTTCAGGGGCGCGGCATCGAATCGGCGATTGGCATAAAATTCCCGCAATCAACCTGGCACAAAAAGAATTTTCAGTATAAACACTTGGAAATGAACTGGGTCGGTGATTTTAACCCGAAGATGATGCGATATGCCAAACTCCTCGGTGCAACGCCATTGAAACGGTTTATCACCTATCGGTATCTGTTCGACCAAACTGTAGCATTTAAACGTCACCCACTTATTTGAGTTTATGAGCTTATTAACCATCGGTTCCGTTGCATTCGACGCACTCGAAACCCCCTTCGGCAAGACCGACAAAATTATCGGCGGAGCCGCTACCTACATCACGCTGTCGGCTTCGTATTTCACGCCCAATAACAACCTCGTCGCCGTTGTCGGCGACGATTTCCCGCAGGAGATGATTGATATTTTTCGCGATCATGGCGTGAACCTCGACGGGTTGCAGATTCGGGAAGGCGGCAAAACGTTCTTCTGGTCGGGAAAGTACCACAACGACATGAACACCCGCGACACGGTGGAGGTGCAACTGAACGTAATGGGCGATTTTGACCCCGTGATTCCCGAATCGTACCAAAGCTGTCAATACCTGATGCTCGGCAATACCGCCCCGGCGATTCAGAAAACGGTGGTCGAACGGATGCACAACCGCCCGAAGCTCATTGTATTAGATACGATGAATCTCTGGATTGACATTGCCAAAGCCGACTTGATGGCCCTGCTGCCGCTGGTAGATGTGCTGGTTCTGAACGATGAAGAAGCCCGGATGCTCTCCGGCGATTATGCCCTTGTAAAAGCCGCCGAAACTATTCGGAACATGGGACCGAAAACGGTAATCATCAAAAAAGGCGAACATGGCGCGTTGCTCTTCCACGAAGGCCAGATTTTTGCGGCTCCGGCTCTACCGTTGGAGTCTGTTTTTGACCCAACCGGCGCGGGCGATACGTTTGCCGGCGGCTTCATTGGTCATCTCGCCCGCACCGACGACGTGTCGTTTGAGAACATGAAACGGGCGGTGATTTACGGCTCGGCAATGGCTTCGTTTTGTGTGGAGAAATTCGGTGCCGAACGCATTACCAACCTGACGCAGGATGAGATTCAGGCGCGGGTGCAGGCGTTTGTGAGTTTGTCTTCTTTTAGTGTATAGTTAATTAGGTTATTGCCCTACGGCAGCGGCCAACCGTCCCAACCCCTCCCCTGAAACAAGAGGAGGGGCTAAACCGTCCGGCAACAAAAATCCCTCCCCCAGTTTCAGGGGAGGGGCTGGGTATATGCCGCGTTCTAATCGTTTACACCAATTTCCAACCCTCCCGGTATTGCCGAGATACAAACTGGTTGGCTTCGTCGAAGTTGGTGATCTTCATGGTTTTACCATCCCACAGCATTCGTTTACGGCCCGGATAATCAAAGCCTTTGCCACTGGCTTTTGCCGTGCTAAGAATATAACTGCGAATGGCAACGTTCCCCATCAGAACCGACTCGGTGAGGGGGCCGGAGAAATCGAACGACGACGTAAGACCTTTGTGTTCGGCACTGTTAAAGCCTGCCTTGCACGCTTCTGTCCAGAACACCTGATGACCATATTCGGGTAGTGTGTTGGCGGGCATGGCAGTTCGGTCAATTTTTGGAATCTCGAATCGCTGGCCCCCTTTCGTATAAACCTTTGGGTCGTTGCCATACAGTCCGCAGACCATCAGCCCTTTATCGCCAATCATTAGCATCCCATTCTCGCCATTTTCGGGCATGGGTTCGTTTTCTGGCAAAAACTCAGGCCGGAAAGGTCGAATGCCGCCATCTGACCAGGTCATGGTTACGGCTGATTTATTTTTGGGTGATGCCGGAAATTTCAGTTCTACGTGTGATGAAGGCGGGCAACCTTCGGGCAGGTATTCGGGAGTCCAATCTTTCAGAAACACGGCGCCAACGCTGGTTTCAACTTCGGTTGGATAGCCTAATCCCAGCACCCGGAATGGCACGTCCATGATGTGGCAACCAATGTCGCCGAGCGCACCGGCCCCAAAATTCCACCAGCCGCGCCACTTAAACGGGTGATAAGCAGGCGTATAGCCAACTTTTTCGGCTGGCCCAAGCCACACGTCCCAGGCCAGATCGGCGGGGGTTTCTGCCGCAGCAACCGGCACCGGAATGCCCTGCGGCCATACGGGGCGGTTTGTCCAGAGATTAATGGTATGCACCTTGCCAATCAAGCCCTTGTCGAACCACTCCACCATCTGTTTCTGAGCCGGGTTAGAGCTGCCCTGATTGCCCATCTGCGTGACCACTTTATACTGGCGGGCGGCTTCGGTCAGCATCCGGGCTTCGGAAATGTTGTGCGTCAAGGGCTTTTGCACGTACACGTGCTTGCCGCGCTGCATGGCGGCCATCGCAATAATGGCGTGGTTATGGTCGGGGGTCGAAATCGTTACCGCGTCAATGCTTTTGCCTTCCTTGTCAAACATCTCGCGGAAGTCCCTATAACGTTTGGCGTTGGGGTGCTGCTCAAAGTTTTTCTTTACCTGGCTATTGCTCCAGTCCACATCGCACAGGGCCACAATGTTGTTGGCCCCCTTGTTAAATGAATTGTTGGTATCGCTAAAACCCTTGCCGCCCGCACCGACACCGGCAATGTTAAGTTTGTCGCTCGGTGCAATAATCCGCGAGCCATCGGTAGCAACCCCACCCAGCACATGGCGCGGCACAATAGAAAACGCGCCGGTGGCGGCCCCGGCAACGGCCAATGACGCGCCTTTCACAAACTCGCGCCGATTTACTTCGTTTTTCATAAAAAATTGATTGGTTTACTTTTCCCTAAAAGCACTCAGAGCTGCCTGATTTACCCGGTTTGGTATTAGGCTACGAGGTCAATTTTACGGTAGATGTCCTGCATATCCATAATCGAAGTAGGCAAGAAATAATGCGCCTAATCGGATAATCAGAGCTTCGTGGGTGTCGGTGGCCTGACTCATGATAATAATGTTCCCGTCTAAAAATTGGATGTTGTAGTCAACTTCTTCGGCAAGGTCAAGGTATTCGTCCTCACGGGTCGGGTATCCGCAAGATTTCGCCTTTTTCGAGTTCGTCGAGGGTTTCGGGCAGTTTGGGCAGGGTTACAACGGCTTCCACGATGAACATTAGTTTTTAGGTAACTACTCAGGTTGTGTATTGATTAGCAAAGTTGGGTAAAAACTGGTAAACTTGCTCGTTGACTGACTCCGAACTCATAGCATCCCTACAGGCCCAGAATCAGGCTTTGACCCAGCAGGTTGCCGTGCTGGAGGAAA
>JBBRUV010000072.1:0-16219 GCA_038247465.1 Cytophagales bacterium
CAGCGCGTTCGAGGAAACCACCCGGCGCGGGGCCAACCCGTTTCTCGAACCGACTCACGAGCAGGACGAATACGGCTACGTGGTACGCTCCGGGATTCATGCCTACGGCGACACGGTGCATATTTTTGTGGAACGCAACGACTATCACGGCCCATTTCTGCCCGGCTACCAGCCCTGGAACCCAGCGTACAAACCGGCTGCTGTCGGCCTGAAATACGTGGATCACCTCGTGGGAAATGTCGGCTGGAACGAGATGAATGTCTGGACAAAATTTTACGGTGAGGTGATGGGGTTCGCCCAACTCGTTTCTTTCGACGATTCCGACATTTCGACCGATTACACCGCCCTGATGAGCAAGGTGATGAGCAACGGCAACGGGCGTATTAAATTCCCGATTAACGAACCGGCAGCCGGTAAAAAGAAATCGCAAATCGAGGAATATCTGGATTTTTATGGCGGGCCGGGTGTGCAGCACATCGCCGTTGCAACCGACAATATTGTGGAAACCGTTGTGGCCCTGCGCGACCGGGGCGTAGAGTTTCTGCAAGTACCAACCGCTTATTACGACGATTTGCGGGAGCGCATCGGGGTCATTGACGAAGACATCAACACGCTGCGGTCGCTCGGTGTGCTGGTTGACCGTGACGAAGAAGGCTACCTGCTCCAGATTTTCACGAAGCCGGTTTGTCCCCGCCCGACGCTGTTTTTCGAGATTATTCAGCGCAAAGGGGCCAAATCGTTCGGCAAGGGAAATTTCAAGGCGTTGTTCGAGGCCATCGAACGCGAACAGGCCCTGCGGGGAACGTTGTAGCGCGGGTGGAAACCCGCGACGGATATACTTTAGCAGAACACGCGGGTTTCCACCCGCCCTACGTTGCTACGAACCATGACTCAACCCAATAATTACACCCCCGCCGAGCGGTCCGTTTGGCAAACGCTGTTTACCCGGCAGATGGCTCTGTTGCCGGGTCGGGCAAGCCGCGCCTACATGAACGGAATTCTGGCAACGGGTTTCCCCAACAGCCGGATTCCTGATTTTGAGCGTGACCTGAACCCGCGCCTGCTGCCCGCAACGGGCTGGCGGGTGGTGGCTGTGCCAGGGCTGATTGGCAACCGCGAGTTTTTTGAGTTGATGGCCGCCCATCAGTTTCCGGCCACAACCTGGGTGCGCCGGGCCGACCAACTCGATTATATTCAGGAGCCGGATATGTTTCACGACACCTTCGGCCACGTGCCGGTGCTGACCAACCAACACTTTTGTGATTTTTTGGGTGCGTTGAGCCGCATTGCCCTGGCCCATATCGAGAGCGACGAAGCCATCGAGATGATCTCGCGGCTATATTGGTACACGGTTGAGTTTGGGCTGATTCGGGAAACTGACGAGTTGGGAAATCAGGCGTTGCGGATTTACGGCGGGGGCATCCTGTCGTCGCCGGGCGAAACGATTTACGCGCTCGAAAGCGACGTTCCTACACGTACGCCCTACAATGTGGAAACGCTGCTGCAAACGCCCTACGTGATTGATCGGTTTCAGGAGCAATATTTCGTTATCGAATCCTACGAACAACTCTACGAATCGGTGGGGGAGATTGAAAGACAATTAGCAATGAACATTGATTGTTAATTGTTCACTGCTCATTGTCAACTGTTCACTGTACATGACCCACCCGTCTGATTCCCGTGCCTATTTTTTCAAGATTGATACCACCATCAAGCGCATCCGCAACGCGCTGCAAACGCAGTTCGGCGCGGCTGGTTTTGATCTGACTGTTGACCAGTGGGTGCTGCTCGATCATATTGCCCGCAACCCCGGCATCACCCAAAACACGCTGGCCGACCTGACCGCCAAAGACGCGCCAACCGTGACCCGGATTCTGGATTTATTGGTCAAAAAAGACCTCGCCGAGCGGAAAATGGCAACCGACGACCGCCGAAAGTTTGAAATCTCGCTTACCGACTCCGGCCGGCAAACCTACGACCGGATGCTACCCGTTGTGGTCGAAATCAGGCGCAAGGGCTGGGGCGACCTCAGCGATGATGATTATCAGCACTTTGTCAGAATCATGGACTCGTTGTATCAGAATTTTAGCGACTGAATCGCGCCAGCTTTCAATCAGTTTTTCGTATCTTCGTCAAAAACAAACGCCTGTTATGATCACAACCGCAGCACCCCAAACCGCCCTGCCAACCAACCTGGTTACGGTGGATGAGTTTGAAAACTGGGAACGGCAATACGGCAACGATGGCCGGTATGAGTTTATCCGGGGTCATATTTTTCCTAAACCAGGCATGAAACAAGACGAATTTGATATCGCCGATTTTTTAGTCCGGCAGTTTATCCAAACGCCACAATTTCAGCAGAAACACCTGCTTTTGCCCGAGGCCGATTCTTACGTAGACGGTGTTCGGAAACGGATTCCTGACCTGACTTACTTCACGGCGGAACAACGGCAGGCTATCCGGCGCGGAGAACGGGTCAACACGCTGTTTGCCATTGAGTTGGTTTCTGATTCAGAATCGCATCAGGATGTGGTGGACAAGATTCAGGACTACTTCGATGCCGGGGCGCAATTGGTATGGTATATCCTGCCTAAAAACCAGAAAATCGAAGCCTATACCTCACCCGATGACCGCAAAATCTACAAAGGACAGGATACGATTTCGGCGGCTCCGGTTATTCCTGAATTTACGTTTACCGTTGCCGATTTATTCGCCTGATCGGGGATGTACGGCATTTTTTCTACCCCAAACGCTTCGGCCCGCGCTGGTTTTAGAATCCACAATCAGATTCTTGATCTGGTTATCGCCCACAACCTCGATGTTTTTCAGGGCATTGACCTGCCCCGCGCCATCTTCGAGCGCAACACCCTGAACGACTTTATCGCCCTCGGCAAACCCGTCTGGACAGCCGTTGAAGCCCGATTGTCCGAACTGAAAGCCGGCCAACTACCCGAATTTAATAACCCTGTTTTTCAGGAGATGCTGTTTATACCGCTTGATGAGGCCACAATGCACCTGCCCGTTGCCATCGGCGACTACACCGATTTTTACGCCGGGATTCATCACGCGTCAACCGTCGGGCGCATCTTTCGCCCTGATTCTGAGCCACTATTACCCAATTACCGCCATCTGCCGGTTGGGTATCATGGTCGGGCTTCATCGGTTGTGGTGTCCGATACGCCTGTTCATCGCCCAAACGGGCAGTTTCTGAACGGCAACGAACCTGTTTTCGGGCCGACGCGGGCGTTGGATTTTGAACTGGAACTGGGCCTGATTATCGGGCGCGAAAACCCGATGGGTCAGCCCGTTTCGGTGGCTGAAGCCGAAGACCATATTTTTGGCGTGGTGCTGGTGAACGACTGGTCGGCGCGGGACGTGCAACGCTGGGAATACCAACCATTAGGGCCGTTCTTAGGCAAAAACTTCGCCACCAGTATGTCGGCCTGGGTGCTGCCGTTCAGCGCGTTGGGGCCGTTTCGGGTGGCAGGCCCAACGCAGGAACCCCCGCCCCTACCCGATTGGCAAGACCCGACAAACAGCCGGTTTTCGATTACACTGCAAGTCTTGCTGAACGACACCGTGATTGGTGGATCGAGCGACGATTACCTGTATTGGAGTTTTGCCCAGATGATTGCGCACCACACTGTTGGCGGCTGCAACCTGCGCGTGGGCGACCTGCTGGCAACCGGTACCATCAGCGGCACCACGCTCGGCACGTTCGGCTCGCTCCTCGAAACTACCCGAAATGGCACCCAACCCATCACACTCCCCGACGGTTCGACCCGGACGTTTTTGCAGGACGGCGACCGCGTGACGCTCCGGGCCTGGGCCAGTACCAAACATGACTGGGTTGAACTGGGCAAGGTAACGGGCGAAATCCGGGCCGGCATTTCACACTTATTACCCTGATAATCAACCAGTTATTTCTCGAAAATCTCACTTCCTTGAAAACCATTGACCCTACCGACGTTGATTTTCGGGCGTTTTACCGGCTGCTGAACAGTGCGGTTGCGCCCCGGCCCATTGCCTTTGTCAGCACCATCAGTGCCGACGGCCACGGGAAACTTGCGCCGTACATTTTTTTCAACATCGTCGGTTTTGCCCCGCCGATGCTGGTTTTCTCGCCCACACTCGACCGGAACGGCCACAAAAAACACTCGCTGCTCAACGTTGAGGCCGTGCCAGAAGTGGTGATTAACGTGGTGAATCACGCCATGACCGAGCAAACCAGTTTAACCAGTGCTGAATTCGACCGGCACGTGAGCGAGTTTGTCAAGGCCGGGTTTACCGAAGCCCCATCGGAGCGGGTTCGTCCGCCCCGCGTAGCCGAGTCACCGGCGTCGTTCGAGTGCGTGGTGCGGCAACTGATTCCGCTGGGAACGACTTCAGACCGAACGCGGCCCGGCGCGGGAACAATGGTGATTTGCGAGGTGGTGCTGGCTCATTTTCAGGACGCGATTTTTGATGATTCCGGGCAGATTGACCCAAACCGGATTGACTTAGTTGGGCGGTTGGGGGCCGACTGGTATGCCCGCGCTGCTGGCGACGCGCTCTTTGCCGTAGCCCGCCCGCAAATGGGCATCGGCTTCGACACACTGCCAATGGCTATCCGTAACAGCAACATTCTGACTGGCAACGAGTTGGGCCGACTCGCCAGTGTATTGACCCTGCCAACTGCTGACGAAATTCTGACTTATCGGGAATCGGGTGTGCTGAACGAGTTGATTATCGAGGCTCGAAATGGCTGCCAATACCTGCCCGATTTGCTGCATTATCGGGCCAAACAACTGCTGGCAGAGGGAAACGTAACCGAAGCGTGGCTTGTGCTGATGCAAGCCTAACCGAGCCAACCGGAAAACAAAACTGAGCAGCCGGGCTTTCCGGCTGCTCAGTTTTGTTTGTGAACGCTAAATCTGCGAATAGGGCGCGGGTTCTAAAAACACCCGGATAATATTGGAGACCGTATTGGCGTATTCGGGAGCCTGCGAAATGCGCTTCCAGTCAGCATCGGCAATGAACTGTTTCCAGTTGGCATCGCGCTCCTCCATGTTTTTAAACGTCAGCATATACGTCAGGCAGGGCATATTATCACCCGCAATCACTTCGCCAAAAAACACCGGGTTAAGTTTCACGCGGTAAAAAATCGGCAATTCATCCACGTTAAACATCCTGATTTTCCGCCGAACGGCATCTTCTGAGTAGCCTTCGTAGGTTCTTATTTCAAAAATCCGGCGGTCTTTGGCTGGCACAAGTAGCTGCGGCAAGGCATCGAACGCACTGAGCAACGAGGTTGTGTAGCGGCTGTAGGGTGGTTTGTCGGGCGTGGTTTCATTGTATACCTGGCTGGCCTTAACGTAAACCGAATCGTCGGTCAGGCGGCTGGCGGTTGTGGCATAGCTATCCATCGAGCCGTACGGAATCAGAACGTAGAGTTTGGCGGGGTCCGATTTCCCCATTTCCCGAAAAACGCCCATCGCTTTGATTCCCTGTCGGTTAAGGGCCGGAATGAGCGCGTCTTTGAGGTAGTTTTCGATTGTTGATTGCGGAGAGCCAAAGCGCAGTTCGTAGGTTCTGAGTTCATACACCTCTTTTTTGGGCGCGGCTTTGGTGGCTAAAACCGCTGCCGACGCGGTGGTCAGAGTGGCGGTGGCAAGCACCGACGAGGCAACAAATTGTCTTCTTTTCATTAGGTTCGGCGGGCCAACGATTGAATTAGCCCGGTTTTACAAGCCAAAACGGGCGCAATCTACTTTTTCAGAGTTGCCGACTTTATTTCTGCACACCCATCCGACGGAGATAAACCGGCAGCGGTTCTAAATCCATTTCTTTCCGCAACTTTTCGATATCAGTCTCATTTTCAACCGGATACAATTCGCGTTGCCCGGCATTATTGATGTGGACTTGCGTAGCATACACCTGTTTTTCGCCCTTTTGCACCTTTACCTGATCGGTGAGAAAGGCGGCACTGGCGCGGTCGAGTTCGCCTTTCATGGCTGATTCCATAATCATCGCCAAATATTTTTCGTGCGTTTGGCGGTTGTTGCTCTGTTGAATCACCATAAACGCCACCTGATTGGTCGGTTGCCCAACGAGTGTTTTGCCGGGGTAGCCGTACTGCGAAATCAGGCTGTCAACCGTTACCAGGTGCCGGTTGTTCATCTGCCGGATAGCCGACCGACCGTCCTGCGATTCTTTGGCTCCCCAGCCGTATTGCTGCTCAAGTTTACCATATTCCTGCCGCCGGGTCTGGTCTTCGGTAAAAATGGTACCGAGCAGTTTGCGAACGGCAGTCATATTAGTATTGGCCGATTGCGCCCGCAGCAGGCCGGTCGTTAGCAAAAGAGAAACGAGGAAAAGAAAACGAGTCATAGCGATTGGTTGGTTGTGCCTGACCAAAACAACCAGAGGGCAGTGTAAATGGTTGACATAACCTCCTGAATGGTCGCGCCGGGCCGCTGGATAAGTTAGTTAAACAGGCTAAACAAACTGATGGTTCTCAATGTGTTTAAACAAAACAAACAATAACACATGAAAAATACACTATTGAGCTTGTCCGTAGCCATGATGCTACTGGGCGGCTACGGTTGCTCGTCGAAGACCGACAGCGCGAAGCAAGCTAACGAAACCAACGAAACCCGCACTGATAATCAGGCAACTGATGCTATGAGCGGTAGCAAAAACGACGCAGAAGATACCTCAGAAGGACTGGTGGAACTTGCCGACATGGGTATGACCGAGCACGAACTTAGCAAACTGGCAGTCGAAAGAGCCGTTAGCCCCGAAATAAAGGCGTATGCTAAAGAGGTCGTCAGTGACCACGAAAAAGATCAGGCTGCCCTCGGTGAACTGGCCAAGAGCATGAACTTCACGCTGGCAACCACACTGTCGAAAGAGGGCAATGACCGGGTGGACAACCTTCGCAAACAAGTTGTGGCTAAAGAGTTTGACAAACAATACCTGAGCCAGATGCAGCAGGTAAACAACCGGGCCATTCAGGAAGCGAGTGACATTGAGCGTGACACCAAAAACGACGCGCTCAAAACATACGTGGGTAAGGTCAAAACTGACGACGCGAAGCACAGCCAACGTGCCGCTGATTTAGTGCAGTCACTTAACAACGAGAAATAACGGACAGGTATCAACCGGCAAAGAGCGAGTTCTGATCATCAGAACTCGCTCTTTGCCGGTTTGTTCTAGTAGCCCATCGCCGTGTTGTCAGCCCGGGGGTCAGACGCGCCCTCATACCGGCCATCGGGCCGAATCAAAATGCAATCCATTCGGCCTAAGGTATTGGTCAGTTTTTCGAGGATGTAGCCCCGGTTTTGCAGAGCCAAAACGGTTTTCTCGGTGAAGGCTCCGTTCTCGAAAATCGTTTTGTCGGGCAACCACTGATGGTGGAATTTCAGGGCATTCACGCTTTGCTGCATCGTCATTCCGTGTTCAATCACGTTCAGAATGGTCTGAAAAACCGACGTGATAATGGTACTGCCGCCCGGTGTTCCGGCCACCATCAACAGCTTACCGTCCTGCTCAACAATGGTCGGGGTCATGCTCGACAGAATCCGTTTGCCGGGGGCGATGGCGTTGGCCGCGTTGCCAATCAAGCCGTACATATTGGGTACGCCGGGCTTGATGCTGAAATCGTCCATCTCATTATTCATAAAAAATCCCGCACCACCCACCACCACCCGGCTGCCAAAACCGCCGTTGAGTGTGGTCGTAATCCCGACGGCGTTACCGTCTCTGTCCACCACTGAAAAGTGCGTTGTTTCGGTGCTTTCGTAGCCCGGCACGGTGCCGCCATTCATGGTTTTGCTGTCGGTGGCGTGGTTCCAGTCGAACGATTTCCAGCGATCGGCGAGGTAGGGTTGACTCATCAGTTCCGTAACCGGCACTTTCACCACGTCGGCATCGCCCAAAAACTTGGCGCGGTCGGCATACACACGCCGTTCAGCCTCGATCATGACCTGCACGGTGCTGTCGCGGTTCCAGCCCCAGCGACGCAACGGATAGGGTTCTATAAATTTCAGGAGTTGGGCCAGGGCTACCCCGCCACTCGACGGGGGCGGCATGGTAATCATGCGGTAGTTTTTGTAGGCCACCCGAATCGGTTCGCGCCAAACGGCATGATACTCGGCGAGGTCTTTTTCGGTGATGATTCCCCCACCCCGCTCCATCTCGGCCACGAGAAGCCGGGCCGTTTCACCGGCATAAAACCCGTCTCGGCCCTGAGTTTGAATCCGGCGGAGCGTCGCGGCCAGGTCGCGCTGAATCAGGCGGTCGCCGGGTTTCCAGCGCGTCGTGTCGGCGGCAGCAGCGGCATCGGTAAGGCCACTTTTCAGAAAATAGGTCTTGCCGGGGTTGTATTTCAGGAGGTCGGTTTTGGTACGGTTCAGGCCGGTGGCATCGCGGTCGGTGAGCAGAAAACCGGCTTCGGCCAGGTCAATGGCGGGTTGCAGTACGGTTGCCCACGGCAGTTTACCCAATCGCTCATGGGCCATCACCATACCGTCAACCGACCCCGGCACGCCACTGGCGAGGTGCCCGTTCAGGCTCAGGCCACCGGGCCGGATGTTCCCCGCCGAATCCAAGTACATATCCTTCGTGGCCTTACCGGGGCCTTTTTCGCGGTAATCGAGGGTGTAGGCCTGTCCTTTTTTATCGCGGAACACCATAAATCCGCCCCCCCCGATGTTGCCGGCAACGGGATAAACAACGGCCAGCGCAAACTGCACGGCAACGGCGGCATCAACGGCATTACCACCCGCTTTCAGGATGTTCAGCCCCACCCGCGAGGCTTCGGGATGGGCCGAAGCCACCATGCCTTTTTTACCGATAACCCCCTGACGGTTAGAGAAGAATGGTCGGGCTGCGTTCGGGTTTATAAGCGGGTCTTCTTCGCGGTATTGATAAACACCCTGACTTTGTTTGACGGGCTGGGCAAAAACGGTTGCCGTAAAGAAGTGGGGTACGTGAAGGAGGGCAAAAAGCAGTACCAGTAGAGTTAGGCGCATCACAGTCGGGGTTAATTTTCAAGGCCCAAGATACAAACAATACCCGTTCGGTTTGCCCCGCCACGCCCTGTGCTGTTTGCTACTGCATGGCCCGGCCCTGCATATCGAGCAACCGGATGGGTACGGCTTCTGAACGGTCAAGCATAAACGTTACGGTTAGTCCGTCCCGCGCCCAGCAGTGGTCAGACTGCCCGTATAATTATTGACGCTATATTGCGGATCAGTTGGATAAGTCACACCTAACCAAAAAGCGGCATTCGGGGAACTTACCCGTTTAAGCCAGCAAGCCCGGCTTGCGTACTCTGAGTGATTATTCAGTACCTGTGCCGAACACTAACCCCACTTTTTATCAATGATCCTGCTTTCTTTTTGGGGTAATTTGCCCTTGCTGGCTAAAATCGGGCTGGTTTTGGTTTTGCTCATAGCCGCCGTTTTTATCGGCCTTGTCGCCACTATGATGAGCTACGAGCGCACCGACGAAAAGCCGTTGGTCAATCTTATTCACGGGGCGAATCATTTAACGGTCAGCTTAGTCGTACGGCGCTATGTGGGCGGCACCTCGTCTGGCCATCAGCTCTACTGGAACAACCGCGCCGTTGCCACCCACGGCCTTGATGCCAGTCAGGGAAAAGGGCAGACTGACCAACCGATACCAACCGACCCTGACGACCAAAAAGGGCTGATTATAAAACGCTTCGCCGAAACGATTGATCAAAGGGCCTGGACAGTTTGGGTCAACCCGAAGAAATTTAGCCGGGCCGAGTTTGATGCGCTGGCAACCTGCCTTCAGCAGAACCGCGACGAGATAGCCCGTCAACTGAGTCAGGTTAACTATACGCAAACATACGATTCGCCCATCGGCGGCTATGACGAATCATTCCAAATCGGGCAGGTAGTATATGGCCTTGCCGAAGCTATCGAACCCCGTGTCTACACCTGGGAGGCCGCGCCCGGCAGAGTTCTTGAGATTACGATCTGGCCCAGCGAGCAAGCCAGTATGCGCGACGATTATGTGGTGATAGACATGGGACACATCTACCGCGAAAACGGGCAACGGGTGTTCCTCTGGCGGTACCCGCTCAACAGAGCCATGCTAGGCCGCAACCTGCCCGCGTTTAAAAACAAACAGGGCCAATCGCTCACCAACCGCTACCAACTGCAACACGACCCCGCCGACGATGAACTGTTTTTTCGGGAAGCCAAAGGCTATCAGGAGTTTATCCGGTTTCCGCACGACACAGCACTCGGAAACAACATAGCCTCGGCAATGCTCATCGAGGTGGCATACCCGACCGTGAGCCAGAACTATGATGCCGGCACCATTATCACCGACAGTGCCGGAACGGGCAAACCCGTTTTTTCGTGGAAACTCTGGCCCGGCCATCCGCTGACCGAAACCGACCTGCGGCAGTTCAAAAACGAGCAGGGGCAATCGTTGGGCGAGCGCTATGACCTGCGCCAATAACCGGCAGAACCAGTACATGATGTGCCGCCGTGAGGCAATCGGTCCGCAAAATCAGTGAACCGTAGCGAGCGGACAATAAGCGGGCTTTTGTATGATGGATTCAGAGATTATCCGGTTATTCTTTCACTACTTTCAGCACGATGCGCTGCGTTCCCAGCCGAACGTCCAGCATATACAACCCCGTTGGCAACGCTGACACGTTTAGCACCCGTTCGTTTTGCCCCGCCACGCCCTGCACCATTTGCCGCTGCATGGCCCGGCCCTGCATATCGAGCAACCGGATGGGTACAGCTTCTGAACGGTCAAGCATAAACGTTATGGTTAGTTCATCCCGCGCCGGGTTGGGCCGCACGTTTACCAGTAAAGCTGAAAGCGTTGGTGCCGGTTTTCTTTCACATCGGCTACGTCTTCTACCAGTTTTAGCTGATAGTTTTTATCCAAACCCAGTGCAGAACTGTATCGCTCAAAGAAGGTAGCAGGGGCGATTTTGGCTTTCTCGGTCGAGAACTCTAACCAGCCATCGTCGGTGGCGCGGGTGGCAAGGTCAGTAAATGCCTTGTTGGTTTCGCGCAAGTACTTCGGTTTAAACTTGGTCTGCGCTATGGCAGAAATACCCCCCCTGCAAGTAACGTGCCAGTAAGAAGGGCAATGAGAAGTTTTTTCATGGTAATGGTAAATAAAAGTAAACTGCTTGTAATTAGTTGTTTGGCTCCACGCGGTCTAAGCGTAAGTGATACTTGTTACCAGGGCCAACGCCCCTGCCCGACAAATACAAGTCCTGGTAGATAGTACCCCAAACTTTGTATGGGTACGCTACCGCTACCGTTGAATCACCGAAAGGAAAGCCGGATGGAGTCTTTTTAAGACCCATTTGGGATAATTCGTCCCATTGTGTCCTACAGACCGTAAGGCCGTAAACAGACTCTTTGTCAACACCTGTGAACGGCTTCTTGAACGAAAAACTTATGGTTCCGTAGATAGCCAGTTCACTCATCACTTGCTTGACAAACTTTTGTCCGTTTCCAGGGACGCAACAATTTCCTGTCACTTCGCAGTCTGGTTCTGGGTCTTTCTGGCAACCCACGCCCTGGCACAGCAGCTATACTCCCATTGCAACCATGCGAAACAACTGGTTTTGTTTCATTGTGTAATTGATGATTTAAAAGTGAGCTCGGCATAATTATACCAATTTTTGTTGTACCATAAAGTTAATCTGCATTAATTAATTGTTAATTTTTTAGAAAATATTGTTTTTTAGACACAAAAATAAGTTTAATAGACAAAAATCGCCTGATTAATAAGTTAAAATAAAGAGCGCATTGCTAACCTCCGTTTTGCCCGCGTTCAGTGTAGCCCGGTACGGAGTGGCTCCAGTATCTTTTTATAACGGGGTTCTAACTACCCTCAGTCGTGACTTCGGTAAGAGCCGTTAATTTTTCTAAAAATCCCCGGTAAAATCATAACACAAAACAGAGTTAAGCGTTAGACGAATAACTACAAGCGTAGTTATTTTCGCCCAATTCATTCAAACAACCAACTCTATGCTTACCCGTACCAAATCTGCCCTGTGCGGATTGCTGTTAGCCGCCCTGCTGACAACCGTCTCCGCCCTCTTGACCGCCCGCGCCGATAATCCGCCGAGACTCGCCGGGATGCGCCCGTCCGACCTCAAACCTGCCGAAATGCGGACGTTGTGGAGACGAATTACTATCCCCCGCACCGACGCCCCGCGCCCGGCCAGCCAACTGCCCGGGGTGCGATTGCCCGACGGCGTTACGAAAATCACCTCCGTTGAGGGCATCACCGAATACCGGCTCAAGAACGGGCTGCGTGTGCTGCTTTTCCCAGACCAATCGAAGCCCACGATTACGGTGAATATCACCTACTTAGTCGGCTCGCGGCACGAAGGACTCGGCGAAACCGGCATGGCTCACCTGCTGGAGCATATGGTGTTTAAGGGCTCTACGAAGCACCCGAACGTACCTCAGGAACTGACCGAACACGGCTGCCGGCCCAATGGTACCACCTGGTATGACCGCACAAATTATTTCGAGACGTTTTCGGCCACCGACGAGAATCTGAAATGGGCCTTAGACCTCGAAAGCGACCGGATGGTGAACTCGTTCATCAAAAAAGAAGACCTCGCCAGTGAGTTTACGGTGGTCAGAAACGAGTTTGAAATGGGCGAGAACTCGCCTGAGTCCGTGCTAATGGAGCGGGTTTTGGCCGGAGCCTATCTGTGGCACAATTACGGCAAATCAACCATCGGCTCGCGCGAAGACATTGAGCGGGTTCCCATCGAAAACCTCCAGGCATTTTACCGCAAATATTACCAACCCGATAACGCTGTGCTGCTCATCACGGGTAAGGTTGACGAAGACAAAACCCTCGCCTTGGTGAACGACTATTTCAGTCCGATTCCCAAACCCACGCGGGTCTTGCAGGCACCGTATTC
Source organism: Cytophagales bacterium (assembly GCA_038247465.1). Taxonomy (GTDB): domain Bacteria; phylum Bacteroidota; class Bacteroidia; order Cytophagales; family Spirosomataceae; genus JBBRNH01. Next base: position 12,935 of record JBBRUV010000072.1, read on the forward strand.
GGTTGAGCCGGTGCAGGATGGCGAACGCTCGGTGACGCTTCAGCGGACGGGCGACACGCAGGGAATTGGCCTGGCTTACCACACGCCCGCAGCCGCCCATCCCGATTATGCCGTGCTGGATGTGCTACTCGACGTGCTGACCAATGAGCCATCGGGTCGGCTCTACAAAGCCCTCATTGAAGGTAAAAAAGCTGCGTTCCAGTATGGCTGGACTCCCTCGCTGCACGACGCGGGCTTTGCGTATTTCTACACCGAAGTCCGCAAAGAACAGTCGTTAGACTCGGCCAAAACGGTGATGCTGGCAACCCTTGATGCGATGGGCCGTACCACCCCCACTGCCGAAGAAGTAGATCGGGCGAAGACTAAAATCCTGTCGAACATTGAGTTACTGTTTAAAAACAGCGACCAAACCGGCCTGCAGATGAGCGAATGGATGGGCGCGGGCGACTGGCGGCTGGTCTATCTCTACCGCGACCGGGTGAAGCAGGTTTCGCCCGCCGATGTGCAGCGCGTAGCAGCCGCGTACCTCAAACCGTCGAACCGGACGGTGGGCGTGTTTATTCCCGAAACCAAACCCGACCGCGCCGAAATTCCGGCCACGCCCGACGTTGACGCGCTCGTGAAAGACTACAAAGGCGACGCGGCAATGGCGGCTGGCGAAGCCTTTGATGTGTCGCCGGCCAATATTGATGCCCGCACCAAACGCGGTGCCGAGGCCAACGGACTGAAGTTTGCGCTGCTGCCTAAAACCACGCGGGGTGGCACCGTTACGGCCCAAATTCGGCTGCGGTTGGGCGACGAAAAAAGCCTGACGAGCAAAAATACGATTGCCGGGCTAACGGCTTCGATGCTCGAACGCGGCACCAAAACGCGGTCATATCAGCAAATCAAAGACGAGTTCGATAAACTCAAGGCGCGGGTGTTTGTGTATGGTGGCAATCAGGAAGCCAACGTGCAGATTGAGACCAACAAAGAAAACCTGCCCGCCGTGCTGAAACTCGTGACCGATTATCTGCGGAATCCGGTTTTTCCTGAAAACGAGTTTAACAAGCTGAAAGAAGAGCGATTGGCCGGTATCGAGAGCCAGAAACAGGAGCCGCAGTCGCTGGCGTTTAACGTGGCCGAGCGGCTCATCAGTCCGTATCCAAAAGGCCACGTTTGGTACACGGCTACGTTTGACGAAGAAATAGAAGCCATCAAAGCCACCAAAGTTGACGACATAAAACAGTTCTACAAAGACTTCTACGGCGCACAGAGCGCGGTGGTGTCGGTAGTTGGTGATTTCGACGAAGCGGCTGTCCGTCAGATGATTAAAGCCGATCTGGGCAACTGGAAAGCCGCCAAACCGTTTGTGCGGGTGCCGTTGAAGTTGGTGGCCGTTGCCCCCAAAACTGAAAGCATTCAGACCAACGACAAGGCCAACGCCATGTTTGTGACGGGTATGAAATTTGCCATGCGCGACGACGACCCCGATTACCCGGCCCTGTACCTGGCAAACTATATTCTGGGTGGTGGTTTCCTGAACTCGCGGTTAGCAACCCGCATCCGGCAGAAAGAAGGCGTAAGCTATGGCGTGGGTTCATACGTGCAGGCTGATGACAACGATAAGAACACAACCTTCGGCTCCTACGCGATTTATAACCCCGAAAACTCAGAGCGGTTGGAGAAGGCCTACAAGGAAGAAATCGAGAAAATGACGACCGGCGGTGTCTCTGCCGCCGAGTTGAAAGCGGCCAAATCAGCCGTGTTGCAAAGCCGGTCGGTAACGCGCTCGCAGGATGGAGCATTGGCCGGCAAGTGGGCGCAATACCTGACCAAAGACGGTCGCTCGTTTGCGTTTGATGCCGATTTCGACAAAAAAATCGAGAGCCTTACGCCCGAAACGGTCAACGCCGTGATGAAAAAATACGTGGACTACAACAAACTCATCATCGTGAAAGCGGGCGATTTTGCCAAAGCCGCCCAGAAAGCCAAAGACGGACAACCGGCTTCGGCGGTGGGTAGCGGGAAAAAGGATTGAGTGCAGGGGTAGGGGTAGGGGTTTTGTCATTCCGGGGTACGAAGAATCTTGCTGGCTATCAACGCCTTAGATTCCTCATACCCCGGAATGACAAAACCTCTGCCACCAAAGAAACAGACTATCACAAAACCATGAAAAACTTCTTTCTTTCCCTCCTCCTCCTCACGCCCGCACTTGCCCCGGCGCAGACCGTGATTATGGCCCGCGACACGGCCAAAGACGTAATGCTTCTCGAAAACGGCGTACTGAAAACCGTCAGCTACCGGCCCTCGGTGCTGGCGCAACAATATCTGCCTGCGCTGGCAAAAGAGTATAATCAGAAAGTTGCACTGTCGGGGCGGCAGGTGAAAGTATTTTCAGATTCGACCAATGCCCGGTCGCGGGCATTTTTCCGGTTTATCGAACGCAAAAAGAGCCAGTTAACCGTTCGTGGTTTGTCGGTCGTATCTGACATTTTCGTTGGCCCCGATGGGCTTATTAAGCTGGTTATCTGCGAGTTTGATTCGCCCATTGAGATAACCCTGGCCCAGGAAGATGCTACGCTGGCCGTACTGACAGAGTATTACCAGACGCACTCATTTTTTATGAAGAGCGAGACTGGTTTTCAATGGCGCGATTGGACAGTGCTGGGCGGCTTCACCGAAAAACGTACCGTTCGCACCGGCCCCGGCATCATCAACACCCTCGATGCAGCCCGGCAAACCAACCGACCCGATACCGTAAAAAGCCTGATGCTGAATCAGTTAGAACTGGCTACGATTCCCGAAGAAGTCTATCGGTTTCCGAATCTGACCGAACTTGACCTCTCAAAAAACGCGCTTCACCAACTCCCTGTCCGGCTCACGACTGACCTGCCGAAGCTGCAAAAACTCAGTGTGCTGTATAATAAAATCCCGGACGACAGCGTGTTTTTCGCGCCTAACAAACACCTGACTTCGGTGAATTTGCAGGGCAACCGGCTGACAGATATTCCGGCATCGGTCAAACGCAACAAACGGTTGCAAAGCCTCTGGATGGGCAACAATGAATTGAAAGCCCTGAATACCAACTCGTTCCGAAAGTTGAGAAGGCTCACCGACTTGAATCTCTACAACGCCAGTTTAACTAAGTTGCCAACGGGCATCGGGCGACTGAAGCGGCTTAAAATCTTGGATATTTACTATAATTTGAAAACTCGGCAAAAGTGTAAAATTCTGATAATGAACGAGTTAATTTCTTTCACCCGTAGAATAGTTGGCATACTGTATCTTTGCCAGCATGATGCA
>JBBRUV010000073.1:0-16076 GCA_038247465.1 Cytophagales bacterium
GAAATGTACAAAGTCTTTAACATGGGTCACCGCTTAGAGATTTATTTGCCGCTTGCTTTTGCCGGGCGGGTTATCGAAATTTCGCAATCGTTCGGCGTTGAGGCTCAGATAATTGGCCGCGTCGAAGCCTTTGCTGGGAAGCGCGTCACAATTCGGGGAGAAATGGGCGAATTTGTGTATTAAACCAACAACACCATGCGCCACGCACTGCTGATTTTTTGCTGGATTGGGCTGGCCGGGCTGTCGGCGCGGGGGCAAACGGTGGCGCAGTGGAATTTCGATGCATCAACAACGAACCCCTCATCCGTTGCTGCGAATATTTCTGCCATTAATGCTGCTTTCGGACCGGGTGTGGGTACGAATTTAGGAGCGGTTTCGATTTTTTCTACTGGTAATGGAGGGAAGGCATACATGGGCGAAAGCTGGAATTCACCGTCTTTTGATGGTGGAGCCTACATAGAAATTGGCATTACACCACAGCCCGGCCACAAGGTAACGTTAAGCGCATTCAGCTTTGATTTACAAGCATCTGGAACGGGACCTGGTACGTTCGTTGTCCGTTCGAGTTTGGATAATTTTGGAGGGAATTTGGCAACTGGAATCATCACGAAAAATGCCTTTGGCTCTCATTCGGCGGGGCTTGGCGGAAGTTTCGCCAATCTTATTACCACTGTCAGATTCAGGGTTTATGCTTACGGCGGAACGAATGTGAATGGCACACTACGCTTTGATAATCTCACACTATCGGGTTTAGTCGCTCTCCCCGTCGAACTGCTGTATTTCCGCGCCCAGCCGCAGGGCAACGCCGTTTCGCTCGCCTGGGCCACTACTTGGGAGCGCAACGCCGGGAAATTCACCATCCAGCGCAGCCGGGATTTGTCGGAGTTTCTGACCATCGGCGAAGTGGCCGCAACGGGCAACACCGACAGCCGCCAAACCTACGCCTTCACCGACCGTTGGCCCGATGCCGGCACGACTTACTACCGCCTGCTGCAAACCGACCGCGACGGAACCACGCAACAAGCCAAACCCGTTGCCGTAATCCTCGACGATGACACACCCACATTAGCCGTTCTCGAAAATCCCGCCCCTGCCGACCGCCTGACCGTTGCCACTCGCAACCTCGCCGGTGCCGTGTTTCGGCTCGTGTCGCTCACGGGGCAATCCGTACCATTATCAACTGAAAATCAGGCGAATAACTCAGTCATATTGCGAGCAAACGGGGTAATTTCGGCAGGATTATATTGGTTGCAGGCCATTCGGAGCGATGGCCGGACGCTGGGCCAACGGGTGCTGATTCGGTGAGGTTAGATTCGTCCGGGGAGATTTCAAAAACGCCAGCGGGCCTGTATTTTCACTTCTCCTTTGTGCGGAACCGTTGTTTCGTCAAGCCCGGAGCCAATGGTCGGCTGGTCGAATACGTTGGTTCTGGCCCAGCGAAGCCATAAATCAAGCCGTTTGCTGGCCCCGTATTGCACCAGCAGATACTGCCGGATTCCCTGATTAAAATAAGCCGGAAACGAAAACGCATACAGCACATCGCGCTCGTAAATATACTGACGGCTGTCGTAATCGTCAGTCCCAAACAGGGCCAACCGTCCCGTCGCGCTCCATCGGCCCCGCTCGTAGGTGGCATCCTGCACAACGGTCCCTCCCCACGACGGCCTTAGTCCGGCATACCGAAAATACCCGCCCTGCACCCGTGAGCGCAGCGTCAGGCCCGGCGCGGCCTGCCACTCGGCGGTCAGGGCCAAGTTCCGGCGCGTAGTGCCAATCACAGCTTTGGGCGAGGTTCTGCTCTTGGGGTCGTTTTTTTGCTTGTGTTCGTCGTGATACACCAGCGCGAAGGTTGTCCGGCGGTTGGGGGTATAGGTGGCCGACAGCAGAAAATCAACTCCACTCGATGGCGCGTCAATCAGGTATTTCCACCACCGAAACCGGAACGCATCCACGTAGCCGCCGAGGGTCAGTTTGCGGTAAACGCTGTATTTCAGGCCCGCATACAGCCCAGTTTCGTTGGTGTTTCGGGTCGCTTCGCTGAAGGCATTGGCATAAAAACTGTGAAAATTCCGGTCGTAATGCCGCGCCACGATTGCCGCATCCAATCGCCGGTTCAGGCTCATCACGGCTCCGCCAACGGCCCCGATTCCGCCCGAATTGGTGCGTGAACCGCTGCTGTATGCCGCTTCGCCGAAGAAATTTACATTTTGCCAGACATACCCGCCGTGCAGCCCCAAAACCCGGTTTTGTTTGCCCGTAAACTCGTACTTGTTGTATGGGAGGTTACGTTTTTGAATTCCGACATCAAACGTGGTTTGCAGGATTGTTGCCCCAATTTGCGTTCGGGCATCGGGCCGAAACAGCAGGTGTGCGCCCAGATTAGTCTCCCGTAAACTGCCCTGATCGTCTCGTTCCGACGGCGTTCGGTGCAGCCCCGACGTTTGCAGCGACGAAATCAGGTCTTCGTCTGCTGGTAATTTGCCAGCCACCGTGTTGGCATCGCGCCGGTTTCGGGCGGCTAAAAGCGTGATTTCCAGCGCGGGCATCAGGGCGTAGGTGGCCGTTGCGCCCCTGAAATAGCCATACTCAGTGAGCGAGGTGTAGGGCCGTGCGCCGAGGGTAGGCCGTCGGGTGGTCAGTACGGTTTCGGCACTTTTGCCCAGCACAAACCCCGCCGATAGCACCAATCCCTGCCCAATCTGCATTTGATAATCGCCGATAATCATGTTTCGCCACCGGCCCTTATTCTGGATTTGGGCATGAAACGACAGGTAATCAGCCCCGTAACGCCCCGTTTGTGGTTGCCAGTCGAAGGCCATTTCGCCGGGGTCTTTCTCAACAGTGAAGCCAAAACTGAACGCACGGGGGCGGCTGTATCGGTAGCGGGCATACCATTGGCTGGCCGGGCCGATGTAGCGTGTGGGTAGTTTGCCGTTTTTGCCGGGCGTGGCGGCAGAGAATCCCTTTTGCTGTTCTACGGTTCGTTCATATCTAACAATCAGGTAGTTATCGGTGGGCGTAGGTAACGCATCCAACAAACCTGTGCCGCCCGAAACGGTTACGAATGGCAGCAATCGCCGGATGGTTAATACGTCGAACCCCGGCACGGCCTGGAGTTCCAGCACCGAGAGCAGATTGCCGTTTTCGGTGCGGTAAGTCAGTAGGGCCGTCAGTTGACGTTCGTCGAGGAGGTAGGTTGACGAGAGTTCGTCGCGGGTGGCGGTGTTGAGGTCAAGCGGATTGGTATAGAGTTGGGCCAGCGCGTCGAACACAGCCTGATAATCAATGCCCTCGGTCTGAACGGGAAATAAATCCTGCAAGAAGCGGTTCAGATCGGCCCCCTGCCGGTTGGCGGTGTTGGGCTGAGCGACAAGCGTCGGAACAACGGCCAGCAGTAGCCAGCAAAGGAGGGCGAAATGGCGGGTCAACGGGCTGATACTGTTACGGTTAGTAGTCGGGCAAAGCTACACCATACCGATGAAAATGCAACACCGATTTTTGCCCCGATAACAAACTGCAACGCCCGCCGTTGTAGCTTGCAGACCCAACAAACAACCCCGTTTATCATCCCCATGAAAAAGTCTGTTCTCCGGTTAATTGCCATACTCTGCCTGACCGTTTCGCTCGCCAATGCCCAGCCCGGTGCCACGTTTAAGGCCGATACCATCCGGGCCAATCCGCTTGACCTCGGCAAGATGTGGACGTTTGACAACCCGCCCACCGACTATTTCCAGAAAACCTACGGCTTCCGGCCCGACCAAGCCTGGTTCGATGCCGTGCAGTTGGCTTCGCTGCGATTCGCCGATTATTGCTCGGCCTCGTTTGTGTCGGCTAATGGCTTGGTAATGACCAACCACCACTGCGCCCGCGAGTCGGGGACGGGAGTGGCCCGTAAAGGCGAAGACCTGAACGCCACCGGATTCTTTGCCAAAACCCCCGCCGACGAGCGCAAGGTGGACGGGCTTTTTGTTGATCAACTCGTAAAAATCGAAGATATTACCAAGCGCGTTCAGGATGCCATTACCGCTGCCGGAGCCACCGAACAGGCGCAGATTCAGGCCCGTGAAAAAGAGTTTGGGGTTATCAAAACCGAATATGCCACCAAAACGGGTTTTGCCGGGCTTGAACTCCAGACCATCACGTTTTATAACGGCGGGCGATACGCGCTGTACGGCTTCAAACGCTATACCGACGTTCGGCTGGTGTTTATGCCCGAACTGCAACTCGGCTTTTTTGGCGGTGATCCTGACAATTTTACCTACCCGCGTTACGCCCTCGACTGCTCGTTTTTTCGGGTCTATGAGAGCAATAAACCCCTGACAACCAGCAACTTTTTTAAGTTTAACCTGAATGGCGTTCGGGATGGCGAACCCGTTTTTGTAACCGGCAACCCCGGCAGCACCGAGCGGCTGAAAACCGTTGCTGAACTCGAATACGACCGTGATTTCAGAATGCCATATATTCTCACGTTGCTCCGGGGCCGGTCTGACGCGCTGCAAGCCTACAACGCCACCGCCAAAAGTGATAGCGTACTGAACGAGATTTTTGGTCTGGAAAACAGCTACAAAGCCTACAAAGGCCAACTCGACGGCCTCCGCAACCCGTATCTTTTAGCCCGGAAAGCCGCATTCGAGAAAGAATTTAGAGCGCAGGCCACTCAGAAAAACATCCCGACCAAAGCCTGGGACGACCTCGCGGCTAACGTTGCCGAACTCCGCACGCAGTTTACGGCCAACACCTATCTGGCCCCCAATCCGTTTGCTACGGGCGAAGTGTTGGCCTTTGCCCGGCAGTTGGCGCAGTTCGGCGAGTTGAGCGTGACCAAACCGCAGGCCGCCGAGCAGTCGCGGGAGTTAATGGTGGCTCCTAAAATCAAAAGCCGGGTCCTGGAAGAAGCCTTTCTGGCTGCGCACCTCACCGAAGTTCAGGCCGCGCTCGGTGATGACGACCCTTACGTGAAAACGGCTCTGGGTGGACGGTCGCCGAAAGACGAGGCCAAGTACCTGTTAGACAACACCAAACTGACCGATGCTGCCTTTGTGAACGACCTCGTTACGCGGGGTGGCAGCATCACCTCGTCGTCTGACCCGATGCTGGTGTTAGCCCGCGATGCCATGAGCCGATACAGCGCGGCAAATCAATTAGTGCGGCAGATTCAGCCCCGGCAAACGGTCTTGCGGTCTGAATTGGGCCGGAGTTTATACGCGATTTATGGCACGGCGGTTCCGCCCGATGCCACGTTTTCGCTCCGTATCAACGACGGGGTGGTAAAGGGTTATCCTTATAACGGAACTGTTGCGCCGGTTCTGACTACGTTTGCCGGACTATACGACCGGAGTTACTCCTTCGGCAACAAGTTTCCGTGGCAACTGCCCGCCCGCTGGAACAACCCGCCCGCCGAGCTGCTCCGTCAGCCGATGAATTTCATTTCGACCAACGACATTATCGGAGGCAATTCCGGCTCGCCGATTATCAACAAAAATCGCGAGGCCGTTGGCTTAGTCTTCGATGGCAACATGGAGAGTCTGCCCGGCGATTTTATCTTTGTGCCGGATGCCAACCGCGCCATTTCAGTTCATGCGGGCGGCATGGTTGCGGCCATGCGCCATATCTACAAAGCCGACCGACTGGTGCAGGAGCTAACAGGAGCGGCTGTGGCGAAGATACTGGTGGCTCCGAAAGCCAAAAAATAGGGTTTATTGCTGTCTTTTAATGCTACGGCGGGAAGGGGAGCGAACAGATGAAATTAATATCATAACGTATTCATGCTTGATTCAATAAAAACCCTTGCCCGGCAGTACGCCCCCGATGTAGTGAAAACCCGCCGACACCTGCACGCCCACCCCGAACTCTCGTTTCACGAACACGAAACGGCCCGATTCATCGCCAACGAACTGAAAGCCATTGGCTTAGTGCCGCAGGAAGGCGTAGCCGGTACGGGTGTAGTGGCCCTGATTGAAGGAAAAAAAATCAACATGAATGGCGCAAACAGCCCCCGAACCGTTGGCCTGCGGGCCGATATGGACGCGCTGCCCATCCGCGAGGCCAACGACGTTCCCTATAAATCAACTGTTGCCGGGGTCATGCACGCCTGCGGTCACGATGCACACACGGCCAGTTTGCTTGGTTGCGCCCGGATTCTGACCACGTTGCGCGACGAATTTTCGGGAACGATCAAACTCGTCTTTCAGCCCGCCGAAGAAAAAGCGCCCGGTGGTGCGTCGCTCATGATTCGGGAGGGCGTTTTAGAAAATCCGGCCCCGGTGAGCATGATTGGGCAGCACGTCGCGCCGAATATTCCGGTGGGTAAAATCGGGTTTCGGGAGGGGATGTACATGGCCTCGACCGACGAACTGTACCTGACCGTGCGGGGCAAGGGCGGCCACGCGGCCCAGCCCAGTGCGCTCGTTGATCCGGTGCTGATTGCGTCTCACATTGTGGTGGCGATGCAACAGATTATCAGCCGCAACCGGCCCCCGGCCAGTCCGTCGGTGCTGTCGTTCGGGCGGTTTATTGCCGATGGCGTAACCAATGTGATTCCTAACGAGGTGACGCTCGAAGGTACGTTTCGGTGCATGAACGAAGAATGGCGTGAAGAAGGGCTGCGCCGAATGCAAAAACTTGCCGAGGGCATGGCCGAAGCCATGGGCGGCACCTGCGAATTTACCCGCGTAACCGGCTACCCGTTTCTGCAAAATCACCCCGAACTCACCCGGCGGCTCCGCGCCGAAACCGTTGCTTACATCGGTCAGGAGAACGTGATTGATCTTGATCTGTGGATGGCGGGCGAAGATTTCGCGTTTTATTCGCAGGTGGTGGACTCGTGTTTTTACCGGCTCGGCACCCGCAACGACGCACGGGGCATCACGTCGGGAGTGCATACGCCGACATTCGATATTGACGAGGCCGCGCTTGAAACCGGGCCGGGGCTGATGGCCTGGCTAGCCCTGCGGGAGCTGGCCCGGTGAGCGGGCCACCATTATTTACCCTTCTTGGTTTATACCCCTTCATAAACAGGCTTGTAGGCCACGGCATCAACCACAATTTTGGCGATGATCTCGCGCATGATTTCTGAGGTGCCCCCCGCGATGGTGCCAACTCGGGCATCGCGGTATGCGCGGGCAATGGGATAATCTTCGATGTAGCCAAAGCCACCAAAAAACTGTAGGCACGTGTCCACCACCCGCTTTTGCATTTCGGAGGTGTAAAGTTTCGCCATCGAACATTCTTTTACCACGCTGTCGCCCTGCGAAAACAGCCAGCAGGTGTGATAAACAAACTGTTTGGCAACTTCGATTTCCGTAGCAACGTCGGCGATTTTGTGGCGTATAGCCTGAAACGTCCCGATTTTCTTGCCGAAAGCTGCCCGTTCCTGCAAATACTGCAACGTCCATTCCAGGGCCAGTTCTGCCCCCGAAACGGCCATTACTGCCGCCACTAAGCGTTCAAGTTGCAGGCTTTCCATGAGGTAGTAAAAACCTCGGTTTTCTTGCCCGATGAGGTTTTGGGCCGACACCCGCACGTCGTCGAATCGGATTTCGGCGGTGTCTGACGAGTGCCAGCCCATTTTGTTAAGTTTGGTTCGGGTGATGCCGGGGCTGTCTAAATCAACCACAATCAGGCTGATGCCACCCGCGCCAGCCTGTGGATTAGTCTTGACGGCCAGCGTGATAAAATCGCCGTAGGTGCCGTTGCTGATAAAGGTTTTGGCCCCGTTGATGACGTATTCGTCGCCCAACTCGGTAAGGATGGCGGTTGTGCGGATGGCCGACACGTCGGAGCCAGTGTCTGGTTCGGTGATGCCGAGGGCGGCTACTTTCTGTCCCAGAATGGCAGGAACAAGGTATTTTGCTTTTGTTTCGGCGTTCCCGACCTTGAAAATATGGTTAATTGCCATGTATTCGTGAACGCTTACGGCAGTGGTAAAACCGCCCATGCCGCAACGGGCCAATTCTTCCAGAAAAACCACCGAAAACCAAAAATCGGCCCCGGAGCCGCCGTGTTCGTCGGGAAACGGCAGCCCCAGAAAGCCTAATTCGCCCATGCGCTGAAATACACTGACGGGGATTCGCCGGGCGGTCTCCCACTCCTCGGTGTGCGGCACCACTTCTTTCTGGATAAACTGCCGGACGCTTTGCCGGAATAGCTCGTGTTCGTCGGTAAAATATAGGGAGGAGCGTTTCATAAGGAGTTGATGCAATTTTTTCTATTGAAAATGATACAACAAAGATACTCAGAGCCGGGCCGTTTAGGAAGAACAGGTAATTGGGTGAAACATTTAGAAAAGGCAGGTGTTATCGGGTGAGCCTACACAAACTGAAGGCCAACCAACGACTTTATGAAAAAACCAGCACAAATCCTGCTTTCTACACTGTTTATTTTAGCTGTTTCTGTCTGCTCGTCAGCTACTTACGCTCAGTCTCGCCAGCGTTGGAGTTTCGGGCCCCGCGCCGGTCTGAACCTGTCAAACTTCCGGGGCGATGTGCAAAACACCAAACTCCTGCCCGGTTTTTACGCCGGTTTGGGGGCTATGTACAGCGACGACAGCCGGTTTGGGTTTTCGGTAGACGCGCTGTACAGCCAGCGCGGGGCGCGATTTGACGTACCGGCGAGTCAATTTAACGTCCCCATCAAAGCCGATATCCGGGTAAATTACATTGAGGTTCCGGTACTGGCCCGCTACTTTTTAACGGATGGCGGCTCGTTTCGGCCCAATATTTTTGTGGGGCCATCGGTTGCGTTGCGGACGGGAGCCAAAACCACCAACAAAAGCGGGTCAAATAGCACCACAACCGACTCAAAAGAATTTTACCGTCCCGCCGAATTGGGCCTGTCGGCTGGGTTTCAGCTCAATTTCCGGGCCGGAGACCGCCAACGCCTGACCGTTGATGCCCGCTACACCCTCGGCCTGACCGACATCACCGAAGACGCAACCGAAGTGCGGAACTCAACCATTTCGGTTGGTCTTGGCTACAGTTTCGGCGTAGGACGGAATTACCGCCGGGGAGACCGCAAGATTCCGGTGCGGGTGCGGTAGTCACTCTACCTGGTAATCAACCCGGAACCGGCTTAAATCGGGCTTATTCACGCGCTTTCGTTTGGTTTCGTAATCATAAATAATACGGCCCAGATTGCCCAGAAATGGGAAACCAACACGGTCGTAGTCATATTTATCGTCGTTGAAAACCCCGTCACTATTGCAGTAAATCACCGCCGAAAGCATAAACTCGATACCCCGGTCGAAGTCAACCACGTAGGCATTGTCAATCAAATAGCCGTAGGCATCGCCCACTTTATTGAAGATTCTGACGCTTTTGGGAAACGTCCATTTTCGGTCGCCAGCCAGCAGAAACTTACAATAGGCATCGTAGTGGGTGGTGTCATAGGCGGGGTAGCGGCTTTCTCGCGGAAACATACTCATGTACCGGTACACAAATCGGTAATCGTCATTACTTAAATCAAAACGTTGTTTTGGCGCAACGGCATCCGGGAAAAGCACCGCCCGGAGCATCTGTTGCTGGTTTTCGAGGGCAAAGTAGTTCTTGGTCGTGAAATCGAACGGCTGTTTCACCAGCGAATCGTTGCCGCTTTTGGCGGTCGTCATGTAGCCCGTTCCCCGTTTGATTGTTGTTAGCGGTTGCGGTGTATTGGCGCAGGTTTGACCCGGAAACGCCCGCAACCCGTCGCCCTGCCCAAAACGAACCGGGTTTGTTTGCTGGTTTTGGGCTACCGACAGCGGCACCGACAGCCGGTGCACGATTCGTAAGTCGCGGTAGCCTTTGGCGTATAGTTTCTGGTTGAAATCGCACTGCCCGATAAACTCATAGAGCCGGTTGTAGGCATCGTTATCACTGACTAACAGAATCTTACGAATGTATTGCGCTACCGACGGCAGTCCGTTTTGTGCCGATGAATCGCGCCGGACGCGGCTTTGCCCCGATGCCGCCGAATCGGTCAGCATCGGGGTTTCGGGGGTGATTTTCAGGGCATTCAGTTTCTCTAACGCCAGTAATACTGCCGGAAATTTGACCGTACTGGCCGGGTAGAAGTATCGGTTTTTATCAAGCCGATAGCGGTATGATTTAAACGAAAGCCGATTTTGTTCGTCGCGGTTAATCTGAGTGTATAAAATCTGCACGTCGTATTTGGCCGGATCTCGCATGACTTCGCCGAACAATTCGGGGCTTTTCTGAAGCAGTTCGGTCAGGAATTTATCAGTTTTGGGCTGTGAGAGGGTAGGTTTAAACGCAGAGAGCACGAAGATTACGCAGAGGGTGCAGAGTTTTCGTGCTGTTAGCCCAAAAGAAAGAAACTCATCACCCTCAAAAATCTCTGTGCACTCTGTGAAATCTCTCTGCTCTCGGTGTTTAAAAATTCTCTCGCCCTTAAAACGTAAATTTTTCATGGATACAATTGGCTAAACGGTGAATGTCTTCTTCTTCGTGAAACGCGCTGATTATAAGGCGGGTGGTGGGTTTGTCGGCGGCAGTTGGATAAGCGAAAGAATAGATAAACATTTGATTCTCAAGCAAAAATGGGTATAAATCGTCTCGTTCGGTATAAAAAACCGGATAACCGGGTTCGTGTTTAAACAATCCGGTGGGCATTAGTAGCTTTTCGGCCAGCGCAACCCGGTCGGCGAGGGTTTGCCGGGCTTGCTCATATAACTCCCCCGCCTGGCAAAACGCGGCCAGATACAGGGGCGGAATTGGTGAAGAGCCACTAAAAAACGCCGTTTGCCGGATAGCCGACAACGTGTCAACATCGGAGAAAATCACCCCGCCCGGCAGCCCCATTGCCTTTGCCAGCGAAGCCGTTACAATCAGCCGAACATCAGGATGCGCCGGAATCTGCGGCCAGATACCACGCCCGTCGTTGAGCAAGCCCAGCCCATGCGAATCATCAACAACCAGCGTAATGGGTTGACCAACAGGCAAATTGACTACCCAATCGAAACTAAAAAATTCGGGCCAAACGGGGTTCAGGGCGTTGGTCAGGATAACCACAGGCCGCGCCGGGCCGTTAGTCAAACCCGCGCTCCACTCGCTGAATGACTGACCGGGCAGCACCGTCCCCGATTCGCGCCAAAGGGCCGGGTGTGCGCCGGGGCCATACACAAATTCGGTTCCGGGTGGGCGGGTTTCCTGCATCAACCAGCGCACAACGGCTTGCCCGGCCAACATTCCCGACGAGACCGTGAGGGCTGCCGGGGCCGTGGCAACCTGCGCGAGTTTGGCTTCGGCTTCGTCGTAAATGCTCAACTGCAAATTGCCATTCCTAGACACGCCGAAAACAGTTCCGTAAGTTGACAATGCTTCGGCTACGTACCGCTGAAAATCAGCGCGTTGGGCCATGCCGAGATACGACGTTCCCGAAAAAAATAGATAGTCCAGCCCGTCATGTTCGATGGTTCGGCGGGGGAGGTGATTGGTGAGTTTGGCCATGCGTTCAGACTTTCAGCGTTGCGCCGGTTCCGTTTTCGTTAGCATAAATCACCCGGCCAAAATCAAACGTTACGCCCGCTGCGGGGTCGTTGGCGATGAGCAGCGAGCCGTCCATGTCCACGTAATCGAGCAGGGGCAGCAGGTGGGCGATGGCCGAAATACCAACGCTGCTCTCGGTCATGCAGCCCACCATCACCCGCAGGCCGTGTTGCCGGGCGTTAGCAATCATGCGCCTTGCCGGAGTCAGTCCGCCACACTTAGTTAATTTGATATTTACCCCGTGAAAAAAAGTTATACACATATCCACATCTTTTTCCACAATGCAGCTTTCATCGGCGATAATTGGCAACGCACTGTTTTGATAAACATGGCATTGGCCGTCCCAATCGCCCGCCGGGAGCGGTTGCTCAATAAACTCCACACCGAGACTTTGTAACGTCGGCGCAAATTGCACGGTTTGGTCTGCCGTCCAGCCGCAGTTGGCATCTACCCGAAACGTGGCCGGGGTGTGTTTTCGGAGTTCGCGCACGATGGCAAGATCGTCGGTAGCCTGCCCACCAAGTTTGATTTTATAAATCGGCCAGGGCATTTCCTGCATTTTAACGACCATATTTTCGACGGTATCAATGCCGATGGTATAGTTGGTGAGTGGGTTGCGGGCAGGGTCAAGATTCCAGAACTGGTGAAGCGCAACCCCGGCCCGTTTTGCCATCAGATCATACGCGGCTTCGTCTAACGCACACTGTGCAAATGAGTTACGGGCCAGTAGTGGTTGGGTCATGGCCCAAAGATGTTCGGCGGTCTGCCACGCTTTTGCTTCCACGATGTTCTGAACGGTTTCGAGCGCGGCCACCATGTTGCCAATCGTGATGCCGTAATACGGATTAGCCGTTGCCTCGCCGAAACCGCGTAGTCCGGTTTGCTCGTCGCGGAGTTCAACGATGAGCGTTTCCTGCGTCCTGCGACTGTCGTGGGCGATGGTGAAGGTATGGCGAAGCGCGAGTGTGTGCCGGTGAAAAATGAGTTGCATAGTGCGTAAAAGTACATTCGGGACGGATATTTGCGGCATGAACCTGATTCTGTTCGATGACCCCGCCATCCGGCCCAACCTATTGCCGCTCACGTTTACGCGCCCGGTGGCCGATCTGCGGGTCGGAATCCTGACCATTGCCGAAAAATGGCAACGTCGCTTAAATCCAGACAAGGCCGAAGCCCCCGTTTCGTTCATCACTGCGCCGTATCTGCAATCTGCGTTTCGGGTTCGGTTTAGTTCGGATAATCTGTACATCAATGGGGCCATTTGCCCAACTGATGCGCTTGCCAAAGCAGTTGGGCAGTTGGCCATTGGCGAATCGTTGGTGGTTGATACTGTACTGATTGCGTGTCGGACAACGCAGGAATTTACTGTGATTTCGGACGTGCAGACCGGCGACGTTCCCAAATCATTTCACCAACCCATCACCATAATCCGTCACCTCTGGGATATTTTTGCCGAAAACCCCGCTCAAATCCGGGCTGATGTTGCCTTGCTCACCGCTGGGCGAACGTCTGCCCCGATCACCGACCCACACACGCGCTGTTACGCACCCGAACAGATTTTTTTAGAGTCAGGAGCCACCACACGAGCCGCCATCCTGAATGCTGAAACCGGCCCGATTTATCTCGGTAAAAACGCCAACGTCTCAGAAGGAGCCATAATTGTGGGGCCGTTCGCGCTCGGCGATGGGGCCGAAGTTGCTTTCGGCGGCAAAATCAGGGGCGGCACGACCATCGGGCCGGGCAGTAAAGTAGGGGGCGAAGTAAATAATGCCGTGATCTGGGGCAATAGCAACAAAGGTCACGATGGCTACCTCGGCAACGCGGTGATTGGCGAGTGGTGCAACCTGGGCGCGAACGTGAATAACTCGAACCTCAAAAATGATTATTCAACCGTGAAACTCCACAGTTACACCACCAATCAACTCGAAGATACCGGGCGGCAATTTTGCGGTCTCGTCATGGGCGATTTCACCAAGGCCGGCATCAGCACCATGTTTAATACGGGTACGGTTGTTGGCGTAAGTTGCAACGTGTTCGGGGGCGGGTTTCAGCCTAAGCACATTCCATCGTTTTCGTGGGGTGGTGGCGCAGAAGGATTTGTGCCGTATCGGTTTGAGAAAGCCGTGCGGGTTATTCAGGAAACAATGGCCCGGCGCGGGAAAGTGTTTGATGGGGAGACTGTTCTGGAATGGATAATGAGCAATAAACAGTTATCAGTTCCCAATGCTACCGGCAAACGGATTGGTAACTGATAACTGCTCACTGATAATTGAAAAAATGACTTTCTCTGATATTATCGGCCACGACAACACCCGGCAAACCCTCATCCGGGCGGTGCAAACCAACCACCTCGCCCACGCGCTGCTGTTCGACGGGCAGGCGGGGTCGGCCAACCTCGCGCTGGCGCTGTCATTGGCGCAGTATGTGAACTGCGAAAATCAGGGCGAAACCGATTCGTGCGGGCGGTGTGCATCGTGCCAAAAGACCGAAAAACTCGTTCATCCCGATTTACATCTGGTGTTTCCGGTGGCAAACATGGCCGGGCGGGGCAAAACCAGCGAGGCCTTCCTGACCGACTGGCGCAAGTTCATCATCGAGCATCCGTACCGCACGTTGTCTGACTGGCTCGGCGCTGCCGATGCTGAAACCAAACAGGGCAATATCAACGTCGAAGAAGCCCGGAATATCCTGCAAAAACTGTCGCTGAAAGCCTACGAAGGCCGCTACAAGATCATGCTGGTCTGGTTGCCGGAGTTGATGAACACGCCCGCAGCCAACGCCTTACTCAAAGTTTTGGAGGAGCCGCCCGCCCAAACGCTGTTTTTGCTGGTAACGAATCAGCCCGATAAACTTTTGATTACCATTCTGTCGCGTACACAACGGGTGGCCGTGCGGAATTTCACCGATGAGGACGTTGCCACGCACCTGCGTCAGTTTCTGAACCTCGACGAAACCACCGCCCGGCGCACGGCTTACCTTGCCAACGGCGATTTGTCGGTGGCCTGGAATCTAGCCCACACCGAAGCCAACACTGCCGACGGCACCACGAACCACGCCTGGTTTGCCGAATGGATGCGCGATTGCTACAAACAAGACCTAACCAAGTTAGTCAAACACGCCGATCAGTTTGATGGATTTAGCCGCGACCGGCAAAAGAATCTCCTCGAATACAGCATCCGGCTTTGTCGTGATTTGTTTTTGTGGCAACAGGGGGCCGCACAACTCCTGCGATTGCCCGACGATGAACTGACATTCGTGAAAAACTTTGCTAAAATCCTGACCACCGCCCACATCGAACGCATGGTATCGGACCTCAACGAAGCCACCTACCACCTCGAACGCAACGCCCGCGCCAAGATGGTTTTGCTCGATATATCGCTGACCTTCACGCGGTTGATTAGAACTTGATACCCCTCCCCAACCAACCCATCGGACTGATTCACTGCCCCCAACCCCCTAAACAGGGGGCTTTTTAAAGCCTTCGGCTTTTGATCCCGCACGGTTTAGCCCCCTGTTTAGGGAGTTGGGGGTAATAGGCAGTCCGAGGGTTTAGCGTAAGGGTAACTCACTTCACCCGGCCCAGCAGTGCGTCGCGGTAGGTATCGCTGAGGGGAACCTGGAGTTTGCCGATGGTGAGTTGATGCCGCTCTATTTTCTCGATCCGCGACAGGGCCACGATGTACGATTTGTGAATCCGCATGAACCTATCAGATGGCAACAGCTCAATAGCATCGGTGATGGTCATGCGGGTGAGGGCTTTTTTGCCCGTCTCCTGAAACGTCAGGTAATTTCCTTCCGATTCGATGTAGAGCAGTTCGTCAACATTGATTCTGACCCAATCATAGCCATCTTTCACAAACACAAACGGCGATTTGGGTTGGCCGCCGGTATCGGTAGGGGCCGAGAGCCGTTCCCAGGCTTTGTTGCTGGCCTGCAAAAACCGCCCGAAACCAATCGGTTTCAGCAGGTAATCCAACGCGCTGAGTTCAAAACCCTGCAAGGCGTATTCGGGGTATGCCGTTGTGAAGATGATAAGTGGCTGTTTGGGACTGGCGGCCACAACCTGCGCGAAATCAATGCCGGTGAGGTCAGGCATATTGATGTCCAGAAAAATCAGATCAACTTTCTCGGTTTTAAGGTATGTCAGGGCTTCAAGCGCATTGACAAAACTGCGTTTCAGGTCAAGAAACGGCACTTTGTTGACGTGGGCCTTAATTACGTCGAGCGCAATCGGTTCGTCGTCAATGGCGATGCAGGTTAGCATATAGGCGGTTCAAAGTTTGATTGTCAAACGTACAGCAAACGTTTCGTTATCCGTTAGCCCAGCGTCAAACGTATGCCGGCCCCGATACGCCAGCGCGAGCCGTTTCCTGACGTTGTCTAATCCTAAACCCGTGCCTTTTTCGAGCGTTTTGCGTGGCACGATGCTGTTTTCGGTCGTAAACGTCAGTACGCGATTCTCGATAATCAGCCCAACACGCACAAAACACGGGTATTGCATACTGATACCGTATTTAAACGCATTTTCGATGAGCGGGTTCAGCAGCAGGGGCAGGATTTGGGCGGGCTGCTCGTCCCAATGCGTCTCGATAA
>JBBRUV010000074.1:0-16047 GCA_038247465.1 Cytophagales bacterium
AACCCATCAATATTAACGCACTGGTACGGGCCATTGCCAACGTGACGTTGGTAATCATGCTGGCCGGTATGATATTTGTCTTTTTCAGAAAATGAGCAGCATCTACGGTACTCTTTTTACGGTTTCTACCTTCGGCGAATCGCACGGCCCAGCCATCGGGGTGGTGATTGACGGTTGCCCCGCCGGTCTCGCCTTCGACACCGATTTTATTCAGCACGACCTTGACCGGCGCAAACCCGGCCAGTCGCGCATTACTACCCAACGGCGCGAAGCCGATGAATTTGAGGTGCTGTCGGGCGTGTTTGAGGGCCACACGCAGGGAACGCCCATCGCGCTCATTATCCGCAACACCGACCAGCGCAGCAAAGACTACGGCCACATTGCCCAACAGTTTCGGCCCTCCCACGCCGATTACACCTACCAGGCCAAATACGGCACCCGCGACTACCGGGGCGGGGGGCGGTCGTCGGCCCGCGAAACAGCGGCTCGTGTGGCTGCCGGGGCCGTTGCCAAATTGCTGCTGGCCGGGCAAGGCGTTCATATTCAGGGCTATGTCTCGCAGGTTGGCACCATCACATTGGATAAACCGTATCAAGACCTGACTTTAGCCGAAGCCGAAAACAACGCCGTGCGCTGCCCCGACCCCGCGTTGGCCGCACAGATGTTTGATTACATTGACAACATCCGCAAGCAGGGAGACTCAATCGGGGGCGTGGTCAGTTGCGTGATTACGGGCGTGCCAGCGGGCTGGGGCGAACCCGTTTTCGATAAACTTCATGCCGAACTCGGCAAGGCTATGCTCGGTATCAACGCCGTGAAAGGCTTTGAATACGGCAGCGGGTTTGGGGGCGTGGCCCGGCGCGGCTCCGAACATAACGACGGGTTTTTTGCCGACGACACGGGCACGGTACACACCCGAACCAACCACTCCGGCGGCATTCAGGGGGGCATCAGCAACGGCGAAGATATTTACTTCCGGGTAGCGTTTAAACCCGTTGCCACCATCATGCAGGATCAGGAAAGCGTTGATAATGAGGGTAATACGGTGGTGGTATCGGGCAAAGGGCGGCACGACCCCTGCGTGGTTCCCCGCGCCGTGCCGATTGTAGAAGCGATGGCCGCGCTCGTGCTGGCCGACATGATGCTGCGGAGCCGGGCGGCACAGGTTTGACGCGTTTTTTTATAAATTTGGGTATGGCAACCAACAACATCATGACAACCGACCTGCTCGAAATAGCCCTCCAACGCCCCGATGCGTATCTGTTTATTGACCGGCTGACGGCAGCCCTCGACCTCGAAAAAGCCACGCGGCTGCACTTTTACGAGATTGTGGAGGAAAACAAAAAAATGGAGTTTATCAACGGCGAAATCGTGTTTCATTCGCCCGTCAAACGCTGGCATAACAAAGCCACTGGCTACCTCTATCAGGTGCTGGATGCTCACGTCCGCAAGCATAATCTGGGTGATGTCGGTATCGAGAAGTTGCTGGTTTCGCTGACCCGCAACGACTATGAACCCGATGTCTGCTTTTGGAATATCGAAAAATCGGCAGATTTTGATGACGATCAGATGCAGTTTCCGGCTCCCGATTTTATTGCCGAGGTGCTGTCGCCGTCAACGGCCAAAAACGACAAATCAGGCGGTATCAAATTCCGGGATTACGAATCGCACGGCGTTCAGGAATACTGGGTGATTGACCCCGAAAAACAGGTTGTGGAGCAGTATGTGCTGGAAGAAGGCGAGTATGCCCTGCGGCTAAAGGCCAGCGAAGGCATGATTCGGAGCGAAGCGGTGGCCGGGTTCGCCATCCCGATTCAGGCGATTTTCGACGAGATTGAAAACGCGGCTGTGTTGGCAAAACTTTGGCAAGTCTCAGCCGAATAAGTATTCTTTAGTAAGGGGCCTGGCACTATGATGCACTGATACAATTAAGATGTGCTGACTGTCAATGATTTGGTAAACAATCCGGTGCTGCTTGTATATCAATTCCCGAATCTCTGACCGATTGATTTCAGGAACCATCCTACCCATTTCAGGAAATTAGTTAAGTAGTTCGACTTTGGCAAGGACACTATCAACAAATGCTGACGCAAATCAATGTCGTCAAAAACACGGTTCAGCCAATTTACGCTGACCATCGGTTTAGTTTATGCTTGATCTGTTCGGTAGTCATCACCTCCCCCCGTTTACCTTGCTCAATTCTGTCTTCAATTTTCTGAATGAAAATCAACCTGTCAACTAAGTCATCAATAGAAAATTCACGAGGAAAGTCATGGATACTGTCAATTATTTTTTCCTTCGTTAGCATGATTTATCGGTTTTTGGTAAAAACAGGAAAAACTTCATGTCAAATCAACAGCTCATTTTTTTGGATTTTCTTAGTTAGCTTCCTGACATCAGCAACCCTTGCCCAGCCCACCTCACTCGCCCGGTTCACATTCCGGCGCGGGTTGTTCGGGACGCAGTTTGTGGCAACGCTCTACGCGCCCGACAGCACAACCGCCCAACGTGCCTACACCGCTGTGTCGGCCCGGATGGACTCACTGAACCAGATTATGAGCGATTACCTCGACGGCTCCGAAATTAACCTCCTTTCACAAACCGCCGGGCAAAACCGATTTATTCCCGTCTCCCTTACCCTGTTTGCTGTCTTGCAGAAGGCCAAAACCATCGCCCAAATGTCGGGCGGGCGGTTCGATTTCACCATCGGGCCGCTCTCGCAACTCTGGCGACGGGCCGTCCGGCGGGGTGAATTGCCAACAACACGGCAACGGCGAATGGCCCGGAAATCGGTGGGTTATGCGTTTGTGGAACTGGATTCGGCCACGCAATCGGTGCGGCTGCATCGGCCCGGCATGAAGCTCGACCTCGGCGGAATTGGGCAGGGCTACGCCGTTGATGTAGCGCAAATGGTGTTGCATCAGCATGGCATCCGGGTATTTTTGCTTGATTTGGGTGGCGATGTGCTGGCAGGCAATGCGCCCCCCAATCAATCGCGGGGCTGGCGGGTTTTAGTGGGCTCCGGCGATGGGTCTGCGGAAGGAGCATCGCCCGGCAAATCCCAAAAACAACCCATAAATCAAACGGATACGCTAACGGTTTTCCTCAAAAATGCGGCAATTACTACCTCCGGCGATACCTACCGTTTTCTGGAATACCGGGGCAAACGATATTCACACGTGATGAATCCGCGCTCGGGATTAGGACTGCGGCATTTTGTGCGGGCAACGGTGCTGGCCCCCGATGGCACCCGCGCCGACGCGCTCACGAAGGTCTTCAGCGTGGCCGGTATCCGCAAAAGTCAGCAGTTGCTTCGGCGGTTTCCGGGCGCGGAGGTATGTATTCTCGAAAACAAAAATGGGAGAATGCGTTTATATAAGACCATCAGTCAGTAGTTTCCTACAAATGACAGCGAAGCGAATGACATGAAGTTGATGACCTTTTTTTATGCCTTCATTCGTTCAAACTGACACCTACACCATTCGCCAGTACGAAACCGATGCCCACAGTCGGCTGGCGGCCCCGGCCCTGATGAACTGGATGCAGGAATCGGCCAACCGGAACGCCCTCGACTACGGCATTGGCATTACCGATCTGGCCCGCGTTAGTCTTGGCTGGGTGCTGACCCGACTGCGGCTACGGATTCACCGCGCCCCCGGTTACGGCGAGACTGTTCAGCTGATAACTTACCCAACCGCAATGGAAAAATATTTCATCTACCGCGCCTTCCGACTCCTCGCCGACGACGGGACACTACTGGCCGAAGCCGACAGCACCTGGCTCGTATTTGATACTAACCGCCGAACGATGGTCTCGCTGCCGCCATTTATCCGGTCACTCGAATTACCAACGGGTCTGGTTCCGTCGGCACAGTTGCCAATGAAACCCGCGTTTCCGGCTTTATCGGTAGCCGCTGACACCCGGCAGCAGGAACGCACGGTGGAATGGTTCGATATTGACCATAACCAGCATACCAACAACGTGAGTTATGTGCGGCTGCTGCTCGAATCCATTGCTGCCAATATATTGCAAAACCAGCAGTTGGCTGAGTTAGACCTGTATTTCAGGGCCGAGAGTCGCTGGCAGGATACCTTGCAACTCCTGATTAAACCTGTTGCCGGTGATTCATTCCTGCATCGCATCGAACATACCGACGGGCGCGAGGTGCTGCTGGCGCGGAGTGTGTGGCACCAAAATAAGTAGCAGGGCGTATCTTTGAACCTTAAATTTTCTGCAACAAAACCATGACAATCATAACCGCTACAACTGCTCTCGATGGTGTTTTGACTGGCCTGATGAGCCGCTACCGCGAGCGCGTTCCCGACGTTTCGGGCATTATCAACGCCATGATTGCCGAGGGAATTATTACCTCAGCCGATGAGATTGAAAACGACCATATCGCTTTCCGCACGATGGGTGTACCGAACCTCGGTCTGGAGTCGTTCGAGACCATATTTCTGCATTACGGCTACCAAAAGCGTGACCCGTTTAACTTCGCCGAAAAGAAACTGACCGCATTCTGGTATTCACCGCCCGCCGGAGAAACGAATCTGCCCCGAATTTTTGCCAGCGAACTGCGTGTGCATGAGTTATCGCCAACGGCGCAGGCCATCATTCACAAATACACCGATACGATCACCGGCGATCCGGCAGATAGCCTTGACCTCGACGATGCCGCTGCCGTTGATGCGTTTCTGCATCAGCCGCTCTGGAACACGCCCACCCTGGCCGAATACCAAACGCTGATGGCAGAGAGCGAATATGCCGCCTGGGTGATCTATAACCGCTATTACCTGAACCACTTCACCGTTAGCGTCCATAACCTCAAACCCGGCTACAATACCGTTCAGGAATTCACTGAATTTCTGGAAGCGCGGGGATTTAAGTTGAACACGGCGGGCGGCAAGATAAAAATCAGCCCTGATGGTGGTTTGTTGCAGGCATCAACAGTGGCGCAGATGATTGAAGCCGACTTTGCCAACGGCGAAACACACCGCATTGCCGGGTCTTACGTGGAGTTTGCCGAACGACGCATCCTGCCCCAATTCGCCGATTTAGCCGCCAGCGACATTGGCCGCCAACACCGGCGCGAAGGGTTTGAAACGGCCAACGCCGATAAGATTTTTGAAAGTACGTTTACTACCCAAACCGGCAAGTAATTGCACCAATTTACCGCCACCGAACACGCAATACTGCGGAAAATCACTGATTTTCCCGACGCAGTGAGTTCAGTGGCCGAACTGTTTCTGCCCGATTCGGCATTCGACGCGCTCAAAACCCTGGCCCTGACCGGACGGGCCGAACACATCCTGACTTATTTTGTGCAGCGGGGCCACGAAACGCTTCGGTTGGGTCAGTACGTGGGATTACTCGAAGTACCCGGCGTTCGGATCGAGATACGCCCAAAAATTGGCGACCTCGCTGCCATGCTCCGCCACGTCCGCAATACACCGTTTCGCACCTTGCCAGCGGTGCATAGTCAGTCGGCGCGGTTGCCGTTGTGGAACGTGTTTGTGTCAGCGTTTTTGACTGCTATCGAGCCGCTGGTTCGTGCCGGGCTGCAATCGGCATTCGTGACTGTTGAAGAAAACGAGCGGTTCATAAAAGGTCGGTTTCAACCGGCGCGGCACCTCCGCCAAAACCTGTTTCATGCCGAACGAATTGCCGTGGCTGCTGACTACCGAACTATGAACACGGCCCCGAACCGGATTCTGAAAACCGCACTGTGTTACCTGCATCCCCAAACCACTTCGGCCAGTAACCAGATTCGGTTGCGCCGGGCAATGGCCGCCTTCGAAACAATTCCGTTAGCCGTCAATCTGACTGCCGACTGGCAACGGGTTGGTTCAGAAAACCGCCAATCGGCTTCCTATACCAACGCATTGGCCTGGGCCAAAGCCCTACTGACCGGGCAAACGCTGGGCCTGAAACCGGGGTCACAACTCAGCCTGTCGCTGTTGTTTCCGATGCAACGGGTGTTTGAAGAGTTTGTAGCGGCTGGTTTTCGGCGGTACTGGCCCGGCCCCGGTGCGGTTTCGACGCAGGAATCATCGGCGCATCTGATTGATAATCACCGAGAAGGGCCAAAAGTCAACCTCCGTCCCGATATGCTGATCCGGCAACCGGACGGCTCGACGCTGGTGCTGGATACAAAGTGGAAACGTATCAACGGCCACGAATCCGGCCTACCGCCCGGCCCCGGCACGTATGGCATCGAGACCGCCGATTTATACCAGCTTTATGCCTACGGCAAGAAATACGGCGCATCCGACCTGTTTTTGATTTATCCCGCCAATAACACATTTCGGGAACCGTTGCCCGTGTTTATGTATGACCCCGATACGCGGCTGCACGTGGTGCCGTTTGACGTAACCAAACCGCTGGCCGACGGAATCAGCCAATTTGTTGCCATGACCGCTACGCAGGAACTGACAGGCCGGGTTCGTGTTTAAACGATGATGCCGAAAGATTATATTGGCTTAATAATGCCGCGCAGCTTGATGCCTACATTTGAGCAGCTTTTTTGTACCAATCCGTATCATGGAAAATAAAACAATAATATCAGTACTGATGTCGGTCTATAACACTGACTTCTCGCTGATAAAACGAGCGATTGATTCAGTGCTGTATCAGGACTTTCAGGATTTTGAACTCATCATTATTGATGATGGCAGTCATACGGACACCTACAATCAGGTGCTTGCCTACGCCAAACGGCACGAAGACAAAATCGTTTATATCCGCCACGCGAATCGGGGGCAGGCGCGGTCAATTAACCGGGGTATTTTAAACAGTGTTGGCGAGTATATCACCATTCTCGACGGCGACGACGAGTACAAACCCAACCACCTCCGGGCCTGTTTGCAGGAAATGAACGATGCAGACCTGATTGCTTCTACCACCGAAACCGTTGTGGACACCGAAGACGATTACTACGTGCCAGACCGCCAGAATCACAGCGAACTGGTGCATGTGGACGACTGCATTTTGTTTGCGACGTTATTTGGCAAACGGGCTGTTTTTACCGGGGCCGATTTTCAGGGACATTACGCAGCCGATGCCGATTTTTACGAGCGGGCTGCCCAGCATTACCGCGTCAAAAAAGTTGATTTGAGAACCTACATGTACTACCGCAACATCCCGAACAGCATCTGCTCAACTATTAAACGCCAGCAGCAAATAGCCGAGTTTGCCTGATCTTTATACACCATGAATTTGCTACCTGCTCATAACCAGCTTGTTATGGCGTGTCACATCACGGGCGTTTATGACGTAAACCGCAACAATACCCTTGCCGGTGATGACTATGAACTGGTGCGGGCCTGGGCCGAATCAATCCGGGCGCTGGGGATGCACGGCGTTTTGTTTCACAACAATTTTTCGGAAGCCCCCTGCGCCCGGCATCAAAGCGAGCATCTGACGTTTGCACGAATAACCCACAACCCGCAATTTAATCCCAACGTATATCGGTATCTGGTGTATCGTGATTTTTTGCGCGAACACGCCGGGCAGATAGACCGCCTGTTCGTGACCGATGTGACCGACGTAGTGGTGATCCAAAATCCGTTTGTTGACCCGCTCTTTGCCACCAGCCCAACCACGATTTTCTGCGGTGACGAGCCTACGATTCTCGCCAATGACTGGATGCACGACCACGCCACGCACCTACGAAACAAGATTGCTGATTACGCCGATTATGAAGCCCGGTTTGGGTGGGAGACGCTGCTCAACTGCGGTATCGTTGGCGGCAACGTGGCGGTGATGCAGCCGTTTATCGAACAACTCGCGGCCATTCACGAAGCGCACAACAGCGATAACCAAACGGCCTACACCGGCGACATGGGCGCATTTAACTACCTGATTCGTGGTCAGTTTAATGACCGGATTTTTCACGGCCCGCCGGTCAATACCGAGTTCAAGGCGTATCAAACCGACCGGACAGACTGCTGGTTTCGGCACAAATAGGGGACGTGTATTGACCGATAAATCCTGTTATTTCGGCTGGTTGTAAGCAGCCATGAGGTCGGCAAAGGCTGCCGTTGCTTCCCGAAAATAAGGATGAGCAAGCTGAATAATAGTTGCGGGTTGGGCGCGGGGGGTGGTTTCCATAGCGCATTTGTTTTGGTAAAACTACCAAAATCAGTCAATAATTCGCTTCCATTTTAATCAAAACTACCTTTGCCCCGAAGTAACGTTTTCCCACAATGAACATTCAGGAATCACTCAAAACGGCTATCACGCAGGCCGTTCAGGAACTATACAACCAACCGGCGGGCGATGTGCTGCTGCAACCCACCAAAAAAGAATTCGACGGTCTTTATACGTTCGTGACCTTTCCGCTCACCAAACCCCTGCGGCTGGCCCCGGCCCAAATCGGCCAGGCCATTGGTAACTGGCTAACGGTCAACACGCCCGAACTCGTTAGCGGTTTCAACGTGGTGCAGGGATTTTTGAATATCAGCATCGCTGACCCGGTGTTTCTGGCAGTGCTGAACGGGATTACCGCCCAGCCCGATTTTGGGCAGTTACCACCGAAGCACGAATCGGTGATGGTCGAGTATTCGTCGCCGAACACCAACAAACCGCTACACTTAGGCCACCTCCGCAACAACTTCCTCGGCGAATCGGTCGCCCGAATTTTGACTGCCAACGGCTATGACGTGACCCGCGCCAGCATCGTCAATGACCGGGGGATTCACATCTGCAAATCTATGATTGCCTACCAACGTTTCGGGCAAACGACTGACGGTCAGTGGGAAACACCCCAATCATCAGGACTGAAAGGCGATCATCTGATCGGGAAATATTATGTACTGTTCGACAAAGCCTACAAAGCCGAAATTGAACAGTTGGTGTTGGCAGGTGTCGAAAAAGAAAAAGCTGAAAAGCAAGCTCCGCTGATGGGCGAAGCGCAGGCCATGCTACGCCGGTGGGAAGCCGGAGACCCCGACACCATTGCGCTCTGGACAACACTCAACGCCTGGGTTTATGCCGGATTTGCTGTGACATACCGAAACATCGGCACTCATTTCGACAAAACATACTACGAATCACAGACCTATATTCTCGGTAAAGAAGTGGTTGAAGACGGCCTGGCATCTGGCGTATTTTACCGGAAGGATGATAATTCGGTCTGGATTGACCTCACCGACGAAGGCTTAGACCAGAAACTCGTGCTGCGGGCCGACGGAACCTCGGTTTATATCACCCAGGATTTGGGAACCACCGACCTGAAATTCAGCGACTTCCACAATAACCGTTCGATTTGGGTGGTGGGCAACGAGCAGGATTACCATTTTCAGGTGTTGTTTGCCATTCTGCGCCGGTTGGGTCGGCCCTACGCCAACGGCTGCTACCACCTCAGCTACGGCATGGTTGATTTACCGACGGGCAAGATGAAATCGCGCGAGGGAACGGTAGTGGATGCCGACGATCTGGTGGCCGACGTGACCGAAACCGCCACGCAGGCCGCCCGCGAAGCCGCCAAAGGCAAGCTCGACGAGATGCCCGCCGATGAGCAGGCCACGCTCTTCCCAATGCTCGGCTTAGGCGCGTTGAAGTATTACCTGCTAAAGGTAGAGCCGAAGAAACGGATGCTCTTCAACCCCGAAGAATCGGTTGATTTACAGGGACATACCGGGCCATATATCCAATATACCCACGCCCGGATTAAGTCGGTGTTGCGGAGAAATAAGGAGGAAAAAGACGAAAGACGAAAGACGAAAGACGTTGTTGATGGGGTACATCTCCACCCTACCGAGCAACAACTTATTTTCTTGTTAAGCCAATACCCGCAGCGGGTGGCCGAAGCCGGGGCCGATTATGCACCGTCGTACATCGCGCAGTTTGCGTATGAACTGGCAAAAACGTTTAATCAGTTTTACGATCAGTTGGCGATCCTGAAAGAAACCGACGAAACCAAGAAACAACTCCGGCTGGTGTTAGCCGCGCAAGTGGCCGAAACTATTCGCCACGCAATGGGTTTATTGGGCATTGAGGTACCCGAAAAAATGTAAGCTAAATCCCCTGCTATGAAACGCACAACACTCACAATTCTGGCTGCCGCAGCGGTGGTCGTAACGCTCTCCGGTTTCATGTTCCAATCACTCGTAAAAGGCATTTTTGCCAACAAAAGCGAAATGGCGAAAGCCCCCGCCAATGCCGCCCCTGCCGCCGGGTCGCTGTATGATTTCAACGTGAAATCGCTCGACGGCAAGCCCGTTGCCCTCAAGCAGTTCGCCGGCAAAAAAGTCATTATCCTGAACACGGCCTCAAAGTGTGGTTTCACCCCACAATACGCCGACTGGGAAAGGTTCTACAAAGCCAACAAAGACAAAGTGGTGGTGCTGGGTTTTCCGGCCAACAACTTCGGCGGGCAGGAGCCGGGCAGCAGTAGCGAAATTGGCGAGTTTTGCCAGAAAAACTTCGGTGTGTCATTCCCGATGATGGAAAAAGTAAGCGTTCTTGGCGACGATCAGGCTCCGCTCTACAAGTGGCTGACCACCAAAAGCATGAACGGCTGGAACGACAAAGCACCCACCTGGAATTTCTGCAAATACGTGGTTGATGAGAAAGGGAAACTGACCCATTTCTTTGCCTCGAACGTAAAGCCTGACAACGCCGAGTTTAAGCAGGCCGTAGGACTGTAAATTGCCGACTCTCAGTCAGTAATGAGCAATAAACAATGTCTCTCCGTTGTCTATTGCTCATTTTTTATTGGTAATTACTCATTGATTATTGTTGATTGACGATGAAAAGCTGGATTGCTGCGGCTCGTCCGCGTACATTACCGCTGGCACTTGCCAGTATTATCTTAGGTAGTTTTCTGGCCGTGCCGACGGGTCGCTTTCAGTGGCCCGTTTTTGCGTTGGCGGTGCTAACAACCATCTGCCTGCAAATCCTGTCGAACTTCGCCAATGACTACGGTGATGCGGTTTCGGGCAAAGACACGCCCGACCGGGTGGGGCCGCGCCGGGCCGTTGCTACCGGCGACATCAGCAAAGAAGCCATGTTCCGGGCGATGGTTGTTACGGCGGGGCTGGCGTTGGTGTGCGGCATGGGGCTGCTGATTATTGCGTTATCTGATGCGGGCTGGCCGGTTGTTGGCGGGCTGTTTGGGTTGGGCTTGCTCAGTATTGCGGCTGCCATCGGCTACACCAACGGCAAACGCCCTTACGGCTACGCGGGCTTCGGCGACGTTGCCGTGCTGCTGTTTTTTGGTTGGCTCGGTGTGCTTGGCACCTATTTTCTCTATACCCACGCGCTTGACCCGCTGCTGTTTCTGCCCGCCACAAGCGTTGGCTTTTTTGCAACGGGCGTACTGAATATCAACAACATACGAGATATCGAGACGGATGCCAAGACCGGCAAAAACTCGATTCCGGTGCAGTTGGGCCGGGCGCGGGCTATATCCTACCACTGGTTTTTGCTGGTTAGCGGCATGGCCTGCGCCGTTGCGTATTCTCTACTGACCAAACAACCGCCACTGGCCTATCTCTACCTCCTGTCGTTCCCGTTGTTTATCATCAATGGCCGGGCCGTTGCCACTCACCAGCAAGCTGCCGAACTTAACCCGCGTCTGGGGCAGTTGGCCCTCAGTACGTTGCTGTTTGTGGTGTTGTTTGGGCTGGGCGGGGTGATCTAACAAATTCTCACTTCACCGGGATATACACATCGAACCGTGCGCCGTTGCCGGGGTCGCCGGTGGCGGTGATGAAGCCGTCGTGATTCTCCACAATTTTTTTCACGATAGACAGGCCAATTCCCGTGCCTTGATAGGCTTCGCGGTTGTGCAGCCGTTGAAACACATCGAATATCTTCTCGCTGTATTGCGGCTCAAAACCAATGCCATTATCGGCAATGGAGAGGTGAAAATAGAGGGTATCGGGCAGGAGCGTAGTGTGGCCCGTTTGGCGGCCTTTGATGGTTTCGCCCCGGATAGTGACCTGTAGCGGCACACCCAGACGGGCAAATTTGAGGGCGTTGCTGATGAGGTTTTGCAGCAACTGCCGAAACTGAAACACGATTACGCGCACCGGGCCGAGATCGGCAACGTCAATAACAGCCTGTTTTTCGGCAATCGTGTCGCTCAGTTCACCCGTCACCTCGTCAACGAGCGGGCCGAGGTCAATCATCTCAACCGTTCGTTCGGCGGTGTTCAGCCGCGAGAAAGCCAGCAAATCCTGAATGAGCTGCTGCATCCGTTCGGCGGCTTTCTGCATCCGCCGAAACGAATCTTTGCCACTGTCGGTCAGGTTGTCCTGTTCTTTTTCGAGAATCCGACTGGCTAAGGTCTGTATTTTCCGCAGTGGCTCCTGCAAATCGTGGCTCGACACATACGTGAATGACTCTAATTCCCGATTTTTTACGGCCAGCGTTTTATTCTTTTCGGCCAAGGTCTCGTTGGCAGTCGCCAATTCGGTGGTTCGGTCGGCGACCTGAGTTCTCAGGGTTTCGGCAAATGTTTTTTCGTTTTGTCTGATCTGTTCTTCGGCCCGGCGTTCTGCCGTGATGTCAGTGTGTATGCCCACCCATTCACGCACTAGGCCATCGGGGTTGAGCAGGGGCGTGGCCTTCACCGAAAACAGCCCCCAGGTGCCGTCTGCCCGCCGAACCCGGTGTTCAAATTCGGCGTTTCGGCGCTCCCGCACGGCCTCTTTCCAGACCGTCAGCGTATGGGCAGCATCGTCGGGGTGAGTGGCGGTCAGCCAGCCATAGCCCTGATACGCGGCCATTGTCTGTCCCGTGAGCGATGCCCAGCCGGGTTGCTCGCCTTCCATTTCGCCAACGGCGTTGTTGGTCCATAAAATACCCTGAACGGCGGCAACGGCTCCCTGAAACCGCTCGTGGCTTTCCTGGAGTTTTTTGCGCGAGATCGCCCCTTCCGTAATGTCTTCGATAGACAGCAGAATGAGTTTCTCCGTGCTTTTTTTGGTCAGTATCTCCCGGGCATTCAAGAGCATAATCCGCTCGCCGATGGTGGCAAAGGTGTGGGTGATCTCAAAATCGCGGAACGTTGATTTGTCGGGCAGAATGTGTTCCAGCAGTGTCCGCAGTTGGGGAATATTCCACTGGCGGTTGCCGAGGTCATAAATCCGCACACCCTGGGTCTCGGCCTTATCCACCCGGAACGTTTTGTAGAACGACTCATTGGCTAATTTCACCCGCAGGTTTGTATCCAGCACCAGCAGCGGCTCGCGGATGTTGGCAATGATGGCTTCGGCATAATCGCGGCTGGCCGTTAGCTGTTCGTTCAGGGCGAGTATTTCCTGATTCACCACCGTCAGCTCTTCGTTGGTGCTTTGCAGTTCTTCCTTGCTGCTTTCGAGTTCTTCGTTCAGGCTCTGCAACTCTTCGTTGCCGCTGAGGAGTTCTTCGTTGGCACTTTGCACCTCTTCGTTGACGGCCTCCTGATCTTCGGTAATGGCCCTCACATCGTCGCGGAGCTGTGCCAGTTCCTGCTCCAACTGCCGGATGCGCTGGTCTTTATCGTCGGGTTTACCGGCAACGGCACCCGATTTTTTGCGTCCGGTGGTCGGTTTCCCGGCCAAGGGGGCGTTATCGTGAAAAAGAATCAGAAAATGCGGCTCCACACTATTGGGCAGCGGCAGGACTTCGATGGTGATGGCGCGCAGACTGTCTCCGACCTGCATCGGAATGTTGTCTTTGCTGACCGGGCCATTGTCTTTTTTGGCTCTGTGTGCAATGTTCCGCAACTCAAACGCCAGACCGGGTTTAGCCAGCAACAGCAGATTATGGGTCGGTTTGCCGGTGGCCTGTTCTAAGTAGGCGCTGGTGTTGCCCCGGAAATGGACAATATCCATTGCTTCGTTGACGACCACACCGGCCGGCGTGTATTTATTGAGGATCAGTTCATCGGCTGTTTTCTGGAAGTCAGTCCGCATCGGTTCAGATGTTGGGTTAGGGTCGGCGGTGGTGGTGGTGCGGGGTTCATTTCGGCGGCCTTCGGTGAGCGTAAACCGGGCCGTCGCGTCTTTACGCGTAAATAGTTTATCGGCTTTTTGATAAACGGCAAACAAATCGGGCGTGGTACTGATGGTTTCCGATTGGCCCAGGAGCAGAAAACCGTTGGCGTTCAGGGCGTAATGAAAGGTGGTGAGGGCCTTTTTTTGCAGGTACGGCTCCATATAAATCAGCACGTTGCGGCAACTAATAAAATCTAATTTGCCGAAGGGCGGGTCTTTCAGAAAATTATGGGCCGCAAACACGCACATACTCCGTACCGCCTTATTGACCTGGTAAGTGCCGTTGACGTTGGCAAAAAACGTTTGCAACCGCTTCGGCGACACATCGGCTACCTCCACTTTTGAATAGATACCGTTGCGGGCTTTGGTAATGGCGGGTTCGCTCAGATCACTGGCAAAAATCTGTACCCTATCCTGCCGGTCGCCCAAATATTCTTTGAAACAAATCGCAATGGAGTACGCTTCCTGGCCGGTGCTGCAGCCCACCACCCACAGCCGGATGGGATCGTTGGGCGATTTTTTGGCGATGTGCGGAAACACTGATTCGCACAGGTTGTCGAATACCGACTGGTCGCGGAAGAACGTCGTTACCGGAATCAGCAAATCCTGGTACAGCGCGTCCTGCTCCGGTTTGACCTCCCGCAGATACTGCAGATAATCAGCCGGGGTTTCGTTTTTGTTGATCGTCATCCGGCGCAGAATCCGCCGGCGGATGGTGGTTTGTTTGTAGTAGGTGAAATCGGTTTTCTTGCGGACGCGCAACAGGGAGAGTATCTGGCCAAATACCGCATTGTCGGCTTCCGATGCCGTGTTGACTTGCCGGTCGCCTTCGTGGAGCGCGCGGGCAATGTCGAGCAGTTTCGTGGGCATATCGCCGGGCGGCAGCACAAAATCAACCACCCCGGCATCCACCGCGCTGTTGGGCATGCCGTCATAGCCCGCCGACGCTTCATCTTGGGCGAGGGTGAAGCCGTCGTTGGCTTTGATGGCCCGCAGGCCCTGGGTGCCGTCTCTGCCCGTTCCCGACAGCACGACCCCGATGGCGTGGCTCCGGTGAATCTCGGCTAAGGACGTAAAAAACAGGTCTATGGGCAGGTTGAGTCCTTCTTGTGTTGTGGGGCGGGGGCTTAGTTTCAGCACGCCATCGTTGGCAACCAGCATTTTGTTGCTCGGCAGCACATAAATATGGTCTGGCTCCACCACCACGTCGTCAGCTATTTCGAGCACGGGAATCACCGTTACCTTTTGCAGCAGTTCGGGCAGCAGGCTTTCGTGGGTGGGGGCCAGGTGCTGCACCAGCACCCAGGCCATGCCCGATTTTTCGGGAATGGCTTTGACTAATGTTTTAAAGGCATCCAGCCCCCCCGCCGAGGCTCCGATACCCACAACCGGAAATAGGTTATCAGACAGAATTTTCTTCTCCGCGCTCATCGGGGCATCGCGTTAGTGACTGCGACTGGGCCGTCGGTGGTGGGCAGTTGATCCAGTATTTGCTGGATTACGGCTACAAGTTGCCCATAGCCGGCGGGTTTCTGCACGCAGCGAAACGCGCCACTGCGGATCAGCCGGTCGGCCATGTTGCAATCAAAGGCCGTTGACAGAATAACGACCGGAAGCTGCCGGAGGATTTTGTGTGCTTTGATTTCGACTAAACATTCGTAGCCGCTTTTACGGGGCATATTCAGGTCCAGAAACAGGATGTCGGGCAGGGGTTCGGGCAATTGCAGGAGCAGTTGCATGAGTTCTTCGCCGTCGTTAACGGTGGTTAGTTGAGCCGGTCTGGTTAGTTCGGCAGCGGCTTCGGCAAAAAACAAACAATCGTCTTCGTCGTCATCGGCAAGCAGTACGCGCAGGAGGTTCGTTTTCATGCTCTAAAGATATACTATTGTTCGACCATCCTAATAAGGAACATAATTACCGCCAAGGCCTTTTCATAGAAAAAGAGCCTATCTGTTCTTGGCGTATTTTTGTGTTGGAAACGTCAATACAATACCAAGATGATAGACTCTAAAAAAACGAAATTGCAGTTTATTTTTCATACTTGCAAGCCAACATCACCGAT
>JBBRUV010000075.1:0-15956 GCA_038247465.1 Cytophagales bacterium
GTTGCTCCGGCTCGACGCCGAGTATGTCTCGTGTTTTGGCTCCGGCACCATTCGTGAGGAATTGGCCAAAATTCACAACTCACCGTTTGCCGTTGAATCAGCCCATATCAAATTCAAAAACAGCGACTTATCGGCTCACGTCTATCGCTCGCTGTTTGATGTGGCGCGGCAATACCGAGAGAGTTTTGAGGTTTATGGCGACAAAAAATCGTTTGAGTGGCAACTGATTGAAGACGAGCGGCCCGTGTTGCACATCGCCAAACGCCCCGAACCCGAAATTCCCAAAACCGTTACCGTGCCGGATTATGCCCACTTGCTGCCAGCCGAAATCCAACATTTCACCACCAAAGGCGTGTATGATGCCGACGACACGCAACACCTGTCCTTCACGCAGGGCGGTGGTC
Organism: Cytophagales bacterium; assembly: GCA_038247465.1. Lineage (GTDB taxonomy): Bacteria > Bacteroidota > Bacteroidia > Cytophagales > Spirosomataceae > JBBRNH01. The sequence continues at coordinate 405 of JBBRUV010000075.1, forward strand.
ACGGTGGCTCGCACCCGCATTTGGCCCATGAATTTATCACGGCTATTCTGGAAGACCGCGACCCGTTTCCGAACGCCACCCAATCGGCCAACTGGACAAGCGTGGGGATTCTGGCGCACGAATCGGCCATGCGGGGCGGAGAGATTATCCGGCTGCCTGAGTTCTGATTCGTTGTTTCGTTATCTTGCTGAAAACGACCAATCCAATGACCGCAACGACACCGACTCACTCCCCAAAAATCACACTATCACCTGACGAACGGCGGCAATGCCAACGCGACCGTGAGGTCAAATTAGCGCAATTGATTTACGAAACCGACAGTACTGGCAACCCAATTTATTACTCTGGTTTTGACCGCACGGGCGGGGCCGATTTGTTTTTCAATAAGCAGCGGTTACTGGCAAACGGAATTCTAATTCCACATCTGCGCAATACCCAATCATTAGCCCCACCAACCATCACTTCACCTCCACCAAAATCGTTTTCATCCCCACAAACCCCGTGCTGTTCATTCCCTCAACCACAATGCGGTACTGACCGGGGCGGTCGGCGGCATAAAAAGACACCGTTGCCGTGCCGTCGGTGGCAGTTGGTACGGCGGGGTTCCAATAAAGCGTCTGCCGATTGTCGGGGCGGTCAATGGGTAGTGACTGGCTGTAATCAGGCGTGATAAAGGCTGACGGAGCCTGATACCCGTTGAGTTCAATTGTTTTCAGGCCGTCTTTGGCACTACCCTTTCGGCCCGTATAAATGGCAATAACCCCGTTTCCGGCCCGGCTGCCGTAGATTGCTCCGTTGCCCCCGCTCAGGACTTCGATGCGCCGAACGCCGTTGGCATCAATGAACGACAGACTGCGGTCGCTCTTGAAATCAACCGGGGTGCCATCCAACAGAAACATCGGGTCAAGGTCATTCACGGTACCGATGCCCCGAATCAGCACGTTGTAGCCAACTCCGGTGCTGGCTGGCATCACCGACACCCCCGGCAATCGCCCCGTCATGAGTTCCATCACGTTGGGATACCGAGGTGTATTCTCGTCAAAATTCACCCCAAATGTTGATTCGTTATGGAGCCGCTGCACACTAGGTTGTTCGTTGTTCTGCTGACTATCAGCGGATAACGTTGTTTCTTCGGTCACCGTGTTGCTGCTGGGCAACACCGGCGGTTCGCCATCGGCGGTTATGGTAACAAGAGCCGTTTCATTATCGGTAGCCACCACTATCTGGCTTACAATGCAGGCCGGATCAACCACAAGCGGGGCCAGTGTCTGGTAAGGCAATAGCGGTTCGACCAGCAGATTAGCGGTGAGTTCGGGGCGGTTTTTGCGGTTGCTAATCTGGTAACGGAGGATAAGCGTCCCATCGAAATCGAGCGAATCCAGCACAAAACGCCCGGCATTATCGGTTTGCAGGGTGCGGGGAGCCGCATTATGCAGTTCGTCAAACAGTGTGATGGTTGCTCTGGGTATGGCCCGCGAACCATCTTCTGTCCGTGCCGATCCAACGTAGCGAAGACCCGTTTCAGACGTTGCCTTGCTGTTGCGAAGTTCACCAACGGGCGGATGTTGCCAGAACGTACTGACGCTGTTTTGGGCCGGCTCGACCTGAGCGACGTCGGTAACGGCTACGGCAAACGAAGCCCAGATCGGTTGCCCCAGTGCCGCGGCCCGCACCGTGAGCGTCACTTTTTCCCGGCGTTGATAAGCCGGTTTGTCAGCAGTGATAATCAAGCCTAATGTATCGGTCAATACCTTTAATTGGGTCGGGCTGCGATCAGTCGGGCTGCGATCAGTCGGGCTGCGATCAATCGGGCTGCGATCAGCCAAAACGGGCAGTAACCGATACCGATTCTGTTCTCGGATGTTGCTCACAGCCAGTATTTTCTCGAATGCCAGTGTTGGTGTCGTGAGCATTGGGCGGGTAAATGCCCGCAACCGATACAGGCCGCCCGCCATCGAATCGGGCAGCATCAACGCACCCGTGCCGCGCCCGTTATCGGCAAAAATCACCTCCTCGTGCGTTTGTTGGCCGCTCGCGTCGTAGAGTTGTACATACAGCGGCTGCGGGCCGGCGAGCAGGTGACGGCTGGTGCGGTCGCTGATAAACGCGCTGAACCAAACCCGCTCCCCGGCACGGTACGTTTCTTTACTGGTGGCAACATAAACCACCGGCATAACTGCCTGAACCGCCTGTTTTTCAAGAAAATACGGCCCGTCAGTCGCGGCACCAGCCACTGCTTTGCCAGACGGCACCACGCCCGGCGTGTACTCACGGGGGAGCATGTCGGCCACGCGCTCCTCGGCCCAGTAGCCAATTGTTTCCAGAGCCGACGGGTCGGTAAGCCAGCCATCAGCCCCCACCTCGATCACCGATTTCAGGGGCCGCAGCCAGCTACCCGGGTTCTGATTGAATACGCCCTGCGACGGCAGCGTTACATACCGGCGGGTATCGGTAACGTCGAGCAAGGGCGGGAGTTGCAGCCGGTACGTGCCGAGTCTGTTGCCCGGTTTTAGATACGGTTCGGTGTTGATTATCAGGTCGGTAGATGTCAAATACGGCTTCGCTTTGTTCCAGACGCTGTATTTAAACAGTACATCTAACGAAGCCGGGTACGCCGTGAATCCGTTTGACGTGAGTTCGTTTGTGACAAAAGCCCGCAAAAATGCCCGCAGCGAGCGGTCGTATGTCTGTTGCCGGTTGCGGTTCCACCGGTTCGCGTCGGTATCGCGTTGGGGTTTCAGGGACGAGAAAAACGCCGAACCGCTCAACCGAAACTGCGTCGCACTACGGGCAAACTCGCGCAGGTCATACCGAATCTGGTAGCCAGCCGCCCGGTTTTCGATCAGGAGCGGTTGCTGGGCGTTTGCGGCAAGCGTACCGCCCGACTCCGTGAAGTCAATGACCCAAGGGTTTTGAATCGTGCATTGGGCGCGGTTGGGCGAATCACCAAAAAAAGCCACCGAAAAACGGGCCAACTGCCGCTCCCAGGTTTTGTCGCGCCGGGCTTTCACAACGGCCTCGTTCAGCACGTTGGTCAGGGCCACGAGCCTGACGATGAGCGGAGTAGGCGCAGTAGCCGTTACCGAGGTCGAAACGGTTATGGTCTGTTGCCAGGGCTGATAACCCACCATAGATACCACGAGCGGCACCGCCCCAACGGGCAGATTTGCCAGCCGAAACCGGCCTACGGAATCAGTCAGGGTACCTTGCGTGGTGCCGGCCACATAGACCGTTGCGAACGGCAATGGCGCGTTGGTTTTGGCATCCGAAACGGTTCCGGTGAAGGTGGTTTGGGCCAGAACAGGAACCGTAATGAGCAGGAGAAGAACACAGAAAACGAGCGGGCGCATATACGTTGGTGGCTTATCGGGAAAACAGTCAGAAAGTTAGCGGAATAATCGCGTGTTGACTAACCGGCCAGGCCACACAACACCTCCGTTGTTGCATCAAAGAAATGGGCTTTGTCAATGTCCCAGAACGTCGCCATTGTCCGGTCGGCGTTGATAACGGCATCGCCCGAGAACCGGGCGGTGAAGGGGTGGCCTTCCAGCGTGAAATACGCCAGGGTTTCGCTGCCCATTCGTTCAATAGCCTCAAAACCAGTGGGTTGACCGGGTGAATAATACGGGCGTTCCTGATTGGCGGGCTGATCGGTGAGGTGTTCGGCGCGGATGCCCAGCACCACCGACTGGCCTGCAAACGCCTGCATCGTCTGGTGATGCACCGAATTAGTCAGGCCGATTTGTACAGTTTTACCCACGCTCTCGAAACACAGCGTTGCCCCAATTGTGCTGATTTTTCCCGGCAAAAAATTCATCGGCGGGGTGCCAATGAACCCGGCCACAAATAGGTTAACGGGCCGGTTATACAGCGCCAGGGGCGTATCGAACTGCATAATGTCGCCCTGCCGCAGTACCACAATCCGGTTGCCGAGGGTCATGGCTTCCACCTGATCGTGCGTCACATAGATCATCGTTGCGTTCAGGTCGCGGTGCAGTTTCTGGAGTTCGATCCGGGTTTGGCCGCGCAGTTTGGCATCGAGATTACTCAGCGGCTCATCAAACAGAAACACCTTCGGCTCGCGCACAATGGCCCGCCCAATGGCAACGCGCTGCCGCTGACCGCCCGACATATCTTTGGGTTTTCGATCAAGCAAACTACTCATATCCAGAATGTGGGCGGCCCGTTCGACGCGCTCCCGAATCTCGGCTTTGGGCATATTCCGCAGTTTCAGCCCGAAGGCCATGTTCTCAAACACCGTCATGTGCGGGTAGAGCGCGTAGTTCTGGAACACCATCGCCATGTCGCGTTGGTTCGGAGCGCGGTCGTTGATGCGCTCGCCGTCGAGCAGCAAATCCCCGGCGGTGATGGCTTCCAGACCGGCAATCATCCGCAACAACGTGGATTTGCCGCAACCACTCGGCCCCACAATGACCACAAACTCACGGTCGTGAACGGTGAGCGAAATGTCGCGGATAACCTTCGGCCCGTCGGCGTAGGCTTTGGCAATATGGTTCAGGATAACTTCAGCCATTGGGTGAGAAAGTTTTTAAACGCAGAGGAGCAAAGATTACGCAGAGAGCGCAGAGCAAATTATGGTAAGAAAAACTCTGCGTCCTCTGCGTTTAAAACATACGTTTAGAAAAGTTTTTTTAGTACCTCCGGGTATTGCTCCAGCCGTTGAAACGCCCAGAGTGCTTCGATGGTGGATTCGGCCCCGGCGTTTATGTTGACCACCGCGTTGGGGCCAATACCGTCGTAGCCCCGGCCCGTTGTGCGGTCGTACATCACGACGCTGGCCGGATTTTTACCCGTAAACCAGCCCGCCAACTGTACGGCAAGATCAGCGTATTTGGGGTCTTTGGTTTGGTCGTAGGCTTCAAGTGCGGCCCAGACCATCGGGCGGATGCCGTAGGCAATCTGCGAGAACTTGCTGGTTTTCAGAGCTTTTATGTCACTACTGGACTGCTCAATCTCGAACGATTCCAGAAAGCCCTGCTGAATCAGGTACGGGTAAAAATTATCAATCTCGCGCCGGGCTGTGGCCTGCCAGTCGGGTTTATTCAACGCCTTGCCCACCCGCAGCAGCGCATAAGCCTGATCGCTGGCGTAGGCGTGCCAGGTGTTCTCGAAACTCAAAATCGCCCCGAACGGAAATTTGCCCGCGTCGCCCGACTGCATCGCCACGATTCCCGCACCCAGCAAGTCCATCAGGGCCAGCAGGTCGGCATTGGGCGATTGCTGGTACAGGTTGTTCAGGCTCAAAAGCAGAATAGCCGCCTGATCGGAACCGGAACCAAACGGCAACCATTTCGGCACCGACACGCCCCGGATAAACGTAAAATCACGCGGGCGTTTGCCATAATCACGCAGGACGTTGGCGGTCAGTTTCTGCACGGCGGTCTGGATGCGGGCGGCCAGTGCGGGAGTCGTTTTCTGGATTGTTGGTGCGGCCTCGGTCAGGAGCCACAACGCCCGCCACGACCAGAAATTGGCCTGCGCCACGCTCGTTTGAACGGTTTTGTTAATCGTCACCGTCGGCGAACCGGCAGTGGGCGGAAGCAGAAAATTGTAGAAATAGCCCGCGCCCGCTGCGCCATCGGGGGCTTGCAGTTGCAGCACAAACTCAATCATGGCGTTGAGCTGGGTTTGCTTCTCCAGATTCGTGGCGAGGTCGGGTTCGTGGAGCAACAACAGGCCCGCCCGCGCCACGTCGTCAACGCAGGTGAAGCCTTCGTCGGCATCGGTAACGAGCCGGTAATCAGGTGCTTCGCTGTATATCGCCACCGTGCCAACTTCCGCGCCGTTGGGCAGTTTCACGGCCTGATAGAGCCGATTCAGGTGCGACAGATTAACGAAACGGTCGGCAATGGGCTGGGCCGTCGGCGGGTCTTTTTTGCACGAAAACGCCAGCAGCAGCAGGGCCGCAACGAGGAGGAACCCCACCCCAGCCCCTCCCCTAAAACAGGGGTTGGGCTTTTTCAGTATAGAAAAATAACTACTCATCATGTTCAATCTTTCAGGCCCGATGAGGCCATGCTTTGGATAAAATAACGTTGAAAAAACAGGTACATCGTCACAATCGGAACGGCCAGCATCACGGCGGCAGCGATTTTCACGCCCAACTGCCCCTCGGCCCGCCCGCCCACCGAAAACAGCGTCACCAACTGCGGCATGGTCATCGTCGGCTCGTCGCGAATGACAATCAACGGCCATAACGCTTCGTTCCATAACCCCATGAACGTCAGTATGGTAATGGTCAAAACCGTTGACAGAATGTTTGGCACGAGTATCTGAAAAATAATGCGAAGTTCGCCCGCACCATCCATCCGGGCGGCATCAATCAGGGCTTGCGGGAGTCCCTGAAAGGCCTGCCGGAACAGCAAAATCGAGAGCGAATTGAGCGCGAACGGCACAATCAGCGCGTAATACGTGTCAACCCAGCCGAGCCGAACCATAGTGATGTAGTTGGGAATGAGCGTGATCTGAAACGGCAGCGTCATCGTGAAAATGATGCCGTAAAAAATCCAGTCGCGGCCCCAGAACCGTAACCGCGCCAGGGCGTAGCCGACCATCGCGCCAGATACCAGCACCAGCCCGGTGGTCACGATGGCCACAAACGCGCTGTTCAGAAACGCCCGACCCAGCGGAATCCGGCTCAGAACGGTGGTGTAATTAGCCCACGTAAACCCGGCCGGCAACAGCACCAGCGACGCTAATCCGCCCTCCGACGACAGCGACGCGCTGACCATCCAGACAAATGGATAGACAAACGAGAGAGCCGCCAGCGTCAGCAGCCCGTACCGCAAAAATCGGTTCATACCTCCTGTTCGATAAAACGCCGTTGCAGCACCACCACAAACAAAATTATCAGCGCGAAACACACACCGAGCGTGGCCGAATAACCCATGTTGTAGTACTGAAACGCCTGTTTATAAATGTACATCACTGCCGAGAGTGTACTGTTCATCGGCCCGCCCTCGGTCATGATGTAGGGTTCGATAAAGAGCGAAAACCCGCTGATCGTGGACAGCACCACGACCGTAAACAGCGTTGGGTTGATAATGGGCAGGGTGATATAACGAAATTTTTGCCAGGCCGTTGCGCCCTCCATATCAGCCGCTTCGTAGTAGGCTACCGGCACGGATTGCAACCCGACGAGAAACAAAATCACGTATAACCCCACGTTTTTCCAGGTCGCCATCACCGCAATACTGTACATAGCCACGCCCGCATCGTCGAGCCAGGCCACGCGGCCCAGACCCACTCCCACCAGCAGCCGGTTGAGCAAACCGGAGTTGAATCCCAGCAGTTGCTGCCATAAAATGGTGACGACCACACCCGACACAATGACCGGCAGAAAGAACGCAGCCCGGAAAAATGCGGCCCCGCGCACGGTGCGGTTCAGGAGTTCGGCCAGCAGCAGGGCCACGCCGATCTGCAACGGAATGTGCACCACCAAAAACCGGAGCGTATTGCCAATGGCCTGCCAAAACAGCCGATCCTGCACCACACGGGCATAATTGGCCCCGCCAACGTACTGCATCGGGGCAATGATATTCCAGTCGTGGAAGGTCAGAATCACCGAAAACACCACCGGAAACGCCACAAACACCGCAAAATGCACGAGATACGGCGAGACGAGGAGGTACGGGGTTACGTGTTTAGTTGTCATTCAGGTTTACCGTCATCAAAAGTTAAACCTCACCCCAACCCCTCCCCTGTTTTCAGGGGAGGGGTTGGGGTGAGGTTTAATTCCCCAATAAAACATCCACTGCTTTCGCGGCATCGGCAATAGCGGCTTCGGGCGTTTTCTTATCGAACACGACACAGGCTTCGTACTCCTGCGAAATAATATCCAGCACCTCCACCATTTTGTCACAATTATCAATCCCCTTCACGTACTGACTTTGCCGCGCAAACGGCAGCAATCGGGGGTTTCGTTGCAGAAACGGCGCGAAAAACGGGTCGGTGTCCACCGCGCGTCGGCGCGGAAACTGGCCCGTCAGTTCGAGCAAACGCAGGTCGCCGGGCCGGTCAATCATAGATTTGATAAACTGCCAGGCCGCCGTTGGGTCGCGGCAGGTATTAAAAATCACGATCTGTTTCGGATTGCCATACGTGTAAACCGGCCCGCGGTGGGTATCAGGAACCGGGATCGGGTAAAACGAGTACGCTAATTTGCCCTCGCCGAATTTTTCGAGGAATTCCACCGTCCAGGGGCCGGTAAACTGCGTGGCGATGCGCTGGGCCAAAAACGGGTCTCGCGTGGCCGTAAGCCGTTCGCGGGCAAAGTAGTTTCGGCGGTAGAGTTCCTGCAAAAACCGAAACACCCCCACTGCATACTGGTTGTTGAAAGCCGCCCGTTGCTTCCCGTTTGCGTTGGTCGCAAGCAGCGGTGCGCCATCAGACGCGGCAAGGTAAAGCGGGTAAAAATTAAACAGTCGTTCGTACCAGATGGCCCGCACCGCCGTGTAGCCAAGCCACCGATCCACGTAGCCATCCCCGTCGCCGTCGCGCAGCACCTGTGCGCCCGCCCGCAGGTAACGCCCGTAAGTGTAGGGCGGGCCGGTTGGGGTTTCGGGGCTGACCATCTGCGTGTTGCAGAGCGTCATAATTGGGTTCACCTTCCAGGGAACTTGGTAAATATGCCCGTCTGCCGAGGTGATTTCGCGCAGCACCGCCGAGTCGCAACGGGCTGTGATGAACGCCCGAAAGCCGGGGATGGTATCTAACGGCACCAGCACTCCGGCTTTGGCATACATCTCAACGCTGCCTTCCCACATATTGGCGTAAATATCGGGCGTGGTTTTGCCCACCACCGAAGCCAGAATAATCTCCTCGCTCGATTGTCCTTCGGGTATTGGCTGGTAGCGCAACGGTTTGTCGGGCCGGGTGCGCTGCCAGTTGGCGGTCATCTCGCGGGCAAACGTAATCTCCCCGCCATTGTTCGAACACCAGAACACCAATTCCCGCGCTTGCCACCCAACCGCGTTGGGGTCGGGGCGACAGGCGGTCAGGAATAGGAGGAAATAGAAGGTGTATTTGGGCATCGTGCGCCTACGGTTTTTCGGCGTTATAAATTGATTTGACCTGCGTACCGCTCAGGACTACGTTGTACATCCGCAGTTCGTCGAGGTCGCCGGTGAAGAAGCCACCCCAGGGGCCGTTGAAGTTGTTGCCATCGGCATCGTCTTTCTCGTTAATCTGGTACGCGCTCGTTGGCAAATCCTGACCGATGGTCAGGTTGATGTTGCTTTTCACGCCGTAGGGATCGCCCGACACGTCGGTCCAGGTTTTCACCGCCGTTCCGTTCAGGTAAAAGACCATCTCGCCCGATTTATACGATACCGCCACGTGATACCACTTGGCAAGATCGAGCGTGGGCGATTCGTTGTCTTTGTCGTTAAACTTCGTCGGCCCGCCTTTCACCGTTAAAAACGCTTTGTTGGCTTCCTGCAACTGCAGTTTGTAGCCGTTCCAGCGGTTCAGCGACACGATGTAATTGCTCGGACGTGACACCGTTGCCCGCACCCATACCGCCATCGTCAGTTCCTTGGCCGGGTTCAGCACCGAGTTATACGGCACTTCAATATTGGCTCCTTTATCGAAAAAATACGCCTTTGCGTCAACACCATAACGGTCTTTGCTGGCAACGGGTGTGCCACCGCCCCAACCCGTCCAGGCCGTTGGGTTAGTTGCCACGCCGGTTGAGCCAGCTTTCAGCGTCCCGTTCAGTCCCTTGCCCGATGCGTCGTTGGCATTGCCGTCCATTTTCAGGTACAGCACCAAATTCGCCGGGGCGATTTCCTGCACCCGCTTGCTGGCGAAGGTAACACCGGCCTGACCGAGGTTCACGTAGGCGTTGTTGACTTCGGTTTGTGTAGCGCTGCTGTTATTCTTCACCGTGTTGGCCGCGTCAACGGCTGTTTTGTAGATGGCCCTCGAGCCAACTTCATAGCTACCCACCGTTACACCTTCCTTGGCCGAATTGTAGGTCGTGTTGGCACTGTCTAACCGAACAATGAGTTTGGTTTTGTCAATCACCACAGCCGGGTCCCTGTCTTTGTTGCAGGCGTTCAGCACCACGCCGAGGACGAGGGCCATGAGCAGCGTTCCGAACAGGGAACGGAGCGAAATCTGTTTGTTTTTCATTGGTTTTGAGCGATTTACGTAAATCATGAAACTGGAACTAAAAAATCATTAGCTTAAAACACCAACGCCTTGTTCGTATCCCGCTCACTTTGCGGAATCGGGAAATAGCGGTTGGTGGCATATATAAAACTGGTTTTGTCGCGCAGGGCCGCCTGGGCTACGTCGCGCCCGTAGCGCATGAGATCGAAATAGCGGTGAAACTCGAACCCTAATTCCACCCGCCGTTCGTGGCGGATAGCTTCGCGCAACGATTGCTGGGCGGTGGTTATCACGTCGGGGAGCAAACCGGCAGGAACGGTTTTGCCCAGGGCCGGGTCGTTGCCGTAACTCTCCCGCGCCCGTTTCCTAACCTGGTTCAGTGCCGGCAATGCCTCTGCCGACCGGCCCAACTCGTTCAGGGCTTCGGCCTGCATCAGCAGCACGTCGGCAAACCGGATTGCGACGTAGTTCAGGTTGCCATCGCCTTTATTACTCGCCGGAATCTGGGCCAACGGCTGCAAATGCTTCTTATTCAAAAAACCCGTCGGCGACCAACCGGGATCGAACGGCTCGCCGTTGAGCCACAGCGTTCCGGCCCGGCCAACGGTATAATCGAGCCGGGGATCGAACACGCCCGCATTCGCACCTGTTTTCTCGAACTCAGCCACGAAACCCGGTGTCGGCACGTTAAAGAAATAGCCGTTTTCGCCCGACCGGGGGGCAAACCACTGGTTCAGCCGGTTGCCCGTAAACGGAACCTGCCCCGTCAGGTGCTGCACCGAAAAGATGGCTTCGCGGTTGTTTTTGGTGGCCTGATTAAAATTCTGACTGTACACCGGCAACAGCGCGTAGTTGCCAATGGCCTGCACCTGCCCGGCGGTGGTGGCAGCCTGTTGCCACTTTTGCTGGTACAGATACGCCTTCGCCAGCAACGCCGTAGCCGCGCCTTTGGTGGCCCTTCCCACGTTGCCGCCCTCGACCGTTGCGGGCAAGTTACGGATGGCCTCCTGCAAATCAGGTTCGATGCCTTGCTCATAAATCGTGGCTACGGGCGACTGCGGAATCTGCAATTGATCGGCGTTTTTGGGTTCGAGCAGCAGCGGCACCGGGCCGTAGATGTTCGCTAAATAGAAGTAGTACAGCGCCCGCAGAAACCGCGCTTCGCCCAAAATCCGGGTTTTGACGGCCTCGGTCATTGTAATGCCCGGTACCCGCACCAATACCTGATTGCAGCGGGCAATGCCTTCGTACAACTCGCCCCACTCCGACTCAATCGGGCCGTTGCTGGGAAAAATCCGAAAGTCATCCACCAGCCCAATATCAGCCTGATCGCCGGGGTCACCGCCTTTGGCCGCGTCGTCAGAAGCCACATCGCCGAATACCCACAGCTGGTTGCGGTCGCTCGAAAACGTCAGGGGTGTGTAGGCCGCGTTGATCGCCAAAACCGCCTGGGCTTCGGTTCTAAAAAACGTGCCGTCAGAATAATTACCGAGCAGCGGTTCGTCAAGATACGTCTTGCAACCGGCTGACATGAACGCCAGCAGGCCGGTGAAAATGATTGATTTACAGGTGTTTATCATAATGTTATTCATCAAAATCCCACGTTCAGCCCCAGCGTGTAGGTTCGCGCACTCGGATACGTTCCCCAGTCAATGCCCACCGCCACGTCGCCCCGAAACTGCTCGTTGTTTACGTTGTCACTTGTTTGTTGTTCGGGGTCAAGGCCGGGATACTTCGTGAACGTCAACAGGTTTTGGCCTGCCGCGTAAATCCGCACACTGGTTGCGCCGACTTTTTTGGTTAATGTGGCGGGCAGCGTGTAGCCGAGTTGCAGGTTTTTCAGCCGGGTATAAGCCCCGTTTTCCAGAAATCGCGTTGACGGTTGTTTGTTGTTGCCCGACCCGCGCCACGACACACGCGGCTGGGTGTTGCTCGTGCCTTCGCCCCGCCACCGATCCTGCACCACGCGCTGCGTGACGTTGAACGACCGATAAAACCCCTCGATGTCGGTGGCAACCTGGTAATAAATCTGATTGCCCGATACGCCCTGAAAAAACACCGACACATCGAATCCTTTCCACTCTGCGTTTCCGGTTAAACCATACAGCAGCGTCGGAATGGGGCTACCCACGTGCGAACGGTCGGCCTGGTCAATGCGACCGTCGCTGTTGATGTCGGCAAATTTCACGTCGCCGGGACGGATGCCGTTCCCCTGAAAGGCACTGGTAAAAATGTCGCTTTCGCTCTGGAAAATACCCGCTTGCTGCAACAGATAAAACGACCCGATGGGATGGCCCGGCTCGGTTAGGGTGCCAAACACGCCGTTGTCAATGCGTCCGCCGGGAATGGGCCGCCCGTCGGAAAGCGACACCACGCGGTTGCGGATAAACGAGCCATTGGCGGTGATATCGTAGCTGAACGCGCCTTTTTTATTCCGGTAAATCAAGTCGAGTTCAACACCTTTGTTCTCGACCCGCCCGGCATTGACGAATGGCACTCCCGCCGTGCCACCCGAACGCGGGGCAGGCACCGGCACGAGAATATCAGACGTGGTTTTGATGAAATAATCAGCGGTCAACTGAAATTTGTTGCGAAAAAAGCCCGCGTCAATCCCGATGTCGGTTTGGGTCGAAGCTTCCCATTTCACGTTCGTGTTACCCCGGCTGGTGATGGCGTAGCCGTTGTTGGTCTGCTGCGGATTGCCAAACGGATAGTTATACCCGCTGCCAACGATGGACGCATACGGATAGTTACCAATGTCCTGATTACCCAACTGCCCTGCGCTGACCCTGATTTTAAGGGCCGATACCACATCGGCGAATCGTTGAAAAAACGCTTCCTGATCCACGTTCCAGCCCGCCGAGCCGGAGAAAAACGTGGCGTAGCGGTTCTGGGGCGAAAACCGCGACGAGCCGTCGCGCCGGGCGTTGACCGTTAGCAAATAGCGATTTCGGTAGGCGTAGTTGACCCGCGCAAACTGCGAAAACAATTTCCACCGTTGATCGCCCTCCGAACTGCCGCGCCCCAGTGGGTCATTGCCCCTGCCGAGGTAGCGTAACGTTGGGTCCTGGTCAATGAAATTCCGGTCGGTGCCAACCAAATCGCGACCGATATTGCTGATGGCTTCCGTGCCAACCAACGCCACCACATCGTGCGCCGTGCCGAAGGTTCGGGAATAGGTCAGCGTGTTGTTCCAGTTCAGGTTGCTCAGCGTGCTGACGCGGTTGCTGAGGGTAGCCGGGCTGTTGATACGCCCGTTGGTCCCCCAGTTTTCGTTGAACGTTTTACGGTTAATAAACTGAATATCAAGCCCGCCATCGGTGCGAAAGCGCAGGTTTTTCACGACCTGCCACTCCACGAACAGGTTGCCGAAGGCCCGGTATTGCAACTCGTTGTTGTCAGCTTTCTGGGCCAGGCCCACCGGGTTGTAGCCATCGCCGAAGAGGTCGGTGCGGGCGGGCAGGTCGGTGTAAAGACCCGTTGCGGGATCGGTGATGGCGATGGCGGGGGTTCTGAACAGAGCATACCGGACGATGCTGCCGCCGTTGCCGCCGTAGCCATCGCCCGAACTGGCAACGATACTCCGTTTCGAGAACGTCAGGTTTAGATTGGTGCCAACTTTGACGCGGCTTCCGGTTGGCCCCCCGCCAATGTCGGTGTCTAAACTGGTGCGGAGGGCGTAGCGCTTGTAACCCGAATTCAGCACGATACCCTGCTGATCGAAATAATTACCCGACAGCAAATAGCGCGACCGTTCGCTGCCACCACTGACGCTGAGTTGGTAATTCTGGATGGGAGCCGTGCGAAAAATGGCCCGTTGCCAATCGGTATCGGGTAAAGTGGCGGGGTTTTGGGTGATGAGTTTGCGGAACAGCGTCGGGTCGCCGAGTTCGGTGTTGTCGGTGTTGGCCGCTTCGTTATAAACCTCCACATATTGGGCCGTGTTTGCCATCGGAATCAGCCGCCCCACGCGCTGAATACCGGTGTAGCTGTTGAACGACACGCGGGGCGCACCCGTTTTGCCGCGTTTGGTGGTCACGACGATGACCCCGTTGGCCGCCCGCGCCCCGTAAATCGCTGCCGACGATGCATCTTTCAGCACCGACATACTTTCTACATCGTTGGGGTTCAGGATGCTGAATGCGTCTTTGGTCGGCACGCCATCCACGATGAAGAGCGGGCTATTGTCGTTGATGCTGCCAACACCCCGGATCCGCACGGCCACGCCCTCACCCGGCGCACCCGATGACTGCGTAACGCGCACCCCGGCGGCTTTGCCCTGCAACGCCTGGTCAATACCACCAACGGGCAACCGACCGATGTCTTTGGCAGTGATGGTAGAAACGGCCCCGGTGAGATCGCTTTTCTTCTGCGTGCCATAACCCACCACCACAATTTCGTTCAGCGTTTTATTGTCTTCGAGCAGCGTGACGGTCAGGTTGGTCTGGGTGCCAACGGTAACTTCCTGCGTGGCAAAGCCGATGTAGGAAAGTTGCAGCACGGCCCCATTCTCAGGAACGGCCAGCCGAAAACGTCCGTCAGTGTCGGTGGTGGTTCCCCGGCCGGTTCCTTTTAAGAGGATATTTACGCCGGGAAGCGGTTGGTTTTGGCCATCCTGAACTAATCCTGAAATGGTGCGGTCAGCAGCGGTCTGGGCGAAACTGGCGGCAGAAAGCAGCAGCCAGGTAAATGATAAACAGGTATAAACAACGGCCAAGGCCACCTGTCCTGAGCGTATTCGTCGAGTCATGTTGTCGTTGAGTATGAGCCGCTACCAGGAGCGGCTGCACAATGAACGCGCTATAATCTTATTCTGTCTGCCAAAAATCTAAAAAATGATTGAATGGTCTTGCTAACCAATATAATTTATCGGTTTGGCCGGATTTAAACGGTTCACCATCACTGACTTCAATACCAACAACTTAGCACCATTGAATCAGCTCCTGACTTCGGGCATATCTTGCCCGTTGGCCCGGATGTAGGCCACGTGTTCGGTGAGTTTGGCCCGGCACCATTGCTGCAGGGCTTCTGCATCGGGCCGATTCTCAACGCGATCCAATGCAGACAACACCAACTGGTAGCGGCTCATGTTGTTTAGCACGAGCATATCGAAGGGCGTGGTGGTGCGGCCTTCTTCCATGTAGCCCCGAACGTGAAACCGGGTCGGATTTGTCCGGTGATGCAGCAACTCGTGGATCAGCATCGGGTAGCCGTGAAAGGCAAAAATAACGGGTTTGTCGGTCGTGAAGAGATCGGTAAAATCAGCTTCGGGCAGGCCGTGCGGGTGCGCGTCGGGGGCCATCATCGTCAGCAAATCAACCACGTTCACGACCCGCACCCGCAGTTTGGGCAGGTGTTGGTTCAGGATGGTGGCTGCGGCAATGGTTTCGTTCGCCGGCACGTCGCCCGCGCAGGCCA
>JBBRUV010000076.1:0-15774 GCA_038247465.1 Cytophagales bacterium
CCGGTCGCACCCGCAAAACCTCCGACTTCACGGACATCGCCGGGCTGACGATGGTAAACCCTTCGCCCTCCCCTGAACCGCCCCGCGCCAAACCCCACAGGAGCCAGTTATACCCATACCGTTGTGGTGTTGGGGGTCTAAAGCGAAAGGGGGGCAGCGTGCCTTTTCTTAGAAATCCAGACTCTGCGCGAAGAAAGCTGCCGTTCCCACAATCGCTCGCGAAATAGACATCAGACCGGCGGGCTGAGACGTGTCGCCCCCCGAGAAGTTGAAGCCGATCAGGTAATACGTAGTGGTGCTGGCAACACTGATTACCTGCGGAGTGGCAAAACCTATAGAGGATTGTCCCGGCAGCAGGATTTGGCCAGAAAGAAACCCTGGTGCCACCGGATTGGTGATACTGGTAGGTAGGCCCCCTACACCTACTCCGCCCGGTATGGGGGCTCCCCCTGCCCCTGTTGGTGATGAGGACAAGTAAAGCTGCAGATTGATAGATTGGCTTGAGCTTGAAGGGTTGTTTGCGTTGAAACTGACGTAAATGAGCCAATTACCGGGCGTTAGTGTGATGGATGCACCCAGGTTTACTTTTGCCAGATTACTTGGAATCGAGAGAAATCCTGTTTGGCCGTCGGGCAAAGTAGCCACAATCAATTTGCCCGAAGGTGGCGTTACCCAACTCGACTTGCCCGTTGCATCCGAGGTTAGAATTTTCCCCGCGCCCTGGGTGCCGTCCACAAGGGTCAGTGAACCCGTAATGCCGGTAGCTCCCGTAATGGACACGGTTCCGGTGGCTTTATCGACGATGGTTTTGTTGCCATTGGTGGCTTCCACTTCCAGGACGCTGCTGGTGACGATGGTGCCGGGGTAGGCCCCGAATTTTACCTGGGCGCGGGCCGCGTGGGGCAGTGCAATGAACATGGCCAGCACCAGGGCGGGCAGGGAGAAAAGGTAGTGTTTCGTTTTCATTTGGTTTGTGTTTGGCTGGCCCGGTTTCGGGCCGTTTACGTGTTAATAATGTGTAATTTTACCGTCAAAAAACCTTACAGACATGGACAAACCCCGTTTAGGATTCGACCTTAGTTTGATTGCCGAAGCGTTTGGCATCAACCGAACAACGCAGTGCAACACATTGGAACAATGGCTGTCAGGTACATTCATCCTTAGCCCCGAAGAGCAGCATATTCTGGACAGAATTTACGATGACATCGCTGAAGACGCTGATCACTGGAACGAAGAAGAACTCAAAGTTAAAGCAGTGGGATTGTTGTTCTTTCTGGCCAACATCAGCGTAAAAAGTAAAATCAAAGTTTTCTATGAGCGTCCACTTTCGGCAGAAATCAATGGCTATCATGTAGCGGTCGTTGTCGATTGCATGGTGGCTACTCCAATGGTCTTCAACACACCTAAGGCTCCTTATTTCTTTCTACAAGAGTTTAAGAAGGGTAAAGGCGAGAAGAAAGACCCGGAGGCTCAGATGCTGTCGGCCATGCTGATTGCCCAGGCCCGCAATCAGGATACCACCCCTGTTTACGGCGGTTTTCTGATTGGGGCCAACTGGCGGTTTGCTACCCTGACGGGGCCGGATTATTGCCTTAGTCGTCAATACAACGCATCGCACAAGCCCGACCTGCTTCAGATTGTGTTTATCCTGCGCAAGCTCAAAGACCTGATTCTGAGCCGGTAGCCGGTCTGGTCGGTATCAGCCGGTGGCGTTACCCAACTCGATTTTCCGGTAGCGTCCGAAGTCAAAACCTTTCCCAAGCCCTCGGTGCCGTCCTGAATGGTCACTTGTCCGGTGGCTTTATCCACAATGGTTTTCTTGCCGTTGGCCGCTTCCACTTCGAGGTTGCTGGATGCGCCGATGGTTTTGGCGTTGGCCCCGATTTTTACCTGGGCCTGAGCCATCGCGCTGACGAACAGCAATCCGCAAATCATCAGAAAAAAGTATGTCGTTTTCATTGTGTTAATTGGTTGTGCCGCAGACTGTTGCAACGGGTTGGTTTTTGGGTGTTTGGTTAAGTCAGCTCTATGTTGGGTAGCTCCGGGCTGCGTTCGGTCGGGACAGATAGCGGGGGGGGGGCCGGGGTTGCATTGAGCAATGGGTTGCGGTCATGGCGTTTGATCCTGGTTTATGCCCGGTGTTGGCCGGGGGTTTGGTTATTGGTTTATGTTCGGTTGGCTTGCGATACACCCCGCACAACCGTCCTGTATTTCACTCAATACAAGCCCGAAAAAAGAGTCATAATTTTTTTCTCTATCCCGGCAAGCCACTTTTAATTAGAACTGGCACAGTATTTGATAACTATTGGGAAGGCGTTTCAAATCAGCAATTGGTCGTTTTTGCAACCGATAGCACCACTTTAGCGCACTTTGGCGGGGTTTCTCCCCTCGCCGGTCTGCCCTGTTAAACCACATTTTCGTGGCCGCTTTCGGCTGATTCGATTTAGTTTAAATCGTTTTCTGCCGCTCTACGCCCTTTTTTGTTCCACGAAAGCCATTTTTGACCTACAAACTCCGGTTTTTACCCGGCTTTTACGGGCCAATTTTCTGTTAAAATCAGCCAAAACCGTGCCAATTTCAGGGTTGCAAGTGGTTGGTTGATTTATGCTGTCGTGCCCAGTGTGTCTCATGTTTGGTTCGGGGTGATCCTGCGCAACACCCCGCACAAATTGCCATTCGTAACCACCCAATGAATTGGGCGGCTACAACACCGGTCATCCCTGCGGGATTTTGTAACCCCTCCGACTTTGAGCGGATCACCGGGCTGACCCTTGAAAACCCCTTCGCGCTGTTCTGACCACCCCGCACAACGGCCCCTGAACAGTGTCCCGGCAGGACACCACTCGGTTGGTATGCCGTTGACCAGTGTGTTGCCGTCATGGCGTTTGATCCTGGTTTATGCCCGGTGTTGGCCGGGAGTTTTGGTATTGGTTTATGCGGGTTGGCTTGCGCCGGTATTCGGTATCAAATGAGGCTGCGTTAGCCAAGTCGGGTGGCAAGCGGTCGTGGCGCAGTCGGCTCATAATGGGTATCTTTGGGGTAAAATCAAGAAATCACACCTATGGAATTGAAAGCCTTCACCGACTGTACGCTGGACTATCTGGAACAAACTTTCGGGCTGATTCCTACCCTTGACAATTCCCTTCTGGACGACTGGCTGGTTAGGCCTGCCGACATTAGTGATTTTGAGCGGCAGGAACTGATGAGTTTTCAGGAACCCTTGATCCTGAACGTATTGCACTGGAATGAGCAGGAACTGAGCCTGGGTTTTATTGGCCCCATGCTCACCCTGGCGCGGTTTACGGGACCTCATTTCAACCTCTTTGCCAACCGGCTCATCAAGGCGGTTGTGAATGGCATTGAGTTGTTTGGCAAGCCCGACGCATTCATTGCCAGTGGTTTCCGCGCACCCAGGATTCCGTTCTTCGCCTTCACCGAGTTCAAAAAAGATATTGACCCCTCGGCAGATCCGGCCGGTCAGGCACTGGCTGCCATGCTGGTTGGGCAAACGCTCAACCGAAACGAGGGTGATGCGGCAAAGCGACCGATTGACCCCAACCTGCCCATCTACGGGTGTTACGTGAATGGCCGCGACTGGAACTTTATGATCCTCACGGGTCGCACCTACTGTATCAGTGCCGACTACTCGGCCCGAACCAACGACATTTTCGACATTTTCCGCATTCTGAAAGCCCTGAAACAGATCGTCACCGAGCGCACTGCCGCCTGAACAGTGTCCGGGCAAAACACCATTCGGTTGGTATACAGTTAGCCAGTGTGTTGCCGTCATGGCGTTTGATCCTGGTTTATGCCCGGTGTTGGCCGGGGGTTTGGTGTTGGTTTATGTGGGTTGGCTTGCGCCGGTGTTCGGTATCAGATGGGGCTGCGTTGGGGGCAACCTTGTATTTTTGAGTCAAAGTCACGCAACCTCATGGAAAAGCCCAGAAAAAACCTTAGTCATCACCTCGGCGAGTTAGCCAATGCCTTTCATATCAAGCGGCAACCCACCGACCCGCACCTCCGGCAATGGCTCAACGCGTCGGGAACGCTGAACGAGTTTGAGACCGAAACACTCGACTACCTCTACGCCCAGGCCGCTCTCGATGGCAACTACTGGAACGAGGAAGAACTTAAAATGCGACTCGTTTCGCAACTCCTGTTCATGGCCCGCCTTGACGTGCCCGACCGCCTTCGGGTTTTCTATGAGCGGATGCTGTCGGGAACCGTCGATACCATTTTTCTGCAGGTCAAGGCCGATTGTCTGGTGGCCACTCCCGGTGCTTTCAATACCCACCAGACTCCGTATTTCTTTTTGCAGGAATACAAGCGGGGACGTGGAGACACCAAAGACCCGGAAGCCCAAATGCTGGCTGCCATGCTGATTTCGCAGACCCTGAACGCCGATAACCAACCTCTATACGGCAGCTACATCATCGGTACGGATTGGTACTTTACCACGCTGCTGGGTCGTGATTACTGCACCAGCCGTGAATACGACATCCGGCAGCATGACGACCTGACACAGATTGTCTTCATCCTTCGTAAACTCAAAGAGCTTATTCTGAATCGGCAGCCTGTCACCGAGCGCACTGCCGCCTGAACAGTGTCCGGGCAAGACACCATTCGGGCGGTAGGCCGTTGGCCAGTGCGTTGCGGTTATGGCGTTCGATCCTGGTTTATATCAGTTTGTAGTTTGTGCAGGGCGACCCGTGCCGTTTGTGGTTACTCGTGCGTTAGCAAACTACAAACCAAGACAACCACAAACGGCACGAGCCGCCCCGCACAAACTATATCTATCGTCGTGTTTTTGTTTTCTTAATCGTGAACGGTACACACAGCTCTTTCGGGCAGCAATCGCCCGGCACAAACACAATGGGGCAGCAACCATTTGCCGGGCAGGTTCCTACCGTTGCCGTGTAGGTGTATGTACCTGCTGTTGTAACGGTGTAGGTTGATCCCGTGCTTACCTGTTGTCCATTTCTGAACCAGACCACATTACCAGCTCCCGCGTTGGCCATAATCTCAAAGGCATCGCCGTCACAAATTGGCATTGGCACCGTTACACACGCACTGGCGTAATCGTCTTCGTTCAATGCGCCGTTGCCGGGAGTTGAGTTGGGGTCTTTCTGGTCGGCGCGGGTCACTTCGGCCACGTTAAAGGCGGTTCCTTCGCCCATTACCTGCGTCTGCATCACCAACGTTGCCGAAGCACCCGACGCGAGTGTGGTGGCGGCAGGCCAACGGACAATGTTATCAGCACCAACAGACACCGACGGCACCGAACTCACAAACCGGAGCGTAGCCGGCAGCATGTCAGACACCACCACGTTGGTGGCCGGATTGGGACCGGCGTTGGTCAGCACGAGCGAAAAGGCGACGTTTGCCCCAACAGATACCGTTTGCGAACTCGGTACGGAGGCTGTTTTGGTAAGCGATAGGTTAGCCCGTTGATCGGAACACTGCTGCAGAGGGCAGATAACTAAGTTTTCGTAAATCCCTGCCGACTGCACGCTCTGGAGCGAATAACTATTGGCTCCGGTGATAACTTCGTTCATAATCGTGGGTGGGAAATTCTCCCCGCGCAGCCACGTCAGATCAAAGCAGGCATCGGTAGCAGAACCCGTGTAATCAAAGCCGAGACAACCCACTGTTGTCCAGGTGGTAGTGGTTGAGACCGGACTACCGGGGCGGGTTGGCGGACTGTATTTGGTATTGTAGGAGACCACGCCGAGACCCGTTGTGGCTGTTAAGCTGCCGTTAAGGTCTTGTGCTGTGTAATTCGGATTATTGGCCGGGCTGTTGGTTGAGAAATTGCCTTCCCGCACAATGCTCGGATTACGAAGTTTTGTGGCATCGTATTGAATGCGGTAATTGGCATCGCCCATTAGAAACCGGCTGGTCTCGTCGGGTGATTTTACCTCTACCAACACCACTACCTTTTTGGTTACGCAATCAAACGTCTTCAACGACAGCCGGACACCGTATCGGGTGGGGCGGCAAAACTGCGCCGGGCAGATGTTCACGTTCTCAAAAACACCACCCGCCGACACTGCTGCCAACGAATAACTATAGGGCTGCGTACCCGTGCTTCTCACTACGACTTCGTTCATGCCGGTTTTGGGAAAATCGGTGTTGGTGTTCCAGGTCAGGCTGTAGCAATCCGTGATCTTCAGGAGGTCAAATCCAATACAGGAAACCGTTGTCCAGTCAGCACCAACGGTTACGGCTCCGTTTCGTCCGGCATATTTAGTATTGAGCGATACCTGCCCAATGGTTAGCCCGGCAGTTGAGCCTTCGAGGTCCTGACTACTATAAGCGTTTTGATTGGCGGGTGATTCTCCCGAAAAATTTTCCTGCGACACAATGGTCGGGTTTGTCATCAAACGCGGGTCATACCTGAAGCGGTAATTGGCATCGCCCATCTTGAACGTTGTTGACGCGGGTGTGGTAGTGGTGGTCGGGTGGGCTTTTACCTGCACCTGCACCACCGTTTTGAGTGTGCTACAGTCCACCGATTTAATGGTAAACCGTACATCGAACTTGCCTTGTTGGGCCTTCGTGACGGAGCCAAGCAGTAGCAGTAAGCCTAAAAAACAGAACTTTTTCATGGTAGAGAGATTTCTGAAATGTGCATTATTAATTGTTAAAAAGGTGGTAGTTCCACCAACATTTTCACTGAAAACGGCTTCCTAACCGTTGCTTTTTGGCGTTGGCACAATAGTTGCCATCCACCGATTCGGTTTTATTTTGATCTGGCACACGCTTTATTACCGATGTGACACGTCTTCTGCTCTCTACTTTCTCCTCGTTCACCCCAGAATTCATTTATTTGCTTCCTTTCCTGATGCACCTTATTTCGGGTATTTATCAGCAACGGCCTTGCAAACGGCATTTTCGCCTGGCAACTGCATTTATTCAGTTTATGGACTTGCTGAAGAGCACGCCAAAATGATGCCAGTTTATAAAGGGCCAGATTTCTTCTTTTACAAATGGCACCTCCCGGTAACTCCAATAAGGCAGTACCGACCGCTTAGGCACGGGCAGAAACTATACTTTTACGGGAAAGCAAAAAGCCTGCCAGCCCCCCACAGGGCTAACAGGCTTTAAAACCGGCATACAGACACAATATAGTGTTGGCCCACTAATGCAATCTCTACAGGGCCAATTCTGGTTTCAAAAACGTGCCGGTATAACTTTTCTTCACCATCGCTACCTTCTCCGGCGTTCCTTCGGCAATAATTTGGCCGCCTTTATTGCCCCCTTCCGGGCCAAGGTCAATCACGTGGTCGGAGACCTTGATTACGTCCATGTTATGTTCGATAATCAAAACCGTGTTGCCTTTGTCAGCAAGTTTGTTGAGCACGGCCAACAAATGCGCGATGTCCTGAAAATGCAGCCCCGTTGTCGGCTCGTCGAGAATATACAACGTCTTGCCGGTGTCTTTCTTGGAGAGTTCTTCGGCCAATTTCACCCGTTGCGCTTCTCCGCCACTCAGTGTGGTAGCATGCTGACCAAGGGTGATATAACCCAGCCCGACATCGTTGAGGGTCTGCACTTTACGCATGATTTTTGGCTGACTGGCAAAGAAATCCATCGCCTGTTCAACGGTCATATCCAGCACATCGGCAACAGATTTCCCTTTGAAGCGGACTTCCAGCGTTTCGCGGTTGAACCGTTTGCCCTTGCACGTTTCGCACAGCACGTGAACATCCGGCAGAAACTCCATTTCTACCTTTTTTACGCCCGCGCCTTCGCACAGGTCACACCGCCCGCCTTTCACGTTAAACGAAAACCGGCCCGGTTTGTAGCCCCTGATCTTAGCTTCGGGCAGTTCGGCAAACAGCGTTCTGATCTCCGAAAACATCCCCGTGTAGGTGGCCGGATTTGAGCGCGGTGTCCGGCCAATGGGCGATTGATCCACCTCAATCACTTTATCGAGATGCTCGATGCCGTCAACCGTTTTAAAGGGCAGTGCTTCGCGCTTCGACTTATAAAAATGCTTGTTCAGCAGCGGAAACAGCGTTTCGTGAATCAGCGACGATTTGCCCGACCCCGACACGCCCGTGATGCTTATCATCTTGCCAAGCGGCAACTTGAGCGTTACGTTTTTGAGGTTATTGCCCTCTGCTCCTTTGATAATCAGAAACTTGCCGTTGCCCATGCGTCGTTCGGCAGGTACGGCAATGCGTTTGCGCCCACTCAGATAATCGGCGGTGGTGCTGCCGTTGAGCAGAAACTCGGCGGGTGTACCGGCCCCGACCACCTGCCCGCCGTGCCGCCCCGCGCCGGGGCCAATGTCGAGCAGATAATCCGATTCGAGCATCATGTCTTTATCGTGTTCAACCACCAGCACAGTATTACCCAGGTCGCGCAGGTTTTTGAGCGATTCGATCAGTTTCACATTATCGCGCTGATGCAGCCCGATACTCGGCTCGTCCATAATGTACAGTACGCCAACGAGTTGCGTACCAATCTGGGTGGCCAGCCGGATGCGTTGGGCCTCTCCGCCACTCAGCGTTCGGATAGGCCGGTCGAGCGTGAGATAATCCAGCCCGATGTCTAACAAAAACCCGACGCGCTTACGGATTTCTTTCAGGATTTCTTTGCCGATGATATTCTGCCGGTCGGTCAGGCGGGTTTCTACATCCACCAACCACGCCGACAGTTCAGAGATATCCGTCCGGGCGAGGTCAGAGATGTTTTTATCGGCAATCCTGACGTACAGCGATTCGCGTTTGAGCCGCGCCCCGTTGCAATCGGGGCAGGTGTTCACGGCCATAAAGTCTTTCAGCCAGTCGAGAATTTTGTCATTGGCGGTTTCCTGTTGTCGTTTCAGGAAGTTAATCACCCCCTCGAACCGCACAACGGGCGAGGCCGGTTCGGCAGTGGCAGCCACCCGACCCGGTGCTTTTTTGGCCGGTGCCGGGGCTTCTTCTTCGGGCAAGCCGTGCAGCAGAATCTCCATCACCTCCGGCGGAAACTTCACAACGGGCGTGGTCAGGTTCAGTTTATGTTTTTTCAGGATAATTTCGATTTCCTTAAAAAACCAGAGTTCGCGGTATTCACCAAGTGGCGCAATGGCTCCCCGGCTGATACTTAGCGATTTATCAGGAATCACGGATTCTTCGGTGATCTCCTCCACCTGCCCCAATCCCAAACAGGTGGGACACCAACCGTAGGGCGAGTTAAACGAAAATGAATTTGGCGACGGCTCGTCGTAGCTGATTCCCGATTCGGGGTCCATCAGATTCTGCGAGAAGTATTGCAGTTTCCCGGCTCCGTCGAGGAGTTGCATGGCCCCTTTTCCCTGTTTGAGCGACGTTTGCACCGACTGACTGAGCCGAAACCGCGAGTCGGGTTCGTCGGGTTTTGGCACGATCCGGTCAATCACCAGTTCAATGTCATGCACTTTGTAACGGTCGAGCTGCATCTTCGGCACGATGTCCTGAATGGTGCCGTCAATCCTGACTTTCACGTAGCCGAGTTTGGCAATCTGCACAAACAATTCGCGGTAATGGCCCTTGCGCCCCCGCACGAGCGGAGCCAGCAGCACTAATTTTTGACCCGCGTACTGCTCCAAAATCGTGTCAATAATCTGATCCTGAGACTGCCGAATCATTTTCCGGCCCGTAACGTAGGAGAAGGCTTCACCGGCGCGGGCGTAGAGCAACCGCAGAAAATCATAAATCTCGGTGGTGGTGCCAACGGTAGAGCGCGGATTTTTCGACGTGGTTTTCTGCTCGATGGAAATCACCGGACTCAGGCCGTTGATTTTGTCCACGTCGGGCCGTTCCATATCGCCCAAGAACGAGCGGGCGTAGGCCGAAAAACTCTCCATATACCGGCGTTGGCCCTCGGCATAAATCGTGTCAAAGGCCAGCGACGATTTGCCGCTGCCGCTGATGCCCGTTACTACCACGAGTTTGTTACGCGGGATGGTAACGTCAATGTTTTTGAGGTTGTGTTCGCGTGCGCCGAGGACTTCGATATACTCGTATCCGGTAAGGTCAACGTCGGTCAGGGCGGGTGCCGAAACGGTTTCTGTGGTCACGTGGTTGCGGTTGGCTTATTCTTGGGAACAACGCCAAACGGACAAAGGGAGTTTCGGGCGGGGTGAACAGATTCCAGACACCCTCTTTTTTTTAAAATAGATAGTAGGTAGTTATAATCGTTAGGCCATACTTTACTTTTTGAGTTCGATTATTGCCTGCATGGCCGCGTCTCCTTATTTTTCGGGTCTTGCTCCCAATCGGTCTGGTATTGCCGCAGGATGCTGAGTTCTTCCGCTTGAAGCGGTTTCAGTTTGCCCCGGTATGTGGTCAGGTTGGCTGCGTTAAACTCGTGTTTGGCCCGAATGCGCTGCCGGGCGGTGAACTCCAACGAGTCGCGGTAGGCGGGGTAGCAGTCAATAAACGCCCACAGATAGGGATGATAACTACCCGTTTCGGCGTATTCACGGCGGTAGTGCATAAACTGGCCAAGCACATCGGTGGGGGGCATATTCATTTCGGCAGCCCCTTCTTTTGCTGTATATGCGTTGGTTTTCGGGCGGGTTTCGTAGTAATACACACCCCCGGCTAAGGCAGCGGCCAGCACCCCGGCTGTTACCCACGTCCAGACCGCCCGCCTTCGGTGCAGCGCATCGGCATCAGCAACCTCCCGCGTGGTCTGCGACGGGTTTTCTATCCCAAATTCAACGGTTGGCGGTTTAGCCGGGGCCGGTATGTCGTCTAACAACTCGGTGCCGTTAGCGGCCTGCCGATACAGCGACGGTTGCAGTACGGTCAGTTCTTCGGGTGCATCGGCGGTTTTGGTGGGTGCATCGGCCAGCGAACCGGCCAGGTTGGTGGTGTCAGTGCCTTGCTGTTGGTATTCGCGCGCCCGGTCGAGGAGTTTGGCGAGGTTCGGAATATGCGTATCGGCCACCACCGGCTCCAGCAACGGGATGGCCGTTTCGGGGTGGTTTTGGGCGAGGGCTTCGTAAGCCCGGTAAATCTGGGGCTGGTGGTTCAAAATGCGGAGCAGCTCGTCGGCCCGCCGAACGCGTTGCCGGGAGTCATAAATCAAACAGTGCCGGACGATGTACTGATACGGCTCGGCAATGCGGCTAAGGTCTGCCGGGAAGCGTTCGTCGCGCATATCAGCCCAAAACTGGTAAGCTTCGTCGCGCTGTGATTCTGCCGACGTACGCCGGGTGATGAGCGTTTGCCCGGTGATGAGTTCGTACAAAATCACGCCGAACGACCACAGGTCGGCGTTGTAGGCAATATCGTCGGTTTTGATTTGTTCGGGAGCCATGTAGGTCAGGGTTCCCATTTTCATGCTGTTCTGGGCCGACGTTTGCACACCGTCTCCATCGGCGAGGGCTTTACTGATGCCAAAATCGGTAATAATTGGCCTGAACGCCCGCCCGGTGGCCGTTGGGTAGCCGACGAGCAGAATATTTTCGGGCTTGATGTCGCGGTGAATGATGCCGTTGCGGTGCAGGTGGCCGATGCCTTCCAGAAACTCGCGCACAAACCGCAGTTGCTGGGGGCCGGAGAGCCGTTGCCAGTTCAGGCTGGGGCTGGTCATGTTGCCGTCTTCGTAAAACCGCATCACCAAATACTCAAACGTGCCAAACCCGCCCGTATCATACCGTCCGTAATATAAATACCTGACTACCAGATTATTCGCTGGCACGGCCTGGGTATTAGCATACTCTTTTTCGAGCGTCAGTGCACTGTCATCATCCGCAAAAAGCTGCCGTTTGATGGCTACTTTTTCGTTGGTACTCATGTCTATCCCGACGTAGATTTCGCCAAAGCCACCCCGGGCAAAGGGTCGGCTGTAATCGCAGGGAAACTGTTCGGAAAACTCGGTGTAGGTTCTGAACTGCTGTTTTTGGTATTCGTGCGCCATGATTGGTTGAGAGAGAATGGTCAGAATTCGTCGGTATGGTGCTGGCGTTGCGGGTCGGGCGCGTCAATTTCGGCCACGTCGGTCACACGAACGAGGTATCCCGAAAAATTATCGCGCGAGGTTTCAGCACATCGGGCCAGCAGTTCGGCTACTTTGTCGGCATCGGGGGCATCGGGCAAAAGCCAGTCGAGCAGGGCGGGCGTGTCGAAGGTTTCCAGAACACCGTCGGTACAGAGCAAAAAATAATCGCCCGGCATCACGTCGGGCGAGGTATAAATCGTAGTACTGGTTGGGCTGAAACTGCCCTGCACGGCCCGCGTAATAATGTTTCGACGGGGATGACGGGCGGCTTCGTCGGGCCGAATCTGGCCGCTCCGTACCAGTTCGTTTACCAGTGAATGGTCTTCTGTCTGGTGTAGCACCTGTCCGTTTCTGATGTGATAAACCCGGCTGTCGCCGACATGGGCAATGGTGATACCCCGGCTGTGCAGACTCAGCAAGGTGAGCGTGGTTGACATTCCGCGCAGGTGTTCGTCGGGCTGGCGGGCAATGGCTTCGTCAAACGCGACTTCGGTAGCCTTTAGCGCGGCCCGGATAAAGGGCGCATCAATGGCCTCACCGGAGTGCTGCTGAACGTAGCGGTTGATGGCTTCGGCGGCCAGAAAACTGGCGAGTTCACCTTTTTGCGCCCCGCCCACACCGTCGCAAACCACAAACAGCCGGTCGGCGGGTTCGGCGCGGCCCGGCGGGGGCAACACATAGTCTTCGTTGTTGGCGCGTCGGCCCTGTTCTGAAAATCCGATGGGTGAAGCGATGGAGATAGTCATTTTAGAACGTACTGGTTTGGTTAGGGTCTGCGGGACGCACCGGGGTCACTATGCGGGGAGCCGGGGGGGGCGTTTCGAGCAAAAAGCGCAGTTGGGTCAGGCCCGCCATAATCACATCGTTGTGTTCCAAGCAGATCGTATCGCTCTGGGTGTTGTCGGTTTTATCGGCAAAAAGCTGGACGGTATCCCGCGAGAAACCAACCTGCCGACTCAGGGCCGTGCCTTGCGTACTGCCCATGTCATTGACCATATACACGGGCAGCCGGTTGAGCAGCCGCCGTTCGATTCGGAAGTGAATCCGGCTCATCTTTTTATCGTCCACATCGAGTGGGCAGTCGCAGGCATCGAAATCTGATTTACGCCCGTAGGTTTGCGAGCTATCGGCGGCTACGGGAATCCGCCGGGGTTTTCCGTCGGCTCCGGTCACTTCCAGCACGGCAATCTGGGTTGTTTCGTCGGTTTTAGGAGTCTCTTTCAATACCAGCGTCATCTCGCGCGGCATTTCGGCAGGCAACGCACTTTCGCCGGTGCAATAAACCTTACACCGCTCGCGCTTCTGGGCCTGGCAGGGTGCGCTGGCGGCCTGGTCTTTGGTCCATTTCTCAGCCAGCTCGGCTTCTAAGAACGAGTCACATTCGGGACAGTGAAACTGATAAATTGCCATATTTTTTTACAGTTCATGGTTTGTCGTTCGTGGTTGGCTGTCGCGACTATCTTCGGTGTGTGGTTTGTCGGTGCGGTCAGCCAACTACGAACCGCACGAACCGCACGGGCCGCCCCGCACGCCCCACGAACGACGAACCCATTTCTCACACCGTCCAGATGGCCCCGCAACCGGCTATGCACCGCCCGCTGGTGGTGGCTATTGATCGCTGTTGCAACACCGGAAAGGCGGTATCGGGGCCGGGCGCAAAGGGCGTGCTGCACTTGGGGCATACATACTGCCGGGCCATCGCGTTTTCCAGATCGGCGATGGCCTGCTGGCGGTTTTCGCGCCGGTCGCGCATGAGCAACCGGCCTAATACTGGTATGGCGGCAATGGCATCGGCAAAATCGCGTTGATCGAGGGCTGTCCGGCGGGTTACATAGTCGTCCCAAACGCCCTGCAATGCGGTAAATTCCTGCGTGAAATCGTCGGGGCGAGCCGAAAACACTTTGGCAATCCGGTTGTAGCTGATGAGCTGACTGCCGAGCCGGATGCGGTCGGTGGGGATCAGTTTACGCCGAAGCACCCGAAAGTTGTTGATAAACGTACCGTTTGAACTGTTCAGGTCTTCGAGCCAGAGCGCGTCGCCGTCCTGCATGACGCGGGCATGGCGTTCGCTGACCGAGAGCGTGGGCATGATAATCTGATTACTGACAGCGCGGCCAATGGTGATGCTCGAAACAGCAGGATTGGATGGGGTCATGGTGTGCCGGTTTAACCGGGGTAAATATGGCGTTTCTATCCGAAAAACAGCAACGTACCGGCTCATTTTTAGTATCCTTGCCCGGAACTTATCGGGGCCGTGTCTCGCTTTGCCCGATACACCCTAATCCATTCAGGAACTTGGATACAACTGCTACCGAAAACACCCCGGCAGAACTGCCCCGCCGATTGAGTTTGCTGCAAGGTACCGCCCTCAATATGATTGATATGGTGGGTATTGGGCCGTTTGTGGTGTTGCCATTAGTGATGCAAACGCTGGGTGGGCCTGGGTTTTTGTGGGCCTGGGTGCTGGGCGCGGTGGTCAGTGTGGTTGATGCCTTTGTCTGGGCCGAACTTGGCGCGGCTTTCCCGAAGGCGGGCGGCAGCTACAACTTCCTGAAAATTGCTTACGGAGACCAACGCTGGGGACGGCTGATGTCGTTTCTGTACGTCTGGCAAACGCTCATTCAGGCTCCGTTAGTGGTGGCTTCGGGCGCAATTGGTTTCTCGATGTATGCGTCGTATCTGTTGCCGTTGGATGATATTCAGCGCAAAATCGTGTCGGGCGGGGCGGTTTTAGTAGTTATTGCGTTGCTCTATCGCAAAATTGACGCAATTGGCCGCATCGGGCTGGTGTTTTGGGCCGCTGTGTTGTTTACTCTCGGCTGGATTATAATTGGCGGGCTGACCCACGCCCGGCAACCAATTACGCAAACCATCAGCGAAGCACTGTCGGTAAGCGGGCCGCTGTTGGCAACGGGGTTAGGTGCGGCCTCGGTCAAGACCATTTATTGCTACCTCGGCTACTACAACATTTGCCACCTCGGTAGTGAGATTAAAAACCCCACGCGCAACATTCCGGTCAGTATGTTCATTTCTATTGCCGGAATTACTGTGCTGTATTTGCTGCTCAACATCAGCGTGTCGGGGGTCTTGCCGTATGAACAGGCCCAACGCAGTCCGTTCATTGTCAGCACCGTTATCGAAACGATTTATGGCGCGGGCGCGGCCAAAATTGCGACGGGACTGGTGCTGTTGGTCGCGTTTTCGTCGTTGTTCGCGGTCTTGCTGGGCTATTCGCGGGTGCCGTTTGCGGCTGCTACCGACGGACAGTTTTTCCCGATTTTCGCCAAACTGCATCCTACACGGCATTTTCCGTATGTCTCGCTGCTATTTCTGGGTGGGCTGGCCTTCGTGTTCAGTTTGCTGTTCCGGCTTGGCGATGTGGTTACGGCTATCCTTGCCATGCGGATTGTGGTGCAGTTTGTGGGGCAGGCCATTGGGTTATTGGTGTTGCATCAACGCCGAAAAAATCAGCCGACAGCTGCCGTTTTCCCGTATCAAATGCCGCTGTTTCCAGTGCCGGTGGTTCTGGCAATTGGGGTGTGGCTGTTCATCTTCTTCTCGACCGGAACCAAGTTCATGCTCTCCGGCCTGACGGTAATCGGTCTGGGCGGGCTGGCGTTTCTGACAATGGCAAACTGGCGGAAAACGTGGCCGTTTTCAGCATAAATCAGCGATTAGGGCGTCCACTTCAGGTGCATTATGGCTGCGTGACCAACGCCCGCGAATGGCTCTTTCTCAAACTTGAACATAGCCAGTTTACGATTGATACTCGTCGCTACCAACTCGATAACC
>JBBRUV010000077.1:0-15671 GCA_038247465.1 Cytophagales bacterium
ATACTGTTGCGGCAACTGCCGAACTGATTTATCGAAAAACGGGCGGCAATCCTTATTATACCGACCAATTGCTACGGCAGGCCGAACAGGCTGGGTTTATGCCCGCCCAGCCCGGTACCCGCTGGTTCAGGCCCGACGTGGCGGGATTAGCCAGTTTAGAAACTACCGAAAACCGGCTTAATATGCTCATCAGCCGGGTTTTCAAACTGTCTGAAACCGCACAGGTACTCCTCGGTGTAGCCGCCTGCTGGTGTCAGCCGGTTGAGCCGGACACGTTGCGGGCGATGAGCAACCTGGCCGACACCGACTACCGCGCTGGCATTGATTCCCTGCTGGAGGCTGGATTGCTGACCCCGCAGCCTAAGTCGGCCCGGTTTTGGTTTACCAATGCCTTGCTGCCGGGACGGGTGCTGGCCGTGCTGCCCGGAACCGTGAAACAGGCCGGCTACCGGGCCGTTGCGGACTACCTCAACCGCCACGCCAATCTGGAATCCCGCAGCGACGACCTATTCCGGCTGGCTGATGCGGTGCTGAACCTGCCGTTGGCCGACGGGCAGCGATTTGATTCGTTCATGCGTCGGGCCGCCCAGGATGCAACAGAGATCGGGGCATTCGGGCTGGCGATGCGGCTGTTCGACTACATGACTGAACCCGTCTTGCCCGCCGACTGGCAACACCAGTTTGATAAAACGTTTGCGTTATATCTCGACTATTTCGGCGCAACGGCATACCGCGATGACACCGACAATCGTTTCGACGAATTATTTGTGCTGCTTTCCCAAAAAGCCCGGCACCGTTCCGACACCATCCGGGTGGCCTACGTCCGGGCGCAGGGACTGGTATATCGGCAGCGGTTCGACGATGCTATCCGACTGGCGATTCAGGTGGTGGGGTTGTTTGATGTCCATATTCAGTATGAAGTCAGTCTGCCCGATAGTATTGCCGGGCTGATGCGGGTTAATGCTCTGATGTACTGGAAAACCCCCACCCGGATTGAAGCCCTGCCCGAAAACCTCGACGATGAAGCCCGGCAGGTGATTTACCTGCTTTATGCCGTGAGTGATGCTGTTTTTCTATCGCGCCCGGTGCTGTTGCTGCCTTTCATGTACCGTCAGATTCAGAGTACGTTTCGCTATGGCCTCTCCCCGGAGTCGGGGATGAGTTTTATGCAGTACGCGCTCATCGAAACCTCGTTTAACCACCGATACCGCCGGGCTGCGGCCTGGGCCGGTCTTACCCACCGGCTGCACCAACGCGCGGGGGCCGAGCGGTCTGCTGGTTTTTTAGATGCTGTATTTGTCCGGCACTGGACAGCCCCGCTTACCGAAGCCATCGCGCAACTGTATGAAGCCTACCGCAGAAGCCGCGAACTGGGCCAGCTTACGGTTGCGTTTTATGCCCTCGGTAGTGCCTGTGTCTATGAACTGTATGCCGGAACATCGCTCGATGCGGTGCTGCGCCAGAGCAACGAGACGCGCCGTCAGGCCGAACTTCGCAATCAGACACTCATCGGTACCTACTGCCGGTTTGTGGCGCAAACGGCTACCGACCTCATGCAGCCCGAAACGCCTGAACAACCCACCGAATTACCACAACTTACCGATTGGCAGGCCGACTGGCAACGGCTGGCTAGTCAGCAGGATGCCAACAGCCTGACAATTTTACTGGCGATGCGGCTGATGACCGACGTACACCGGCGTACCTGGCACGAGCCGCTTGCCCTGTTTCAGCAGTTTATTCAGGCCGTGCAGCAGATTGGCGAAGGGAGTTATTCAGTCGTGATTGGCTACTACTATGGTGGCCTGGCCTGCCTGCTAACCGATGATTTGCCGGGACGGGAAGCCCGATCTCTCGCCCGGTTGGCCATTCGGAAACTGGCTCTGTTTAGCCGCGATTATCCGAATAATAATCAGGCTAAGTATCTGCTGATCAAAGGGTTATATGCGCTCCGGACGGGCCAAACCGCCAACGGAATGCGCTGGCTTGACGGAGCTTTAGACAGCGCGACCCGCTACGGACAACTGCTTGATAAAGCCGTGGCCCACGAACTGAAAGCGGCTCACTATGACGCTATCGGGCAAAACAGCCTGGCCCGGCGCGACTGGCAGGATGCCCTTGCCGGGTATGCCGCCTGGGGTGCCGAAGCCGTTGTCGGTCGCTTGCAACACGCGCACCCCTTCCTGAAAAAAATAGCGGTAAACAGCCTTTCGGCTGGTCAGTCGGGCGTAGTATTGCCGGTAGAGCTGACGAGTCTGCTCAAGATGAGCAACTCCATTGCCAGCACCATCCGG
This sequence comes from Cytophagales bacterium, assembly GCA_038247465.1. Lineage (GTDB taxonomy): Bacteria > Bacteroidota > Bacteroidia > Cytophagales > Spirosomataceae > JBBRNH01. The sequence goes on from JBBRUV010000077.1 coordinate 2,292, forward strand.
CTCGAAAACCTGCTCGAAAATCTGATGAATATCCTGCTCGAAAACGCCGGGGCGCAGCGGGCTGCCCTCCTGTTGGTGCAGCGGGGTAACCTTTGGGTTTATGCCGATACCGAAACCAGTATTACCCCGGTTAACGCCACTGCATTGCTCACGGCCAGTACATTAGCTGGGGCCAATCTGCCCCAGAATTTGATTCGGTACGCGGCCCGCACCGCCCGGCCACTGGCTCTGGCGCAGGCCCACACCGACCGGGTGTTCGGTAACGATCCGTATATCCGGCGCAACCGTACCTTGTCGGTACTGGCAATGCCGGTGGTCAAAATCGGCAAAACGCTGGCCGTGCTCTACCTCGAAAATAACGCCATTCCGGGAGCCTTCGGGCAGCAGCAGTTGGCTATGCTGCACTTGCTATCGTCGCAGATTGTGACCTCGCTCGAAAACGCGCTGCTCTACAACGACCTCGAAAACCGGGTGCAGGCTCGTACCGATGAACTGTGGCAACAAAAAGAACGATCAGACCGGCTGCTGCTCAGTATTCTGCCCGAAACCGTTGCCGACGAACTGAAACTGCACGGCCGCGCTACGGCTCGTAAATTCGACGATGTAACGGTGCTGTTTACCGATTTTGTGAATTTCTCGTACATCGGCGAGCAGATGGAGCCCGAGGAGTTGGTGTCTGAACTGGATTACTGTTTCCGGGAATTTGATCGGATTTCGGGCGAGTTTGGCTTAGAACGCATCAAAACCATCGGCGATGCCTACCTATGCGTGGGTGGCCTGCCCGGTTCAGAAGGTGACCATACCCTGCAGACGGTGCGGGCGGGCTTAGCCATACGCGACTTTGTGGCCCGTTATTACGCCCGCCGACAGGCCGAAGGCAAACTTGCCTGCACCATTAGAATCGGGTTGCACAACGGCCCGGTGGTGGCAGGCGTGGTTGGCGACCGCAAATTTGCCTATGACATCTGGGGTGATACCGTGAACATGGCCGCCCGCATGGAGCGCAACAGCGAAGCCGGACGGGTAAACGTCAGTGGACGCACCTGGGCTATCGTCAAAAACCAATTCAACGGTACGTTCCGGGGAAAAATTACGGCAAAAAATAAGGGCGAAGTTGATATGTATTTCGTTGACAGCGAGGTTGTTGCATGAATACCTTCGTAACCCTGACCGAAACAGACCGCCGGTTTATCAGCCAATACCTTGCCGCCGATGTCAGCCAACTCATGCTGCACCCTCCGCCAATAGCCGCTGACCTTGACCTGAAAAAAATAGCCGCCCAGCTAACGGCCCGGCAAAAAGCCCGCGATAAACTGCCCGGCTGGTATGCCAGCGACGCCCTTGTTTTTCCACCCCCAATCTCGGTCGAACAGGCATCGTCGGAGCAGGCCGCCCGCTACAAAGCCAGCTTAGTGACCGGAAATGTCCTGGCCGACCTCACCGGCGGTATGGGCGTTGATACCTCGGCGTTTGCTGCGCGGGTTGGGCAGGTGCAATACGTGGAGCAAAACCCCGATTTAGCCGCCTTAGCCGCTCACAACCTGCCCATTTTGGGCGTCACCAACGTGCAGATTCACGCAAAAAACAGTTTGGATTTTATCAGGAACCATACCGGGTGTTTTGACTGGCTGTATCTGGACCCGCACCGGCGCGACGGGCAGGGCGGGCGTGTGGTGCACTTGTCTGACTGCGAACCCAACCTGCTGGCTCCGGGTGTACTGACCGCGCTGCTGGCAAAAACCAACCGGATTCTGCTCAAAACGTCGCCCATGATTGACCTTGAGGCCACGCTGCGGCAACTCCCCGGCGCGTTGGCTGTTTATGCGGTGGCGGTGCTGGGTGAGGTAAAAGAAGTGCTGTTTGTGCTTGGTAATGAGCCGGTTGCACCCGGAGACGTAGCCGTAACCGCCGTTAATCTGCTGCCCGATCACCGCGCCCAAACCCTCGCGTTTCGGCGTGGTGATGAAATGCTGTCGCCCGTCACCTTTGCTGATCCGGGAGCGTTTTTATACGAACCGAACGCTGCCGTGCTGAAAGCCGGGGCATTTCGGACGGTAGCCGCCCGGTTTGGGTTGGCTAAACTCGCGCCCAACAGCCACCTCTACACCGGCCCCGCGCTCGTGGCTGATTTTCCGGGCCGGGCCTTCGCCCTCGAAACCATGATTAAACCTGACCCAAAATCGGTGCGGGCGGTGCTGATTACACCGAAAGCTAACCTGACCGTGCGAAATTTCCCACAGACGGTGGCCGACCTGCGTAAAAAACTGGGCCTGGCCGACGGGGGCGATGTGTATCTGTTTGCAACCACGCTCCAAAATGGGGACAAACGCTTGCTGGTCTGCCAGAAAGTATGACCTTTAGCCCCCAAAACCGTCTATTGTAGTATGAGAAAATCAATAAATACCGTGTTGAGTTTGCTGTTCGCAGTTGCCAGTTTGCAGTTTGCCCCGGCCCAGACAGTGTATCCGGGCGATCAGGAAGTTGAAAAAACGAAGTTGCCGGGCCTGTTTCTCGTTATCGCTGCCGACGGTAGGCAGGTTGAGAAAGACTGGGAAGCGCAGTTGCAAACCTACGGGCGGATGAGTTCGGGGCGGGGCGTGTATAAGGTGTCAACGGCTAACATACCGGCTATTTCGCCCGAACCCATCAACCTCATCAGTCAGGTGAAAACCTCAAAACGGTCGGCCACTATTTTTACGTCGTTTGATCTGGGCGGGGGGAGTTTCGTAACCATGAGCAACGGCAATTATCAGGCTGCCGAAAAACTGCTGGCCGAATTTGCGGCCCGGTTTGAGTTTAATCAGGGCGTGCGAGTAGCCGATGACGCGCTGGGCGAATCGCAGAAAAACCACCAGAAATCGGTGCGAACGGGCGAAAAACTCCAGCGCGACATTGAGACCAACAAGAAAGACAAAGAGCGGCTGCTGAAACGCATTGATGACAACGCCAAAGAACTCGAGCAACTCCTGAAAGACGTGGAAACCAACAAAACCGAACAGGCCAATGCCCTCACCGACATGACCAACAAGGCCAAAGCCGTGGAAACGGTGAAAGCGAAAAAGCCTTGAAAGTCACCTGTTTACGTTTAGAAAAACAAACGTTACCTCCCGAACGCAGCAATGTATTTCGGGAGGTACTTTTTTTTCGGTAGGATTTGCGTTAGAACGGGTCAGCCGCCTATATTTGACTGACCATACCGATTTGCGCCATGACACTGGAAGAATTTGAGAATCGCTACCAATTCTCGACCAACGAACAATCGCCCGACTACAAAGGCAGTGGGGCTTTCGGCTCCGTTTACCGCGCCATTGACACCCGGCGGCAACGGTATGTAGCCATCAAAGAGTCGGTGGTGAGACCCGAATTTCGCCAGTTTTCGTTGCAGCGGGAGGTGGAGTTGAGCCACGAGATTCCGCCCCATCCCAACCTGCTTCGTTACGAAAATAACTACCGATTTCAGGTTGGTAAACTCACCGTTGACTACGCCGTGATGCCATTTTACGATCTCGGCAACCTCGAACAGTTTTTGCGGCAATATCCCAACCTGCCCTACACCGACCGTGACAACCTGATAAAAGGGCTGCTTGCCGGGCTGCTGCACCTGCACAACGAACAGTATATTCACCGCGATTTGAAAGCGGGAAACGTACTGATTGACCAGCAACATCATGAATACGTGCCAATTATCGCTGATTTTGGCCTGAGTCGGTTTGTGCAAAGCCAGAACGAGCAGACCCAGAACTCCGCCGTTGGTTTCTCGCCCGATTATGCCGCCCCGGAGCAGTTTGGCGAAACGGGCCGGGTATCGTCTGCCGCCGACATCTGGGCGTTCGGCGTGCTGGTTTACCGGATTTTGGTTGGTAAACTGCCCTTTATTGCCTCGCCTAATTTGGATGCAACCCAGAAACGGGTTGATTTGCTGAAGATTATCAACCAGGCCGAGCTGCCCAACGAGTTGGCAACGGTAGCCGAACCGTACCAGAGCGTCATCCGGCGTTGCCTGATTCGTGACCCGGAGCAACGCGCTCCCGCCCCTGAGCTGGCTGATCTGTTGCACCTGCCCGCCGACCTGCGTCCGGCCAAAACCACCCGCACCGAGCCGGTGATGCCCATTATTCGGGCGGTACCGGCGGGGAGCAGCCTAAGCAATGGTCGGGCCACCAATGGTCAAGTTATGAGTAATGGGGGTATTGTGCGGAGTGAGAACGGTATTGACCAAACCGAGATAACCCCCGTCAGCAGTGCTGGGGGCTATGTTGAACCCGTATCAGGTGCGTTTGCCCCCGGCAATTCGATTACTGATTTGCCCCGTCCGGCCACTCCGCGCTGGCTGTGGCCGATGGTAGTGGCTGCCGGGCTGACAATAGCAACCGGCGGGGCATGGTGGCTGATGAAACCGAAACCAGAAACGGGCCGGGAATCGCTGAAACGGGCTGCTTTTGCCCAGTTAAGACTTCCCCCGCTGGCGCAGAAACAATTGCGCCAACAGGCCGGTAAAGCCTTTACCAACGGTGATTATGGTCAATATGCTACGCTGATGGACAGTCTGGCGATTGGAGCCGGAGAGCCCGCCACCCACGATGAAGCCCTGAAACTGCTCAAAAACAAAGCCCGGCAGTGGATGCAGGACGATTTGAGCGACCCGATGGTGCAGACCGTGGCGCGTCGGATTATCGGGGCCGGTCTGCAAATCGCTCCTGCCGATGCTGACCTGCTGGCGATGCAAAAGAAAGTACAGTAGTTTTCAGACACACACCCATGCACCTATGCACCCACGTTGTTTACTGCTTCTGATGGTGAGCGTATTGGCCCTGCCCGGCCACGCGCAAACCGAGTTTGATTTGTTTAAACGCCGGGCCGACGACTGTTTCAAGCAAAGCGACCTGCAATGCGCCCGGCAGAACTACGAACGTGCGCTCCGTATTCGGGATGATGCGTATTGCCGCAGTCAGTTTCATAAATCCAGCGTAATCATTGCGCCCACGCTTAAAGGAAAACTACCCGTCAGTGCGGGCGCAGCCCCGAAATACGACAGCAAAGGCGAGTTTGTCGAGGGGATGGCCCGCGTTATGAAAGGCGGCAAATATGGGTTTATCAACAGGCAAAACTTAGAAGTGATCCCCTGTACGTTTGCCGCTGCCTGGGATTTTCAGAACGGCCTGGCCCGCGTACGGCAAAATGGACTGTATGGCTTTGTTGATAAAATTGGGGAGTTTGTGGTGAAACCTGCTTACCAAACCGCATACGATTTCTCGGATGAAACGGCGGTGGTAGAATTGAATAAAAAATGGGGAGTTATTGACGACAAAGGCCGATTGCTGGTATCAACGGACTATGACGACGTGACGAAAATTACCAATGCCGTATTCCGGGTGCAAACTGGCGACAAAAAAGCGGTGATAACGCGCAGCAAGCGATTATTTACCGGATTATTCGGCGCGTTTAGCGATGGTATGGCCTGGGCCGTGAACGACGAAGGCCGCTACGGAGCCTTGAATGAAGCGGGCGAAGTGATGGTGCCGTTCGATTATTCGTATGGCTGGCGGTTCTCGATGGCTAAGGCGTTGGTCAGAAAATGGGGCGAAACCTCGTTTCAATTCATTGATAAACAGGGCAATCGGGTCGAGCCGGAGCGTAAATATGACTATTTTCTGAGCGGACAGATCGTGATGCCTGTTCGCCGGGGAACCACCTGGGGCTACCTCAACAACGAAACCTGGGCTGACGTGCTGCCCTGTCAGTATGATTTTGCTACGTCGTTCAGCAGCGGAAAGGCATTGGTCAGAAAAGATGGCCAAACTTTTTTTGTGAATGAAAAAGGCGCGACGCTCGGCAACGCGCCCGTCAATTACACCGATTGCGATGCCGACCTGAAAGACGACCAACGCCGGGTTCGGCTTGGCAACCGGGTGGGCTACATTAATGCGAACTGGCAGGAAGTCACGCCGTTGCAGGAGGAAGCCGGTGGTTCATCAGCCGCGCCAGTGCCGACAGCAACGGCGGGGGCAGGAACCAAAAGCGAAGAAACCTATACCATTGTAGACGAGCAACCTCAGTTTAAGGGCGGGGCATCGGCCCTGAGTAGGTGGCTGAAATCAAACATCAACTATCCCGAAAAAGCGCAGCGGGCCAACGTGCAGGGCAAGGTTATTGTCAGTTTCGTGGTTAGCGCAGACGGGCAACTGGCTGATATTACGGTGCTAAAAGGCCCCGGACTGGGCCTGAATGAAGAAGCCGTCCGGCTCATAAAAGCCATGCCGCGTTGGCAGCCGGGCAAGTCAGGCGGTCGTTTGGTGCAGACAGTATGCACGTTGCCCATCAGTTTTCAGTTGCAATAGTGGGCAACACCACCTAAAAAATTACCTTTTTTTCTTTGTTAGATATGCCCATATCTCGCTTAACGTCAGTGCGTTAAAGGTCATGGTTTTAAGTAGCCCGCCTTTCCGGCCAACGGCCACGCCGTAGTGCATATCCAGCAGCCCGGCCATCTCGTGCGCGTCGGGGTTGATAGACAACAGTACGCCTTGCTCCTGGGCGTAGTTAATCCACCGCCAGTCTAAATCGAGCCGGTAGGGGCTGGCATTGATCTCGATCACAACGTTGTGTTTGGCGCATGATTTTATAATCTCCTGATAATCAATTGGGTAGCCTTCCCGCGCCAGTAGTAACCGCCCCGTTGGGTGGCCCAGAATAGTGGTGTACGGATTTTCGATGGCGCGGAGGAGCCGGGTGGTGGCTTTCTCTTTGGTCATGGTCAGCGTTTGATGCACCGAAGCCACCACGTAATCGAAACTGGCGAGGGTTTCGTCGTCATAATCCAACGAACCGTCGCCGAGAATATCCGATTCGATGCCTTTCAGAATCTGAAACTCCGGCCCCGATTGCGCGTTAAGGCGGTCAATTTCGGCGTGTTGCTTCAGCACATCGTCCACGTTTAAACCCTGGGCGTAGGTGGCCGTTTGCGAGTGGTCGGCGATGCCGAAGTAGCTCAGACCCAATGACCGGGCGTAAGTCGCCATCTGTTCCAGCGTGTGCCTGCCATCGGAGTAGGTGCTGTGGTTATGGAGTGTACCGCGCAGGTTGTCCCAGGTGATGAGTTCAGCGGGCGTGTGTTGGCTGGCCCAGGCAAACGCGCTGGCATCTTCGCGCATTTCCGGTACGATATAAGCAAGGCCCGCAGCGGCATAAATTGCGGCCTCTGATGAATCAGGGCTGGTCAGTGCCGCCCGCAGCAACGTCACTCCCGCCGGGCCAACCTGGGCCAAGTGTGCCGGGCCGGGTGTTGAAATAAATAGCTGACGCTCAACTGTTTCACGTGGATATGTAGAAAACTCAACCGCCACCATCGGATTTTCGTTCATGCCGCGCCACACAAACGGCGACGATTCTACCTCATTTTTTACCAGACCGGGCAGCGTATCGAGTTGCCGGTGAACGGCCAGCGGGTCGTTATCGCCAATCAATAGTTCAACCAAATCCACTTCCTGCGTCATTCGGCGTACTTGCCCACCGATATCAACGCGCTCAAACAAGGGCGCGAGTTGGTCATAAAGCACGTCGGCAACCTGCCGCGCTTTGTCCATCCGTAGCTTGCCCTGCTGACTTTGCAGAAACTCCAACGCGTGCAAGATCTTGTTTTGCGTATTAGCTCCGAAGCCTTTAATCGTGGCGACCCGGCCTTCTTCGCAGGCTACTTTGAGGTCGGGGAGGGTTTCTACACCCAGTTGGCGCCATAACACGTTGATTTTCTTGGCTCCTAAGCCGTTGATGCGGAACATGGCCAGCACACCGGCGGGCGTTTGGGCCAGCAGCGTATCCAGTTCAGTGAGGTGGCCGGTGTCGATAATCTCCCGGATTTTGCCCGCCACCGATTTGCCCACGCCCGGTAATTGGGTGAGTTCGGCGGTGGTCAGGCCGGTGAACTCGTCTTTCTGCTTGTCGAGGTTAAAAGCCGCCGACGAAAAGGCTTTCGTGCGAAACGGGTCGGCACCGTGCAAGTCGAGCAACCGAACGGTTTGCTCCAGTATATCAACTATATCGGCGTTGGTCATAGTAGGGAAGTAGCGGCTATACCGCAACGGGGGCTTTGATGGCGGGCCATGGGTTGTAGTGTTCGAGGGTGAAATCGGCGTAGGTAAAATCAAAAACGGACTTCACCGCCGGATTCAGCCGCATGGTTGGTAACGGGCGAGGCTGGCGCGAGAGTTGCAGGTCAACCTGATATAAGTGATTGATATACAGATGAGTATCACCTCCTGTCCAGATAAATTCGTGGGGTTCGTAGCCACATTCCTGCGCTACCATCATTGTTAGCAGGGCATAAGAAGCAATGTTAAACGGTACGCCCAGAAACACATCGGCACTGCGCTGATACAACTGGCACGACAACCGGGGCCGCTCAAATCCGGCATCGGGGTCGGGCGGTAGCACAAAAAACTGAAACAGGCAGTGGCAGGCGGGCAGGGCCATGTTGGGCAGGTCGGCGGGGTTCCAGGCCGAGACAATCATCCGGCGCGAATCAGGCGTATTTTTTAGCTGGGTCAGTACGTCCCGCAATTGGTCAACTGAATCGCCGTTGGGCGTGGGCCAGTTGCGCCATTGTTTGCCATACACCGGGCCGAGATCGCCGTTGCTATCGGCCCATTCGTTCCAGATCGTTACGCCGTTGTCTGTCAGGTACTTAATGTTTGTATCGCCCGCAATGAACCACAGTAATTCGTGAATGATGGATTTGGTATGTACTTTTTTTGTGGTCAGGAGCGGGAACCCCGCGCCGGTGACCCCGGCCCGTAAATCAAACCGCATCTGATAGCCGAATACGCTGAGGGTGCCGGTTCCGGTGCGGTCAGTTTTGCGGGTGCCGTTGGCAAGAATATGGCGGAGCAGATCGTGGTATTGTTGCATCAGAAAGTTACAAGTCAGAAATCGAAAGTCAAAGGTCGTAAGTAGTGGGTCGAAAGTTGGTAGGGAACGGGCAAAAAACCTCGGATGCAAGTTCAGGGCTAAATCTGGGATTGGCAAAAATCAAGCCGCACCAATGGCCGGATAGCTGCCCAAATTCGTGATTGGGGTAGTTTTGCTGACTTATTTACATAAACCTGCCTGCAATGCCCCAAAAATTAACCCTGCACGAACTCAACCGGCTGTCAGTCGCTGATTTTCAGGTCACCGAAAAATTTCCGTACTGCCTGATTCTCAACGATGTACGGAGTATGAATAACGTCGGCTCCGTATTCCGAACGGCGGACGCGTTCCGGGCCGAGCGGCTGTATTTGTGCGGCATCACGGGGCAACCACCCCACCGCGACATCACCAAAACCGCCCTCGGAGCCACCGAATCCGTTGCCTGGCAGTACGCGCCCGACGTGTTGGCACTTGCGCGTCAGTTGCAGGCTGGGGGTTGGCAAATCGTGGCTGTTGAACAGGCGCAGGGAAGTACGTTACTGCCTGATTTTCAGCCGGAAACGGATAAACGCTACGCCTTTGTTTTGGGCAATGAGGTAACGGGTGTGGCCGATGACGTGGTGCAGATGGCTGATGTCGTACTGGAGATTCCGCAGTTCGGCACTAAACATTCGCTCAACATTGCCGTGAGTGCAGGGGTGATCTGCTGGGATTTCCTGATGAAGATAAAAACTTAACAAATTGATAATATTGAATCTTTGTTAATTCAGAAAATACTACTTTTGCAATCCAATTACAGGAAACTTTAACAAAACCAGCATGAAGACTGCAAAAAACCCCGTGGCTAATGGTCTCGTATCGGCCATTCAACATACCGTTGGGTCCTTGGCCACGCCCAGGAAAGCGATAAAAGTTATCGAAAAAACTGCCGAAAAACTCGTGCGTAAACTTGGTAAACTGACCAAAAAAGCAGGCGAGAAAGCGGCTGAACAAACGGCGAAGGTGGAAGCAACCGCGAAAAAAGTTGCCGACAATGCCTTGAAAGCCGAAGCGAAAGCGATGAAAGCGGTTGCCAAAGCAGAGACTAAAACGAAAAAAGACGCTGCCAAAGCTGAATCAACGAAAAAAGACGCTGCCAAAATCCAGGCTAAAACAAAAAAAGATGCCGCTAAAGCGACTAAAAAAGCAAAACAAGCCGCTAAAGGAGGTAAAGCCGCAACGGGTAAAAAAGCCACCAAAACCAACGATAGTGCCAAATCGGTGATTGTTGACGAGTTACCGGCCGCGCCAGTGGCCGTAGCGGTTATCCCAACACCAGTCATCGAAACGGCTCCGGTTCCAAAACCGACTGCCGCTAAGCCTGTTGCCCACCGGACAACTACGCCGGCAACGCCAGCCGCTACCCGCCCCGCCGGGTCGCATACCCGTCCGGCTACCGCACCGGCTCCCAAGCCTGCGCCCATCGAACAGGCGGCTAAACCAACACCCGCCCCGACCGAAGCACCCGCTACTGTGGCCGCCGAAATGGCCGGGTAAGTGGTGAGCAGTTGATGAGGTGATAACTAAATGAATCGTAAAAAGCCCGTCTGTATGATACAGACGGGCTTTTTGACGAAAAAGAATGATAATTTGATTTATTATCGTTCAGTCAGTTGTCATTGTGACCAAATCCAGTAGTTTTACGTTAATGGCAATAGTCTCCTAATCAAAGCGGGTAAAAAAGTCAATTTCCCGTTCTATGACTGCTGACAGCCACAGCCGCCGATGACGAACCAGTACGCCGACCTGCTTCATACGTTTGTGCATGAGTTTCAAACGCCCATTGCCAATATTCGTCTGGCCGCCGATATTCTGGCCTCGCCCATCGGCCACGCCGAACCGGGCCGCAGCGAAAAATACCTCCAGATTATTCGGGAAGAAACCGAGCGGCTCCAGCAACAGGTCGAAACGGTACTGAGTTTAGCCCGCGCCGAGCAAAACGCGCTTGTTGTCTGTGTTGAACCCGTAGATGTGCACGATCTGATCGAGTCGGTTGCACAACGGCACGGCGCGTACCTAACCCTTGATTTGCAGGCGGTTAGCCCCGCTATTCTCGCTGACCGCCACCACCTGACCAACGTGCTCTATAACCTGCTCGATAACGCGGTTAAGTATAGCCCCGACCCACCCGACATAACCGTTCTGACCACATCTGATGCCCATAACAATCTGATAATCAGTGTTCTTGACCGGGGCGTTGGTATTTCCGAAGCGGCACAAAAACAGATTTTTCAGCCCTATTTCCGGGTTAAGAGTCACGATGCAGTGAACGTAAAAGGGTTTGGACTGGGCCTTAGTTACGTGCAAAAAATTGTGGAAGCGCATGAGTGGGCCATCTCAGTTGTCAGCGCGATAGGGCAGGGGAGCGAGTTTCGGATTGTACTTTCATCACGCCGTTCATAATCCGCCAGTGGCCGGGAAATGTGCAGACAAACGGGTAATCGCCGGGCTGCGCCGGGGCCGTAAACGTGAGCCGGTCTTAATCCGGCCATTTGTGGCCCGGCCATTCGCGGCCCGGCCATTCGCGGCCCGGCCATTCGCGGCCCGGCCATTCGCGGCCCGGCCATTCGCGGCCCGGCCATTCGCGGCCCGGCCACGATAGCGTCGGCGGGGTTCGTAAATCGGGTGCGGATCGTATCCATTTTATGCCGGAAAAACTGCCCGCCCACCACCTTGTCCACGTATTCGGGCGAGTTGCGGAAGCAGTACGACGCGCAATGCACCGGAATCAGCCCCTTGCCCGATGCCACAAAATCGAGCAGGGCGCGTTCCTGTGGTTTCGGGATGCTGTCCCAGTTGGCGTAGATCAGCAGCCCGTCATACTTTACTAAAGTGCTGGTGTTGAGATCGATAAGTTGATCGGTGTAGGTGATGTTGATGCCCCGACTACCGAGCGCGGCCATCAGTTGCGGCACCCGCTCCAGGGGTTTGTGGTGGCCGTTATCGCCCAAAAACAGGATTTCTATCCGGCGCGGTCGGTCGCCGACGGGTATCCGCAGCGTTGCGTTTGGACTCAGCCCGACTTTTGGCTTGCCCGACATATCGCGCGGGCTGCTGGTGGGTTGCCGGGTGCAATGGGTGAACAGAACGAGTAAGCAGAGAAACAAAGCAACGGAGCGGGCGATCATGAGTATATCGGGTTTACACAAACCAAAGATAATCAAATGCTATTTCTATGCTTTTGCACGGGCATTCGCTGGTTTGAGCCGTGCTGTCAAATAGGTTCAGACATGACAGACGGCAGGATTATGATATGTATCATATCCGATACTGACATTCGTCATTGCTAAACGGTTTGGGGCTACGCACCTTTGAGACTGCCTAAGTAGTTAAGTAGTTGAACTGAAATAATCACTGTTAAACTACAGCGAAATCAATCTTGTACTTTTTTCCAAAATTGATAAAAATATCATTTAGCTGCTCCTGTATGGCTTTCCAAGAATCAAAATGCTGAGGCAATAGCCATTCGTATTTACATTTTCGCCAAAATGTTTCAATTAAATTCAAATGAGGGCTATATGTAGGTAAATAGAAAATAAAAACATCGTTTTGTTCCCATTCTTTAATGCGACTCTTGAAGGTCTCACTATGATGAATTTTTGCATTATCAATAATAATAACTGAACGACCTTGCCGAGGTTGATTGAAAATAAAATCATCAATCGATTTAGTAACAAAATCCGAATCAATGCTTTTTGTACTTGTGTAGGTATGAAGTTTATTGTCCCGACTCATCAAACCAAAAACGTTCAGGCGGCTGCCTTTTTGAGTCGGAATACTCAGTGAATCACCCTTGGGTTGCCAACCATAGGGTACACAAGGTGTTTCATTAAAACCACTTTCATCAGCGTAATAAATGGTCAAAAAAGCCCCTTTTTCGAGGTCTATGAGGGTTTTTAACTCTTCAACTTTACGAGCATACTCGATTGGATCAGGCTGTTTTTTAAGCCGCTTACGAATGCGCCGATAGGTATAACCTAACTTTTTGAGAAACTTTTTAAGTATCTTTTTACTTACATTAACTCCTAAAGCGGTACTAATACCTTCAAGGATAGAATTTAGCTTTATAGGCTGTTCTTTAACCTTTTTTTTTACTATAGCTACGGTTGTTATATTTCCTACATTCAGAGTCGCTTTTCGTCCTCTGCCTTGTTGAATCATCAGCCCCTTTATACCGTCAGTAGTCCAATCATTCATCCAATCACGAATCGTTTCCATGCGTTTCTTGTACAGGCTGGAAATAGCATCTATTCGCATACCTTCGCTACTTAATAAAATAGCATGGCAGCGGGTACGGAAATGTGATTTGTTGCCATTTTTAAAGCCGTCTTCTAAAAGACACTTCTCTGTTTCACTCAATTCAATGTGGCGATAAGGTTTCATTTGGCAAAATTAACCCAAAATAGTTAACAGTGTTTATTTTCGTTCAACTACTTA
>JBBRUV010000078.1:0-15643 GCA_038247465.1 Cytophagales bacterium
CGATCAGATAAGCCGTTACGTTGGCTTTCGTGTCTACAAGCGCGCGATTGGCCTTCACCTCCCCATTGACAAGTACCGAAAGCGCCGGACTGACGATATCCGGTAATGCATTCAGCGGATAACTGCTGCCTGCGCCGGCCTTGGCCCAATCAACCAGCAACGTCGCGGTATTATTATCCCTGCTCAATTCGGCAATCTGTCGGTCAGGGTCAATCAGCACCTCGATTTTTTGTAGTGTTTCGTCCTTAGGTATCGTGTAAACCAGCGTATCACGGTATCTGAATGCATTGAAACGTACGCTATTACTGGTCAGGTTTTTGCCGGTCGTTCTGACTGACAGCGAAACGGACTGGCTTGGCACGAATCGCCCCAGATTGGCCAACGGAATAACGACCCGGAGCGAATCGCTGTTTTTGAGGGTACTTCCGGCTACCGAAGCCTGAATGTATAGTCCATTCTGATCGATCAAAAAATCGGGGTTGGGCAATGGGTACAGGTTCAACGCCGGGTCTCCCTGAAGAATCATTTGCAGCAGCACCGCCACATCGAACGCACCGACGCCTTCTTTTTCGAGGGCCGCGTTTACCTGTTGCTGCACGTTGCCAAAAGCCATACCGAGGGTGGTTGGGTTGGCAAATAACTCACCGTATAATTTCTTAAGATACCGGGCCGTGGGTACTTCGTAGCTATAATACGAGTGGGCCAGCACCACTGCCGCCCCTTTGTCGGGTGCCAGGAGCCAATCGGTTGACAGGGTGTTGAACCGGGAAAAAATCTCACCCACTCCGCAGCCGTTAAAAATCATGAGCGGGTAAAACTGGTTGCGAAATCCGTTCTGCGGGGGCGATGCAAACCCAAAGTTCATGTCGGTAATCGCCGGACCGGCATGGCCAAAGAACGTAATAAGGCTAATCCCTTCATTCACGATTGGCGCTATATTCACCGGCTCAATCACCTCATACGGGTTGCTTTTGCTAAACGGAATAACCTCACCCCCCAGCAATCCCCCGGTAAAGATATCCCCCAGATCACTCATCGTTGCTTGAAGACTTTGAGCCTCATCTTCGGTTCTACCACCACTAATGTGGATGATTTTCTTGCGCCACAATCCATTCGGAGTCGAACGCTCAAGTTGTTTCACTTTTGTCAGATACGCGAAGACCTGCTCGTTCGTCGTCACATTGAGTCGGCCCGTCGGTATAGCGGGTGTATTCGGAGCCTGGCCTTTCAGACCCGCCGACAATAAAATATCTGACCCTGGATACCCAATTGTCGGGACCAGATCGTCGGTGGCCGTTTTGACGTTGTGCGGATAACTATCGGCCTTCCCGATCAGCAGCATATTTTTTACGGCCGTATTCGCCAGCATAAAGTCTACGAAACGCCGGAGAGCCAGCGGACTTCGTTCACCGTAATTGAAGGCATCATACAGTGAGTCGGCCTCAACTACGAGCAACTTGTGTCCTCCGCCCTGAACCGAAGCGCGGTAGTCCGCATACGCCGTTGCTGATTGCCGGAGCGACGCGTGCGTAATAATCAGGTAATTTGTTGATTTTGGGGAAACAACCTGAAAACGAGCCGGTTGAATAGCTACCGGTTTAATCAGTTGATTCGTCAGCAGAATATCCCGGTACCTGACCATTCCATCCACCACGACCTGCGTCAGGCCGTCGCGGGTCTGGGTGGTCAGGTACCGGCAATTGAGTCTGTCGGTAATATCGTAGGCGATTGATGCCGAAGGTGCACGCAGTATGGCAAGCAATGCCGTCTGACGCGGGCTGGCGGGTACGTGAAACACTTTGGTCGTCTGGTCAGCCATGTCGAGCGCCTGCGGATACGACACGTTTACGTAGGTGATTGAGAATTGATTGGAGCCGCCGTTTTTCTCAGGTTTGAAACGCAGGGCCAGTTGATCGTTTTGGATGGTTTCGGGCGCAACAGTAGCTTGAAAGGACTGGCTTAAAAAACCGGGAAAAGCCAGCGAGGCCAGCGGAGTTTGCGCATTCGCATCCAGCTGCACCTGAACACGATGGAACTGATTGTCGCGGCCATTCACCATACCCTCCAGCCTGACTGGCCAATCGGCCGCTACCCGGCCCACCAGTTTGAACTGCACCAACCCAACCGAATCAGCCGTCAGTAATTTCCCGGACCAACCTTCGCCCGGCTCAAAATAACTCTGCTGAAGAAAAGGTTCTATGCCTTTCAGGTTATTGAAGGTGTATTCGCTGGTAAACGCCTGCACAGTTTCCTGAACGTGAAATTTTTCGGAACTAAGGGTTGCAGGGGAAATATTTAACTCTGGGATACGCTTACCAGCCTGCGCCGGATTGTTCGTCAGGAAATAGGCTGATCTGTCCGAAAATAAGGTTTGATAGGGGTGCAATCGTTTCTGGGGCCGGTACAGCAACGAGTCCTGACTACCATCGTTGCTTTCTCCGTAAAACTCTACGTAGTCCTGATTGTCAAAAACACCGTCCTGTTGTCCAAAAATCCGAATCGCTACCTCTTTTCCTCTAAAAAAGAGTTGCCAATTAGCCGGGTTTGTCTGAAGAAAAAACGCATCAGCCTTTTTAATATCCTCAAAATTCAGGCGGTAAATTCCCGTCTGATTGAGCGAAAGCTTCAAGTATCTATCTCCGGGCTTAATCCATTCATTACCGAATAAATTTTGGGCATTTAAGGTCAAGACGTTGACGAAAAACCATGCAGTGAGTATCCCGTTTTTCATAAAGAAATGAGCTTCTTGAGGGCGTGTTGGGAAATTGAGATAGGCTGAGAGTAGGGTCATCTTTGTATCGACCAAGATCACAATGTATGACTAAACAGTGAACGTTACTGACCAACTCTCAATGGGCGGCAATTTCTCTTTTTTTCCTCTTCAGCGCAAGCGCAAACACGATTAAGGGCAGTTTCCAACATTCCGGGAAAATGTTTCATCGAGTCGGCGGAGCCAACTGATTAATAATTACTTGGCTCTGTTTCAGAAACTCTCTTGCTATGAGTTTTACTTCCCGACGTTGGAGGTATTTATAAAACTTCACGGTTGAGATGGCCAGCTTTTAAGCCCTCTGGTTGACCCCAGTAAGCCCTCCTTGCAGGAGAGCATAAAACCCCCTGGGGTTTACCCACTGGTTGTCGGCACCAACTTGTTAAACTATGACTCGAAGGCTCTGTTCAAGAAACGGTATCGGCAGGATCGGTCTCGGCTAAATGAAGCCCTCACGCTGATTGCCCAATAGGATTACCTCAACATTTGTTATGCCCCCCTCCCAAGTTAGAACGTTTGCGGTTGTCAGCGCAACCATTTTGCCCTAAAAGGACGGTTGTATCTGAAAGCCATGCAAGCGGCTTTCAGATACAACCGTCTTAAAAAATCAACTCAGCCACCGAAGCCCTCAATATGCCTGGAGGTGGGAAACCGGGCTGCGGCCCGTGTCTGAAAATGACTATGGCGCTGCGAGGGTCAACGTTTCGTAAACGTCGCCGTGAACAGCGCGACTTTACCCGCCCAGGTCGTATTGAGATTCTGATTGGCGGGTGTTACAGGAACCTGAGGCAGGTTGTTTACCCCACCAATTGTCTGGAAGCCCAGCACCAGCCGGTTTGTTGATACCTCCCGCACGGTCAACGGATAATTGACATAGGTCGAATAACTGTAGGCCGGTTGGTTTTGCGCGTTCGGCAGCACCGTTCCACGGAGGACGAAATCATAATTCCAGCGGGTCAATACCCCTCTTGTGTAGGTAGGGCGACCAATGCGTAAGAGGGCGGCCCCAGTATCGGCCCCGCTGGTTACAAAGAAGTTACCCTGCTGCCGAAGGCCCCGGTTTCGGGTGAAAAAGGTGTCGATCCGGGCGGTGGCTATTGTTCCGATATACAGCGTATCCGTAAACGGCATAATGATATTAGCCCGGTTTGCCACCAGCAGCGGAGCGGTGCCGGGCGTAAGAGTAATGATCGTATCCCGCAGTCTGGGAACGATACCTACCTGATATTTAACTTGTAATTGGGTAGGTAACCACACCCCCCGAAGCTGCCCTTTAAGGGCGTCGTCGGTGGTGAGCGTGGGCAGAGCCGGGTCAGCACAGGCAACCAGCGCGAGCAGTAAAACGAGATACAGCGAAAATTTCATGGTTTTTTCAAGTGATAAAGGTTCTGGTGTCAGGGTCTGAACCCGGTAATCTGAACACGGGGTTAGTCATTCTGAACGGCCAGCGGATTGCGATCCAGGAACGTTTGCGGGATCAGAAACACGGTCAGACGGCTGTTCCAGGGAACCGGCTCGCAACCCCCGGAAACCGATACCCGCTGCCCGTACCCAACAGCCGGTTGCAAACGGCCAGACAACTATCCACATTGTCCTGCTGGGCATACACGCGGGCCATCAGGGCCAGGGCTGCGTATTTGTTGGCGCGGGGCTGGTAGTCGGGCAGGTGCCGGGCGGGGTCGTAGTTTTCGGGCAGGAGCTGCTCGGCCCGGCGCAGATCGTTCAGCACTGAATCGTAGGCGGCCCGTACGCTCAGACGCGGGTAGGCCAGATCGCCGAACGTGGAGGGCGACTGGAACGCAGCAATCGGTCCGGGATGGCTGTTATCGGGAGTATGGCCCCAGGGATACGCCAGCAGTCGGGTTTGTTCAAAAACGCACAATGCCCGCACAAAACGCGCATCGCCTTCGAGCCGCCCCCGTTGCCGGGTAATATCAAGCCGGGGATTGGTCTCACCGGGAGTCTGAACCTGGTTGACCCGCAGTATTTCCAGTACATTGTTAGCATTGGTCAACCCGAAGGTGCTCCATTGCAGAAACTCGGCCTGAAACCCGTAGTCCTCTTCGCGGTGGGTCCAGGTATACACTCGTGATGAGCGACCGGGAGCCGTTCGGTACGCCGTGTTATTGATAGCGACCAGATCGGCAAATGTTTCGCCAATGATGAGCGCGTTACCGCCGAAAGCGATGTTTCGGGCAATACCCGAATACGCCCCGGTCATTAGAATGTCTAATTCCTGAACGGTGCGGACGTTTTCGGCCTGGATAAGGGTTTTAGAGGCTACCTCATCGAGGTAGTTTTCGCAGCCGGCCAGGCCCAGTGCCAGACCCAGGATGAGGCCGCTAAGTAAGTGTTTCGTTGTTATGAAATATGTCATGAAATGCGGGGTTGAGAACGTGGGTTAAAAACCAAAGTTTAGACCAATGAGCAGGGTGCGGACCTGGGGCAGATCATTGTTGGTCACGCCGGGCCCCAGCGTAGCGTTGGCCCCATCGCCCCCACCGTTTCGGAATACCTCGGGGTCCCAGCCGGGATATTTGGTGAACGTCAGCAGGTTCTGGGCCGAGGCATAGACGCGCAGGGTCCGCAGACGGATTTTACGGGCCGTTTCCACCGGCAGGGTGTAGCCAAGCTGGACGTTTTTCAAGCGGGCAAATGATCCGTTGTGCAGAAACCGGGTTGACTCAAAGCTGCGGGCGTTCGATGTCCAGACCAGCCGGTTCAGGGCCGTATTATCGCTTTCCCGAATCGCGTTCTGCACGTTGCCGATGCCCGGAATGTTCCGGCGCTGCATCTGACCCTGAGCCGGGTAACTCTGGGCGCGTTCGCCCTGATCGTAAATCCAGTTGCCGTACTGGAAGTAAATCAGTGCGCTCAGATCAATTGGCCCAAACCGGAAGGTGTTGGTAAACCCACCAAAAAACAGCGGATAGGGCGTGCGGTTGGGCTGAATGAACTGGTTGTTACCCGCCTGATTACTCACCGTGCCGTCCCAAAGATTCCCCGTCCGTACCGTTTGTCCGGTGTTCGCAAATACCGAGCGGTCGCGTTCGTAGAACAACTCGTTGCCCGTTTGCGGGTCGAAACCGGCAAACTGAGCCAGGTAATACGTCCCCAACGGCAGGCCGGGCGTGGCTAAGTTTGGCCCGTTGATAAACTGGAACGGGAAGTTCAGGAAGGGCGCGTTGTAGGTGCTGAGTACCGTGTTACGGTTGCGCGAGACATTGAAACTCGATTCCCATTTGAAACTTTTCGTCTCGACGTTGCGCGTGTTCAGGCTGATTTCGATGCCCCGGTTGCGGACCGATCCCAGATTGATGGTGATTACGTTGTTGATCGTGCCGGCGAGTGGCCCCAGCGCGTAATCGAGCAACAACCCGTCCGACACCTTATCGTAAAAGTCGATGGTGGCACTGATCCGGTTGCCAAGCAGGCCCACGTCAAGCCCGGCGTTGAACTGCCGGGTCGCTTCCCAGCTCAGGTCGCGGTTACCCAAACTGGTGAACTGCCCGCCCTGACTGCCGCCGTAAATGGCCGCGTTATAGCCAACGTAGGTGAACACTTTCTGCCAGGAATAATTGCCAATTTCGGCGTTGCCCGTCAGTCCATAACTGGCCCGCAATTTGAGAAAACTGATGGCGGGTATCGACTTCACAAATTCTTCGTCGCTAATGACCCAGCCCACTGAAGCACTAGGGAAGCTAGCCCAGCGTTTGCCCGGTCCAAACCGGCTCGACCCGTCGGTACGCACGCTGAATTCCGCCAGGTACTTATCGCGGTAGGCATAGTTCAAGCGACCGAAAAACGAGACAAACCGAAACGAAAGCTGGTCCTTAAAAACCACCGTCCGGGCCGTGTCGGTGCCGGTCTTGGCCCCTTCCGGCACGTTTTCGGTGATGTACGTGCCGTTGTCGCTGAGGGTGCTTTGCACGCTGTTCCCCGCCAAAAGGGTGAACTGGTGGTTTTTTCGCAGGGTGCGGGCGTAGGTGATAATCGTGTTGACGTTGGTTGTCTGGTTCGTTACGGACTGGTCGGTCGCCCGCCCGTTACCCGTGCGTTCTGCCCCCACGATACCCTTTGGATACAGTTGCTGATTCAGCAGCACGTCGCTCTTGGCCCGCTGATAATCGTAGCCCAGTTCCGACCGGATTGTCAGTCCCGAAACGGGTTTCAGTTGTAGATAAGCGGTGTTCGTACTGCGAAAGGTAGCCGTCAGATTGCTGTAGTTGTTCCGGTAAAAAACGGGGTTGGTACCGATGCTGATGGTGTTGTTGATACCGTTGGCAATACCGTTGAAATATGACCCGTCGGGTAGCTGAACGGGGTAGGCGGGCAAGGCCGATGTGAGCGCGTATTGGTACGAGTTGCCCAGGGGAATGGTACGTACGTCGACCTGATTGGCCGACAGGTTCACTCCACCCATGTCCCATGAAAACCGAGCGGAATATTGTGCGGGAGTTGTAGCCGGGCTACGGTACGGAGGTCGGCGGCATCGGTTATGAGCAGGTCGGTCGTCCGGCTGGGCGCGTCAAAACGAAGGTAAAGCAACCACGCATCGTCTTCGGCGGTGGCTCCCGGGCGCGGCACCACAATCGGCTCGCCGGGGACAGTATTCAAATCGCAGCGGTGCTGCCCCCCGCCGGTCTGCGCGTCGATTTTGACGATATGATCGAACAATGGGCGGGGCGAGGTGACGGGTCGGCCAATGCTCCAGGCATAGCGGTAGGGCTGGCCGGTGAGGTCGGGATGGTGCTGGGGCAGTTCGCCCTCATACTCGGCCAGGGACTGTTTGGTTACGGTAGTAGTCTGTAAATCAATTTGGTAGCGCACATAGCGGGCGTTGATCGCGCCGTCGCCCATGCGCCCGGCCATGTAGTTTTTCATAGCCGCCATATCGGGATAATCGTCCAGCAGCAGCCCATCGACGGTGAGGGTGCCATCGGGGTTTTGGTAGCCGTTGACGAAGTGAAACACAAAGCCGAAGTCGGTCTCTAAGGTATGCACCACCCCTGCCGGGTCAATCACCAGTACCTGCGTCGGCTCAGCCCGGTTTACCCGGATCGAGGCCGCCGGTGAGCTTAGCCCGGCCAGCGCACGGGGCATGTCGAAAGCCACTGGGGTCAGGAAAAAAATACGATGGCCGCTGCGGGTCAGCACAAAATCGTGCGAAAACGTCATCCGCGCCAATTCGATGGTTTTGCTGATGCGGGCCTTTCCCGCCGGGCTGACCTCATACAGCACCAACCGCTGCCGGGTGCCGGCAACGGTACCGAAGTTATGCAACACCCCCGTGTCGGGGTGGATTTTGGGGTGGGCCGAGAAGGCCAGTTCGGGCGAAATCTGCCGGTCGAGCCAGGAGAAGCTGTTTTGCAGTACCCCGTCATAATCGTAGCGCCCAAGCGTAGCCAGCGTGTCGGGGTCGATGTGGTGGGGCAGACCACCTTCCCACAGGGCCAGCAGTTTACCGCCGTGCCAGACCACGCTGGTATTGGCCGCGTTTTTGAACTGCATCCTGAACGCATTGGCCAGGAGTCCCCCCGGCAGGTTGGTCCCGAACGAGCGGTACAGCATCCGCCCGGCCTGGTTTTCGGCCCGAAACTCGTCGGTCTGCACGTATCGGTTACGGTAGCGGACGGTCTGCCCGTCGAAGCGGAGCCGGACCACCATCCCGTCGCCGTCGAAGGGATGATCGTAGACGATACCCTGATGTTCGTGGCGACCGTTGCCGTTGCGAAACAAGGTTCCGATCAGGTCGGGCGGCAACGCGCCTTCGCGCAGGGGCAGCAGGACATCGTCAACTTCGTCGGTCACCGCGCGGTTGACCTGAAAATAATCGCGGAGGGCGGGGTATTCCTGAACAGGCATGATCGAGCGGGGCCGGATGTTTCACAAATATAGTCAACCGAATTGGGTTAACATGGACAACCGTATGGCTAACGATGGCCGTTGCGTACCTTTCTGCGGCATAGTGAGTACCCGAAACCGAAACCGTAGCCTGCTTATCAAATTGGTCAACGATTGGGGAACAGGCGCAGCGTGTCTCGTCCTGGAAAAGGTTGCCCGTAACTTGCCTGACTCGTGAAGTTATGCGTAACCATTTTTCTGTGATTTGGGGCTCCCAATATGATTTCGTCGGTACACTGTACTGTCTTAATCAATTAATTTTTCGGTACACTTGAGCGATTCAGCACATCACATGACACTCTCAAAATTCTGACGCCCACTATTTATAAAGCCAAACTTATTACGGAAGAGAGACGTTGATAATTTACAAAGTGTCAGTACCATTGCTGACACTTTGTAGCCTCCCATGAAACAATATTCTGATATAAGTCAACGCACCACCTCAACCGGGCGAACACCTGTCCCACCGGCTGCTACACTGGTCCGGGTACTGCCTGAATGCACCAGTCCATTTGAGCTGATCGCCCAGTCCCGCTCGGGTATCGACCATACTGATGTCCGCCAACTGGCTACCTTGCTCGAATTGACGATCCGAGAATTGGCTATGCTTTTGTCAATGAATGAGCGAACTATGGCCCGTCGGCTAATTAGCGGATCCCTTAACAAGACCGAATCAGAACGGCTTCTGCTCCTCAAAGCGCTGGCCGCACATGGCTTGCGCGTCTTCGAGGATCAGGGCAAATTCAACCGGTGGTTACGTCGTCCCTTAGAGGTACTAGAGGCTCAGTCCCCCTTGCAGCTATTAGACACAGCCACGGGCTTTCAGGTAGTGGATCAAATTCTGGGACGCATCGAATACGGCGTTTATAGTTAAGCCATGCCGCTGGTTTATCGCATTCAGAAAAAACAGTTCGTCGATTCGGTATTGACAGGGGAGGGAGCACGACTCAATGGAGGGCGTTGGAACCTACCCGGTACGCCCTTACTCTACACTTCCACGACACCCGAACTGGCTCTGCTGGAAACGCTGGTTCATCTCGACGGCACCCCCTTACGTGATCTACCCCCATTTGTACTGATTACGATTGAGATGCCTGATTCCATCGAGGAGTTAGTAGTCTCAGATTTGCCAGCTGGCTGGGACCGTCTGAAGTATCCCGACACGCTGCCGCTGTTTCTACTTCCTAAACTGACCCCTGTCTATCCGGCCCTGAGCTTCTCGTTACCCTCAGTGGTACTGAAGAACTCACCCACCCGCAATATTCTCATCAATCCTTTGTACCCCCTGATTGGTAAGGTAAAAGTGGTCGCGGTGGTGGCTCATGAGTTTGACGAACGCTTGATTCATTGACACTTCCCCCCGCTAAAGCAGGGGGATTCTTAGGCCAACGAGGGACTACTGCCCCTCTCACTAAGCGGTAAGGTGCTGAATGTATCGTGCGATAGCGGCATTGTTGCCAGGGTCGTAAAATACTCCGCACGTGATACCAATATTTGGTGCCGTACAGACGGCTCCGTCCATAGTTTCAACTAACGCACCTTAAAAGTAAGCGGTAGGGCATCGTTTTTTGTGTGACAACTATAATTTAGCTAAATTTCGTCAACGTACTGACGTAATTTAAGTTTTATGGAATTTGACCGCTACCTGCTGCCCATTCTCAGGCAACATCTGGTACCCAACAAGGTAAACCTGATGTTTGGCACGCGCCGGGTGGGTAAAACCTACCTGCTCCGGCAACTACTGGCTCAAAACCCCTACCGAACGCTGGTCTTGCAGGGTGAAGATGCGGATACCCAGCAGCTACTGGCCCAACGCAGCATTGCCAACTACCGCCGACTGTTAGCCGAAATTGACCTGCTGGTGATTGACGAAGCCCAGGAAATTCCGAACATCGGCAGTATCCTGAAATTAATGGTAGATCAGATCGAACCCTTGCGGATCGTTGTCACCGGGTCATCGGCGTTTGATTTGGCAAATCTGTGGGGCGAACCACTAACCGGCAGGGCCTTTACCCATCAGCTATGGCCGCTGGCTCAGTGCGAACTGGCTTGCTACGAGAACTTGCTCGAAACCCGCCAACGGCTCGACGACCGGCTTTTATACGGCAGTTACCCCGAACTGTTCCAGCTTGACACAAACGCCAGCCGTCAGCAATACCTGACCGATTTGGTCAATGCGTATCTCCTCAAAGACATTTTGGCCTTTGGAGGGGTGCGAAATGCCGCCAAAATCAAAGACCTGCTCCGCTTAATTGCGTTTCAGGTTGGCAAGGAGGTCTCGATGGACGAGATTGGACGGCAATTGCAGATGAGCAAAAATACCGTTGAGAAGTACCTCGACTTGTTTACGAAGGTGTTTGTTCTGGTTCGCGTGGGGGGCTTCAGCCGAAATCTGCGCCGGGAAGTGACCAAAACCAGCCGCTGGTATTTTACGGATACAGGTATTCGAAACGCGCTCATCGGCGATTTTCGACCCCTCGCCCTGCGTACGGATACCGGCGAACTTTGGGAAAACTACCTCATTGTCGAACGCCTGAAAAACCTGCAAGCTCAACAACGGTTAGTGTCGTTTTATTTTTGGCGTACTTACGACCAGCAAGAGGTGGACTGGCTCGAATTAGAAAACGGTCAGCTACGGGCTTACGAATTTAAGTGGACGACGAACCCGGCCACACTGGCCCGGGTGAAAGCCCCAAAAGCCTTTGCCGATGCCTACCCCGATGCCCCGTTTGCCGTCGTTCACCGCGACAATTACTTAGATTTTGTCGGTTAAACGACCCGAATTACCGGCCAGCGCGGGGAGTGTCAATTTCGATACTTAGCCATCAATGCCTTGAAGCCCTCCGTCTGGCAAATGTTATCTTTTAGGAATAATGTCAATTAAAGGCTTTGTGTCATCCCATGATGTCGGCAGTTCGAACACCACTTTTGTAATAGCCGAATAATGCTCCGATACAGCCTGTTCTTTTTCAAAAATGGCAGGATCAATAGATTCGACACTCACCCGTTTCTGCGTCGTGTTCACCGTCAGTTTCATTCCTGGCAACGCCCAAACTGATTCGTCAAATGCGTCTAAACCAGCATTTTGGGCGTACACGTAGATGTCAAAACGGGTTGTTTTGGGGTCGGCCAGATAGAGGCTCGTGGTTGTTTGGCTAACCTTCACATTCGTTTTTCCATTGCCGGGAATGAGCAGCCAGCCAATGTCGTCATTGCCCATTTTCCAGTGGATCATACCCGTTTTTATCTGCTCCCACACCCGCCGATTTCCCCATAATCCGCCCATCATCCAGTCAGGCTGAATCAGGGCAGTTACCCGATTTAGGGGTATCACCCCTATAACTATTCGGCACCGCACGACTGATAAAACGGGCCTTCGTTTCGCCTGTAAGACTGACCAAATCTGCTTTAGGAATGGATAGCCCCAGATTGAAAATAGTGGCCAGGTTGCTCATTTCGTCGTATTTAGGCCCGCTTTGGGGTGGCATAGGCGCGTCTTTTTCAGTATCAACAGCAAGGGCAATCCAGATACCCATGATCGAAAAATACTTTCTCATGTCCATTCCGTAGCCTCTGAAATACGCGCCCGGCATGTTTTTAAGATTGGGGTTGTAAAAGGTCGAGGCTTCGTGCCAGAATTCCGCTTCGAGTGTTCGCCCCATCTGCCTGCTCTCGGGCGAGAAAGCCAGTTCGCGCCAGAGCGCCAGCCCGATCAGCGTCACCCCGTACTAAGTCGGCGAGTTGTATTCGCTAAACGTTTTGTGCGATTTATACAGGCTATAAATCGCTTTCGCTTTTTGCAATCCCGCCGTTTTCAATTCGTCTATCTTGAACTCAGTGCCAACATAGTCCATCAAAAAAGCACTCATGATCGAGATATTAGTGTATTCAGGCGTGACGTTCCGTCTTAGCGCACCTTTTGCGGCATGGACAAGACCAATGTCAATTTCTTTCTGAATCTCGACTGGTAATAGCTGACTAAACTTTTGCCGGATAATAATGATGGCAGCCGATGAACTCCCGCCAGTTCTGGTCAAACTTGTCGTCGTCGATTGCCGTTTTCCAGATGCCGTAAATCTTCGTATTCTCATCACCGTCTATATCTTAATCCCCCATTCGTTGTTCATGGTACGGCCAAGCAAAGCATTGGCTTCATCATCGTTTTTGAAGATTTCCTTTTTTGGGTTCCACTTCAAGGCTCGTTTTAGTTGATAAGCAATGTTCCCAATGTTGCAAACCGAGGCTGTGCGATGGCCAATTTCAACGTCGCAAATGGGCTTGCTACGGTTTCTCATAGCATCCAAAAAATCTTTGTAGTGGTCTAAGCTCCTATAAACGTGTTTTTCAGTTTCGCCAATTATTTTGGTTGCGAGGGTGGCTGGTGTAGTTTCTATCTTTTTACGTTGCACTTTTATTTCCCCCTCCGTACCCACAAAATGAATGGCGTTGTTCCAATCCCATTTTTCATGGGTCATTACAACTCCACTTTTGTAGCGATAAGTCAAAAATTTATGTTCGTTACCATCAGGGGCAATAACTTCTATGGGGCCGCTGTCGTCCATGTTTAGCGCCCACTGAACAATATCAAACATGTGTGCGCCCCAGTCTGTAACCATGCCGCCACCAAATTCTTTAAACAATCGCCAGTTCGGGAAAACATCTTTGGTAATCGGTGGGGCCAATTCTGGGTTAAAGTTGACTGGGTTGTTCGGCCCCAGCCATTTTGTCCAGTCTAAGCCTTCGGGAACAGGCTCTGCGGCAAGATTGTACAGAATTGGTGGTACGCCTACGTTTACTTTAATGGCTTTTGCTTCACCAATGTAGCCATTACGGACTAATTCTGCCGTTTGCCTAAACTCAGGCCAGGAGCGTTGCATACTCCCTGTCTGGAAAACCCGGTTGTATTTTCGAGCGGCATTGACCATAGCCCGACCTTCTTTGACGGTGAGCGAAAGTGGTTTTTCGCAGTAAATATCTTTGCCTGCTTCGGCAGCACGAACAGCCATAGCCGCGTGCCAGTGGTCTGGTGTGGCAATGACAACCGCATCTACGTCCTTACGAGCCAGTAATTCTCTAAAATCGGTATACACTGGGATGTCGCTATAACTACCCGCTTGTGTATTTTTTTCGTAATGTACTCTTATTCTATCAATTGTGAGTTTGGCTTTTGCTTCATAAACCTCACTTATAGCTACGATTCGGGTCTCGCCAGTACTTAGAAATGAAGTGGTTAAACCACGACCTTGCTTACCAGTACCAATAAATCCCAACGAAATGACATCGCTTGGGGCTATATACTTCGAGCCATCAGGCCGTTTGCCGCCCAAAACAAAACGTGGCACAATCATAAAACCTGCCACAGCAGCTGCTGATCTTCCTATGAAATTTCTTCTGGAAATCGAATTTTCTGTGTTCATAATAAATTTATTAAGGGATATAATTTATCGTTTGCTTTAAAACTGAAAATGGGTCTGATTCTACTTGAATTCCCCTTTTATAATCAGGCTTTTCAGACATTTTAAAATCAATCATTCCACCCTTCATTAGTTCAGAATGACTGATGAAATTTTTGGTGAGTGGCTTCCCGTTGAGCGTTGTCGCTTGCACGTACACCCGTTGCTCGTCGTTATTGGTGGCCTTTATAGTAAACTGCTTGCCGTTTTGCAATTGCAGGGTCACTTTTTTGAGCAGGGGCGAGCCAATTACATACTCCTGACTGCCCGGACAAACGGGGTAAAACCCCATGGCGCTAAACACATACCACGCGCCCGTTTGGCCGTTGTCTTCGTCACCACAATAGCCGTCGGGCGTGGGTTTGTCGAGTTTATCGAGGGCATCCCGCACATGAAACTGGGCTTTCTGGGGTGCACCGCAGTAGTTGTAGATGTAGAGCATGTGCTGAATAGGCTGGTTGCTGTGGGTGTATTGGCCCATGTTCATCACCTGCATTTCGGTCATTTCATGAATGACGCGTTTGCAATATTTCTCCTCGAAAATGGGCGGTAACTGAAACACACTTTTCTTGTGGCCGGGGCTTGCCCATTCAGGTAGCCAACCGCTCTCTTTGTAGGTGTTGGTCAGCCCTTCCATAACCTGGGCATCGGTTTCGGGATAGACGATACTCAGAAAAGGAAACAACGCCCTGGACGTATCCCAAAAGCCTGTGTCGGTGTACATAAAACCTTTCTCGACGTTTCCGTTGAAGGGGCTGTAATGCACTACCTGATTGGCCGCGTTGATTTCGTGCAGTTTGCGCGGAAACAGAATCATCCGGTAGAGGCAGGAATAGAACGTTTTGAGCTGATCGGTTGTGCCGCCTTCAGCTTTCTCTTTGGCCAGTTCGCGATGCCAGACGCCTTTGGCCTGTTGCTGAATCTCCTGAAACGATTGATTGCCAATTTCCCGTTTCAAATTCAATTCCGCCTGTTCCAGCGA
This sequence comes from Cytophagales bacterium, assembly GCA_038247465.1. Lineage (GTDB taxonomy): Bacteria > Bacteroidota > Bacteroidia > Cytophagales > Spirosomataceae > JBBRNH01. Next base: position 15,110 of record JBBRUV010000078.1, read on the forward strand.
GATAAATGAAGACGCTACCCGGACGTTTACTTTTTCGCCTTTGGTCGTTTTAAAGCCCACAACGGCCTGCGCGTGGAAATGGGTCACTTCCTTGTCAATCGCCGACAGGATGCTGTCTTTGACCGTGTAAGTTAGCTGAAAAGGCTTGTCGAATTGCAGGACGAAATAGTTCCTGAAGTTAGCGGGTACACCTCCCCGATTGCGGGTAGAATAGCCCACAATCTTGTTCTCCTCAGGAATAATTTTGACGTAAGAACCCCGATCATAAGCATCTACCAGAATGTAGGAACTGTCTGATTTGGGAAACGTAAACTGAAAATAAGCGGCCCGTTCGGTTGGCGCAATTTCGGTAAGCACATCATAATCGGCCAGATAAACGCTGTAGTAGTACGGAGGGTGCAATTCAAATTGTCGCATGATAAAATCATCATCAATAATTGGTAGCTATCAATCAGTCAGTTAGCTTGCGGGGTCGGTCCCGTTACAGGCCTGACAAGGCATGTTCTGAGAAGCTATGGCCCTATCTTGAGAATA
>JBBRUV010000079.1:0-15425 GCA_038247465.1 Cytophagales bacterium
CTTCCTTATGAATTAGCAGCGGGTTTCCACCCGCGATTGTTAAGTTTGGTAACGCGGGTGGAAACCCGCCTTCCTTATGAATTAGTAGCGGGTTTCCACCCGCGATTGTTAAGTTTGGTAACGCGGGTGGAAACCCGCCTTCCTTATGAATTAGCAGCGGGTTTCCACCCGCATTACAGCGTTTTTGCCTGTTCAATGGCCATTCTCAGGGCCGCTAATTTGTTATGAACTTCCTGTAATTCGCTCTCTACCAATGATTTCGCTACGATTCCGGCCCCGGCCTGATAATGCAACGTGTTGTTTTTGCTCATAAACGTGCGAATCATAATGGCCTGGTTAAACTCGCCATCAAAGCCCATGTAGCCGATGCTGCCGGCATAAAAACCCCGGCTTTGGTTTTCGTAACGGTCAATGAGTTGCATAGCGTTATGCTTGGGTGCGCCTGATAATGTTCCTGCCGGAAACGTTTCGGCCACAATCTGAAGCGGGTCGGTGCCGGGGTTGAGTTTGCCCACAACTTTGGAGACGAGGTGAATCACGTGCGAATAGTACTGCACTTCTTTGAACGTCTCAACCCGCACGGTGTCACAATTTCGGCTGAGGTCGTTGCGGGCCAAATCGACCAGCATCACGTGTTCGGCAGATTCTTTGGGGTCGTCGTACAGTTTTTGGGCGAGTTCAGCATCGTTCACGTCGTTGCCCGTCCGCCGAAATGTACCGGCAATGGGATAAATCGTGGCCTGATTGTTTTTGACAACAATCTGGGATTCAGGCGATGAGCCAAAGAGTTTGTAGTTGCCATAATCGAAATAAAACAGATATGGCGACGGGTTCAGCGACCGCAACGCCCGGTACACACTAAATTCATCACCGACAAAAGCCCGCGCAAAATGCCGCGACAGTACAATCTGGAACACGTCTCCGCGCTGACAATGGTCTTTGCCGTGCTGAATAACGGCCCGAAACTCGTTGTCGGTGAAATTGGTGGTTTCGTCGCCCGCCGTATCAAACGAATACGTGGCATAATTACGACTTGTGATAAACGAGGCAATGTAATCGAGGTTGGTTTCGGGTTCCGGCTCGCCTTCCTGCACATAGCTATGCTCGAACAAATGCAGTTCGTCTTTGAAGTGATTGATGGCAATCACGTAGCGATAAACCTGAAACACAGCGGTCGAGATAGCGGTATCGTCGGTATCGGGAGCGGTGAGCGTAATGTCTTCAAAGCCCTCAACGGCAGCGTAACCAAAATGCCCGAATAAGCCGTTGGTGATAAACGGAAACGCCGACGGAGCCGGAACAAACCGGTCTTTAAAATTCTGCAAGGCTGGCACCAGTTCATGCGCTGACACGACCCGCGTCACCTCATCCTGATTGGGTAATTCTATCTGTAACGTACCCAAATTGTATTCAAACCGCGCAACGGGATCAAAGGCGAGGTACGAAAACGAGTTATCATTACCGTGATAGTCTGCGCTTTCGAGTAGAATACTGTTCAGGAATCGGTCGCGGATGCGGAGGTAAATACTGACCGGCGTAACAATATCGGCCAGCATCCGTTTGTGACGGGTGCTGATGGCAAAGGTTGTTGGCTTAGCTTGTGTTTCCATTGGTTGATTGTTGGGTAAGCATCAGGTTCAGGGCAAAAACAAAGGCCCGTCGGGATGAACGACGGGCCTTTGCGGGGGAATTATATGCAAAAAGCGGTACGGGTTCATCCGAGAGAGGAAGAACACCACCACCAAATTATGTTAGTTATCGCGTTAGACATTAGTGTGTTTTTCGGTTTCTGACAGAAGCTACCTGCCTTTTCGTCTTAAACCTGAGTGCAAACATAGCAGGTTGCAGGCGAAATATAAAGCACAACGATTCAAACCCGTATCTGCCAGCCTTTGGCGTACTTGTGGCCCCAGAGCTGCATGGCTTCTTTGTTGTTCTGAATTCAGGGTGCTGGTGGTATCTGTGGGGGAATCGCTTTGGCGTGTTTCGGTGCATAAAATGGTGCAGACAGATTTGTAAACCGCCGAAGTTTCGTAATTTTGTTTTCTCATTGCACAAAGGAGGTTAGCTCAGTTGGTTCAGAGCGCTGCTTTGACAGAGCAGAGGTCAGCGGTTCGAGCCCGCTACTTCCTACACAGCGTACAAAAAACCCCATTTCCAGCCCGGAAATGGGGTTTTTGTTTTGCGAACAGTGCCAAATTTGTGCTAAAATGCAAAATCGATGGGTTGCTTTTGGCTCCTGTTGACTTCTCTTACCTTCGGAAAATCATTGGCGCCGAATTGCTTAGGGCACTTTGTCATTATAAATACTCGATTAATCGCCGACCTGCGAGTGCATTCTGGAATTCGCGCCGGATAACGGCCCGTCGGCGAAAAGGGTGCGTGGAAATGTAGGTAGCCCTCATTTTCAGGAGGAAACCTGCCAGCATGTATATCATAAACAGCCCGATCAGAATCAGTAGCGAAGTTGTGTTGGAGATGTTGTGATGAAAGAGCAGAAATACAATCGTGTTCAGGAGCGATGCGCCACACAACACGCCCGTTGCCCGGGCGTGGCTCAGGCCGTTGTCTAACAAGATATGGTGCATATGGTTTCGGTCGGCAGAGAACGGCGATCTCTTGCCCATAATCCTCACCAAAAACACGCGCAGTGTGTCGAAAATTGGCACAATCAGAATCACGATAGCGATGATGGGCGCGTTAAAGAACGCCGTTGGCTCAAAGCGGAACGATGCGTTCAGGTTCACAAACCGAACGGCAAAAAACGATAGCATAAAGCCCAGAATCAGCGACCCGGTGTCGCCCATAAAAATCTTGCTGGTGTGCGAGAAGTTAAACCGCAGAAACCCCGCCAGTGCGCCCGCCAGCGAGAATGCCATGAGGGCCATCGCAAAGTGATCGGTGATGAGAAACCAACTGCCAAAACTCACGCTGGCAATAGTGGAGATGCCCCCAGCCAGGCCGTCAATGCCGTCAATAAGGTTGATGGCATTGGTGAGGGCTATAAAAATAAAACAAGTCAGGAGCACACTGATTGCTTCTTCGATGTGCGTGAAACCTAGAATCCCATACAAGTAATCAATTTTCAGGTCGCCAAAAAAGATGAGAATCAGGGCGGGCAACACCTGAAAAAATATTTTCTTGCTGGGGTCAACACCCACCAGGTCGTCTTTGATACCCACAAAAAATAAGATCGTCATACCTACAATTGAGAGGTTGGTGCGGTAGGTATCGGCTTCCTCAAGGCTGGGCCACAAAAAATAACTGATCAGGACGGCGGCAAAAATAGCAATACCGCCAAAAGTGGGCGTAGGGGTTTTGTGCGACCGGCGTTCACCTGGTTTTTCCATCAACGACTTTATTTCCGAAATCTTGATGACAACCGGAACGGCAATGACGGCCACGAAACAGGCCACCAGCGACGACAACAGACACTGGTACAGCCCAATCAGAAAGAGATCGTCGGTGATCTTGTGGCTCAGATAGGCGATGAGTAGGTCTATGTTCATACAGTTTGCGGTTTCATGTGTGAGGTTAGTACAGATCAATACCGGCACAAACATCATTTTTTTTCAGCGAACTACCAGTCAAATGCGACTGATTTACCCAGTTATTTAGCCAATGGTCGTTTTGTATCCACTTGATTGTCACGGAGAAAGAGTTGACTAATCTTTCGTAGTGGTTTCAGATACAAGGTAAAAAAGTACGGCTTCAGATTGTTTAACTGCCAGGCCCGCCGGTCTTCGCGGTTGCCGCGGAGCCAGTTTTTGAGACTCCCATTGCTTACCCCACCTTCGCGCATCACAATTGTTGTCTCGTTCATATAAGTCATACTGATACCATTTTTATGAATGAACCGCAACATGAGTTCATAATCTGCTGCACTGCCCAAATCGAGCCTAAACGTACCGTATTGATCATATACCCGTTTGCGGGCAAAAAAAGATAAGTGCCCCGGCATCCAACCCCACAAAAAAGCCCCGGCACGGTAATTGCCAGATCGCCAATACCGCCTGACAATCGTTGTATCAGCCCGGTCAACGTAGAGCATATCGCCATAAACAGCATCGCTGCCGCTCCGCTCAAACAACGCTACTGCATTGGTAATCACGTTATTATGCCGGTAGAAATCATCGGCATTGAGCAGGCCAATCACCTCGCCTGTTGCTACGGCAATGCCTTTATTCATGGCATCATACAGGCCTTTATCGGGTTCGGTAATGAATCGCGCAATTTTCGGGCCGTAGCCGCGAATCAGGTCAATTGTGCCATCGGTCGAGCCGCCATCCACAATAATATACTCAATGTTGGTGTGTGTCTGCCCCAGTATAGACCCGATGCAGTCGCGGAGGGTTGCAACGCCGTTATAAACAACCGTTATGATGGATACTTTCACGCAATGATTCGTTTCTTGACCCAGACAGCCGGGTTCCCCTGATAAATTCCGTAGGCATCGAGCGAACGGGTTGCTACCGACCCAGCCGCCAGCACCGAATGTGAGTGAGCTACTACGCCGGGACATACTACCGTTCTCGCTCCAATCCAGGCTCCGGTTTCGAGCCGTATCGGTTTAATAATCAGGTCGAAGGTTGGTTTTCGATAATCGTGGTTCCCGGTTTCGAGCATCGCCCCCTGCGAAATGCACACGTTATTTTCCAGCACTACCGGAGCCAGGTTGTCAATCCAGACTTCTTCGCCAATCCAGACAGAATCACCCACCGACAGTAACCAGGGGTATTTGATGTTCACGCCGGGCTTTATCATCACACCCCGCCCAATTATGGCCCCAAAAGCCCGCAAGACACTGATTTTCAGACTAACCGGCAGTGGCAGATAGGTCTTAACAAACACGTTGTTCAGCATAAACCAGAGCAGAATTTTCCAGCGCGGGCCGGGCCGGTACCAGTCGTTGTTGAACCGGCTCAGGTCGGTCTGCCCCGACGGGGATGCGCCGGGCGACGCGTCGCCGCAAAAACCCCGAGTTGTGGGTTGGTTAGCGAACACCGGCGGTGAGGTCTTTTCCATATTCGGTCAGAAAAAAGTCAATAATCGCCTGCTTGTCACGGCCTGCGTTGCGCTGCACTTCCAGCAGTTTAGCATCAACGAGGGTTCTGTACCAAAGGCCCTGCAAAAAGTGCCAGACAAATCCCCGCCGACCGTCCAGAAACCCCAGCCGGGCTATGTATCGGTACAGAAAATACAGCACCGGGCGCGTAAACAGCGGCAGCGACGCGTACCGTTCTTTCAGATACCGTTTGCGGGCTTCCTGCGTCCCCCACAGCCGGGGTTCTACGCGCTCACTGTCTTCAAAGTTATGGCGAATATTGAGCAGGTCAATCACCTCCCGGATTGCGTAATTATTATGTTTTTGTGTCCACCACGTTAAGTTGTTCAGATTGTGATCAACCAGATCGTGCGCGAATTGGACGCTTCGGCCCTGCGAGAGTTTAATGTGTTCGTCCATCCAGGTCTGCTCGCAGATGCCCTGCCCCTGCCGCCAGAGCCGCAGCAGCCAGATTGGGTAGTAGCCGCCGTGCCGTATCCAGCGATCCATAAACAGCACCCGCCGTTTTACATACACACCCGATACATCGGCGGGCAGGGCGGGCAGTTTGTTGCTGATTTCATGGGCCAGTTCGGGCAGGATATACTCGTCGGCATCCATCCGCAGCAGCCACCCGGTTTTGAAAGGTATGTTGGCAATCCCGAAATTAAACTGTGTGGCGTAGGTTGTCCAGGGATTGTGTACCACCACTGCCCCCAGCGAGCGGGCCAGAGCAATGGTGCCATCGGTTGAGCCAGAATCTACGATAAAGATACGGTCTGTTACCGGCAGCAGACTTCGCAGACAGCGTTCGATGTGTTTCTCCTCGTTGTGCGTGAGAATGATAACAGACAAATCAATCATGGAGCGTGATGAAATTACAAGAGCAAATTTATTTTTCGGTCTTTACAATGTGTGGTAAGCCGGAAAGAATTGGGTTACTTTGCCTTGAAATTACCCAGAAACAGCCACAATATTAGTACTTTTTTTAGATTCAGCCACTTTCTGCTACCAAACAACCTGATTTTCTGCCTTACTCATTATGAAACACTTCTGTTTGCTTTGGCTACTCATTGGTCTTTCCCCCGTTTGCGTATTGGCTCAGGCTCCGATTGTGTTCGAGACCCTGCCTGCCACGCTCCAGCTCTATCCCCGCAATGCCAGTAATGAGGCTGAGGTGCCAGTAGTTGGCACACTGACCAGCCCTGCGTATGCCCGGGTGTCGGTGGTAGTGCTGCGCGAGGGTCAGCGGTGGAAATACGCCACCCAGTCGCCCGCGTTCGTGAATGGCCGGGCCGCGTTTCGGATACCCGTCACCATCCGGGCCGAAGCCGCCGAATACACATTTCGGGTATTTATCAGCAACGGCACCGATTCTGTACTGGTAGCCGAACGCCAGCGCATTGTTTGTGGCGATGTCTATGTACTATACGGTCAGTCGAACGCGGGGGCGTTGGCGGGCATTGATTGGTACGACATTGATGACCGGCTGCTGCGAAACATCGCCATTCCGTATCAGTCGGCTAACCCGCGTACTGAGATTTCGTGGTATGCCAGCCGCCAGCCCTTTGGCACTGTGGGGGTGCTGGGATTAGAAATTCAGAAACTTATCCTTAAAAATCACGGTATCCCTACTTGCCTCATCAATGGTTCAGAAGGGGGCGCATCCATCACCCTGCTGACCCAGCGCGACTCTGTAGGGCTGGGTACGATATACGACAAACTGCTCTTTCGGACGAAGTGGGGCGGGCTGCTGAAGAGCGTGAAGGGAATTATTTTTAAGCAGGGCGAACATGAAGCCGGTGGGTTCCCGGCTGGTTACGATGCCAAGTTCAAAACGTTTCATGATCAACTCCGGCGCGATTATGGCGCAGCACCCCGGCTTTATGTTGGGCAGGTCAATATTCTCGAATACCCGGTTGAGGGCGCGGGCGAACTGCGTGATTTTCAGCGTCGTACCAAACAACTCTACCCAAATCTCGAAACCATTGCTACCGTTGGGGCCACTGGCTACGATGGCTTGCATTACAGCAGGGAGGGCAACATACAAATTGCACTTGAACAATACCGGCAGATTGCCCGCGATTTCTATGGCGCAACAAACACCGATCAGATTAACTCGCCCGATGTGCGAAAAGTGTTTTTTAATGCCCGGCGCGACTCCATAACGCTTGTTTTTGATGCCGACCAGCAGGTGCGTTTCCCGAAAGACACGGTGTATTATGACTTTATGCGTGGCACCGAAACCCGTGTTCCAATGGCCCGATACCTGTACACAGACGGTCTGTCGGGATTGGTGACGGGCGGGCGGGCCGAAGGGCAACGAGTGATTCTGGGCCTTAAACCGGGCGTTACACCCGGTACGATACCGGCCAAAACGCTCACCTATCTGCCGTCGTTTTTTCCGGTAGATGCCGCATTCAATCAATACAACGGGCCGCACCTGACCAACGGAAAAGGGTTGCGGGCGTTCTCGTTTTATAATGTCCCGATTGCCGATGCTCTGCCCGGTATTCTAACGTTGCAGGTTAGGGCCGGGGCGGTGCCGGGGCAGATTGTGCTGACGTGGCCGGGGCCGGGCGTGCCGGTGCTAATCGAACGGGCCATTGGGTCGCCGATTGCCGGATCGCCCATCAATTTTCAGCCGCTGGCAACGGTGGCCGAGCGCATCACGAGTTACGTGGATGCTGCCTTGCCCAACCCGTCGGCCACCTATTATTACCGCGTCAGAACCAACAGCACCACCGCTGAGGGTGATTATAGTCCGGTGGCATCGGTAGCGGTTTCCGGCACGGGCAGCATAGTTACGATACCGGCCCCGCCCACAAATCTGATTGCCGGGGCCAGCTCGCCAACCAGCATCACGCTCTCCTGGCAAGATACCGCCACTGACGAAACAGGGTATGAAGTCGAACGCGCTGTGGCCGGTGCAGCATTTGTGCGGGTCAGTAATCTGGGGCCAAACAGCGCAAGTTATACCGCCAGTAACCTCACCGAAAACACCCTGTATGCCTTTCGGGTGCGGGTTATCAATGCCGCCGGAGCATCGGCATACAGCAACAGTACATCGGCTACCACACCGTATAGTTTGCCAGCCGCGCCCACATCGCTTACTGCCGGAGCCACCTCGCCCAACAGCATCGCACTGACCTGGCAAGACGTAGCTATCAACGAAACCGGCTACCAGGTGGAGCGCAGCACGGCGGGCAGTAGCTTTACCATAATCGCTTCATTGCCAGTTAATAGCACTGTTTTTTCTGGTACGGGCTTAATCGAGAACACGGCTTATGCCTTCCGGGTGCGGGCCATAAATCCGGCAGGCGCGTCGCCATACAGCAACACGGCTACCGTTACCACGCCGTATAGTTTGCCCAATGCCCCCAACGGGTTAACGGCTTTGCCCGTCACCACAACCAGCGTAGCACTGACATGGCAAGACATTGCTTTCAACGAAACAAGTTATGACATAGAGCGTAGCACTGGCGCAGGCAGTTTCTCGGTGGTGGCTTCGTTGCCGCCCGGCAGTACAAGTTTTGTGAGCGCGGGACTTGCCGAAGGAACGGCCTATACGTTTCGGGTGCGGGCGGTGAATCCGGCTGGAGCATCGCCATACAGCAATCCGGCCACCTCGTTCCCGCTCATTCTGGGTATCGAACTCCCGATTGCCGTTGACCTGTATCCAAATCCGTTATCTGACACCCGAACGTTGACCGTAGAGGCTCAATCGCAGACCATCACCGGACTGGTACTTTACAATGGCACCGGACGGTTGGTACGCCAATGGCAGGGTTTGCCGGTTAGCAAAACATATTGGTCGTTGTCGGGGGTGTCGGCAGGGCTGTACATCGTTGAGATTCATACAACTGGCAATCAAATTGTTCGTCGGAAACTGTTGATTAACTGAACCGCCGATCCCTGAGGGAGGCTTTAAAATTGCTACTTGTTCATTGTTACCTGTTCCCTGTAAAAAATGCGTTTACTGATTCTTACCCAGGACGATCCGTTTTATTTAGCCCGCAACATCAGCTATTTGCTCAATGAGTTGCCGCCTTACGCTGAAGTGGTTGGCACAGTAGTGTTCGATGTGTCACCGTTTGGTAAGCGCGAATCGTTTTCGGATAAACTGAAAAAGACGTACCGGATTTTCGGTCCGGCGTTTTTTGTGCGCTACGGCGTGAAGTACGTGCTGTCGAAACTGAATCCGGCCAACAATGTCCGCACCATGCTGTCTGGGCGGGGTATTCCGCTCATCGAAATCGAAGGCAACATCAACAAAGACGAGAATTTAGCGAAACTGCGGGCCTTCAAACCCGATTTGCTGGTGTCTATTGCGGGCAACCAGATTTTCAAGCGCAAACTCTTGGACACCGTTGCCACTAAGGGCTGCATCAACCTGCACACGGCTTTGCTGCCCAAATACCGGGGTCTGATGCCGTCGTTCTGGGTGCTTAAAAACGGCGAATCCCAAACGGGCGTATCGGTGTTTTTTGTGGATGAAGGCATTGACAGCGGCCCCATTCTGGTGCAGAAAACGATACCAATAACGCCCGCCATGACCCAGGCCGACTTGATTGATATCTCGAAAAAAGCCGGGATGGACGCGATTGTTGAATCAGTCGAGAAAATCTACAGTGGTGATTATGAACTGCTTGCCAACGATGCGGCCCAGATGACCTATTTCTCCTTCCCTACCGCCGATGACGTACAGGTGTTTAAAAAAGCAGGGAAGCGGTTTTATTGACCATGAAACACCTTCCTGATCTGCTCCTCCTCGGCGACCCGCGCCTGTACCAACCCTGCGAAGCCGTTCGGGAAGACGAACTTTCGTTGGTGCTGACCGAAGTCATACCCGATTTGCACAATGTGATGCAGGAAGTCCGGGCTAAATATGGTTTCGGGCGGGCCATTGCCGCGCCACAACTTGGCTACATGAAGCGCGTGGTGTATATGAACATCAGCCGCCCGGTGGTGTTTATCAACCCGGTTTTCAGCGACTTGAGCAATGAATTATTCGAACTCTGGGACGATTGTATGAGTTTTCCAAACCTGCTTGTCCGGGTGAAGCGGCACCGCAGCCTGACCGTGACGTACCGCGATGAACAGTGGCAGGAACAAACCTGGCCCCTCACCGATGACCTCGCCGAATTGCTCCAACACGAAGCAGATCACTTAGATGGCGTTCTCTGCACGATGCGGGCCGTTGATGATCAGGCGTTTCGGTGGCGCAGTTTGTAGTTCCGGCAGAATTGCCCGAACTACTACTTCCCAATTGTCAAATACAGCCGGAGCCGAATCCGATCAGTAGCATTGCGGCCATCGCCCAGTACCACGCGCTGCGGAGAAACAGGTGGAATTTGCTGCGGGTTTGTTGGTGTTGTCAGAATCAGGGCGCGGTTTGGGGTTTGTTTGCGGATAATACTACTGACGTACTCGGTCAGATTAAACAAATATTGGTCAGGCAGGAGCGCGTTTGATCCGTCAATCTGATAAAAAGCCGTTGCCTGAGTGCCTCCGGTTGTGCCACCCTGCACGGGCTGAAGCAGTTCGTTGGCCGCGTTGGCCTGCCACAGCACCAGTGCCGAGGGCGGGTTGATGTTGTCGCGTAGATTTCCCCGAACGGGTTGAATAATCAATTCGGCCCGGTTTATGCCCGCAAACCCGGCTGGCAGCGGTATGGTACTCAATCCCGGAATCACCAGCCGGGTGTGGAGTCGGGCAATGGGACTCACAAACGTGGTGCGGTTTGTGAGGTTGCTGCTCACGCTGCTTTGCCGATTAACCAGCCCTGCCAGTGCCGACCCCGCCACCTGATTCATTATGTTACTATAGTGCACAAAAGACAAGCCGAACCGAATACTTTGTCTGATTTGTGGTGTATCGTTACCGTGAAAATAGAGTACCAATGCGCCCTGGTTGGCGGCCATATTCAAACCAAGTAAGGTGTTAGGCTGCGTACTGCCGGTAGTTATTACGGGCGAAAAGGCAAAGCCGGTCCAGAAGTTGGTCATAGCTTCATCACTGTCAATGGTTGCGTCCACCAATCGGTCAAAAAACTGTTTACCCAGCGCGTCGGCTAAGCGAATTCTGAGCAGCCGGTTGTTTTCGCTTATTGACGGCACAAACGTTTTCGTGGCTAACGGCGTAGACTGAACCGCAGCTTTGTCTGTATTGTAATAAACGCGGGTGGGCAAAATTCGGCTGGCTAATCGGCTAACCTGCATCGTTACGGCGCGGGTGGTATCGCCGTATCGAAAACCGTAGGGCAATTCAAACGTCAGCGAGTCGAAACGGGGTTGTAAGCGGGTGGCCAGGGTTTGGGGCGAGTAGTTCACACCAGCGTATCCTTCGGCAACGGTGCGGCCCGTTTGAGGGTCGTTCCATTGCCCAACCAGAATATTGTTGTCAACGGAGGTAATAAAGGTATCGGCCAGTATGGTAGAGGCCTGCACCGAAATTGTGTCAACCAACTGAATGCTAAGCTCGGTGGGGGAGACAATACCCTGCCCAACGCCGGTGTCGCCACTCTGACACGCAGCCGCGCCCAAGCCAATGAAGGCAGGAAGCAGAAGCCGCGTAAAAAACCGTGTACTGTTCATGGAAGATCGAAGTGGGTCGTTTCAGTAAACGCCAAGTTGCGCCAATTCCTGGCGGGTAAGCGCGGGCGGAAACTGTCCCTGACGCATTTTTTCGGTAACGGCCTCGCCAACAATGCGGGCCTGCTGTTGCGTAGTAAAACTCCGGTTGCCAGCAATTCCTGGTATAACCGGCTGATGGATAACGGCTTTCTGATTCTTCCGAATCTCATATCCCCAACCTGTTTTGGTTTTGAACACGGCAGTTTCGTAGCGCGGTTTGGGTTGGTAATATTGTACAAACCACCAGCCCAAACCGCCCGCCACCGCCCCAATAAGGAGCGCGTACCAGGGCCGAAAAACTCGGTTGCCTGATTTAATCATGCTCATTGAACACGGGGAATGCCGGGGTCATATTCGCGCAAATCGTCGAGAACCGCCGTACCCACCACGCCCGACACTACGTAGCCTTTGTTACCAATGGCAAAACTGACGGGGAATGCACGGGGCGTAAACTCAAACACGCTCATGTCGGCCCAGGTATCAGTTGTGGGGTCGTAGCTGTAAAAGTTAGCGTTGCCCTCGCCAAGACCCACGTAGCCTTTGGTGCCAATCACGAAACTCGCTCCGTAACTCCGGGTGATAGCTAAATCGTCGGGAAATTGCTTTTTTTCATCCCAGCTATCAGTCGCTGAATTGTAGGCCCATAGGTCTTTTTGCGGAACACCGTTGTTGTTACCGCCCCCCACATAAGCCACATTACTGATAACCATTGCGAATGCGCCAATGCGCTTGGAGCCGCTATAACTGGCAATGCGGCCCCAGGTGTTGGTGGCGGGGTCGTAGCCGTAAAAATCCTTCAAAAAATTGCCCCCATCATTCCCGGTGCCAACATATCCTTTGTTGTTAAGGGTAAAGGCTGCGGCTGCGTAGCGACCTGTACCGGCATAGTCGGCAATTTTCGTCCAGGCGTTAGTAGCAGGGTCATAGCTATAAAAGTCTCTGAGCCGCGCACTGTTTACGTTTAATCCGGTGCCGATATAGCCCTTGTTCCCAATGGCAAAACCCACACCCTGATACCGACCGGCTCCGGCATAATTGGCGCGTTGTGTCCAGGTATTGCGGGCCTGATCATATTCCCAGAAGTCGGTCAGGCGGTCACGGTCGAAGTTCAATCCGGTGCCGATATAGGCCTTCGTGCCGATCACGAAGCCCGACGCGCCCTGCCGGGCTACTCCTTCTAATTCGGAGCGGCTTCGCCAGTCACCCAGTATAGTTACGTCAGAAGTGGTGCCACAACCGACTAAAAACGAAGCACTTAATGATACCCCAAGGGCAAAGAAAGCAAGCGATTGCTGAATGGATTTACGCATGAATTCAGGTAGAATGAAAGTACAAAGGTACTCCGAAAACTGGTTTGATTGGGTCACGTTATCGCATTGACAACGAAAAACCGGGTAGCACGTGCTACCCGGCAACTGATGTTTAATCTTTTTTAAGAAAATATCTGCCGGTAAATGGGCTTCCGATACGCAAACTGAACCCAGAGCAACGGCCAGAACAGGTAGTCGGTCAGGCGGGTGGGCGTACGGAAGGTGATCTCATCGGCCACGGTGGTGCCGCCCGTTGCAGGGTTGGCAATGAGCCGGTGGCGGTGGTGCCAGTAGGTCAGAAAAAACGGGAGTTGGGTGCCTTCGTCCACAAAGAAAATTTCGGTGGCTGAGGTCTGCTGGTCCACAATTCGGCTGATCCAGTCCTGTTTGAATATCAGGAAGTTAAGCCGCAAAATCACCGTATCATTTTTCAAACAACCATCAAACCGAACCACGTCAACGGGCGGAAACGGCGGGCTGAGTTTGTCGAACAAGGCGCGGTCAAACCCGGCCCAAACCTGAGCTATCGGCTGCTTAACGGCGGTGCGGAGGGTTAGTTTCATACCTGATTTGCCATTGCTAAACCCGACACAAACGCGCCTTCGACGTTACCCATCCCAAAACCGTCGCCACCGAGCAGGAACGGAAACGGCCCCGACACCGCCAGAAACGGCTCCGGGTGCCGCACATCGGCTAAGCTATACCGCCACCGATGCGTTTGCACCGAAACAACGCTGTCGGCAGGAATCCAGTTGGCCAACTGCCCGATCAACTCGTGGGCTAATACGACCAAGTCCGAATCGAACCGGGCTGCGCTGAAAGCAGCACTGGCATGAATCGTAACCGATGACTGACCGGGCGAGATGCCTTTCTGTGTATTGTCGGCTACCCAGGAGATGGGGCTATCGTTGCCAAACCTGAACGCGCCCGGTGCCGGAATCCGGCTTGGTGCGTTTAGCAGAGCCATCACCGCAATGCACGGCTGATAATGAATGGCCTGCAACGCCTGTTCGTCAGTAGCCGCGAGGGCAAACCGGCTGTCGTGCAACAGCGCCAGGACTTGCGGAGCGGGCAGGGTGCAAATCACACGGTCGGCGGTGTATGTCTGTCCGGTTTCGGTCAGGGCAAGACACCCACCCGCCGGGCTGGTTGCAAGTGTCACTACGCGCTCGTCGGTTAGGATGGTCAGGTTGCGGGCGAGGTATTTGGCGATGCCGCTCATGCCCTGCGTACCAACGTAGCGCGGGTGTTGGCTGCCAAACGGATTGGTGTTTGGGTCGGTAACGCGCCATTCGGCCACCACGCCTTCCCGAATCATTTCCTGAATAAGTTCTTGAAAATCAGGCGTTCGGGCCGAGAAATACTGCGCTCCGTGATCGGCACGGGCGTGTTCGATGCGCCGGGTGGCTAACCGACCGCCCACGCCCCGGCCTTTGTCAAGAATAATCATGGTCTGACCGCGTTGGGTGAGTTGGCGGGCAGCGGTCAATCCGGCCAGTCCCGCCCCGATAATCAATGTAGTGGGCATAGTGGGTAGAACCACCCAACAGCCCGGTTTGTTGACGTGCTATGCGTCCAATTTCGCCCCGCCGGTGGTTTTTTTCCTTTCTGATTGCCCTGCCCATCGCCTACCTGTGGTTGTTTTTGCCGTTGCTACGATGCCAGGTGGTCGGTATAAATCCTGCATTTAGGTCGGTTCCGACGCAGTTGGGGCGGGTTTTTGTGAGCCACGATACGCCCTTCCGGCAACAACAGCAACTCCTGAAAAACTTACAGCAAGCCGACAACCGCCTGAAAACGTTCTGGTTGGTACCCCAAACAGCCCGTCGGCAGGGCCACGCCACGCTGATTTATTGCCACACCGACGCGCAGTATGGCCGGTATTGCGGTGGTGGAGAAGCATCGGCGGGATGCAGCCTCGGCACACCCTGGGGGCAATCGTTTCTGGTGGTAGGGCAGCAGGGTAGTGCCGCCGATGTGCTGGCTCATGAACTATGTCACGATGAACTGCTGGCCCGGTTGGGTTGGTGGCGGGTGCAACGGCAGATTCCGCAGTGGTTCAACGAGGGGCTGGCCCTGATGGTCGATTACCGCTTCACTAACCCCACGCCCGACAGCCTGCAACGCGCCACCGATTACGCCGACGAATGGGCGTTCCGGCACTTGGACGGTCAGCCAACCATCACGCTGAGTGAGCTAAGTACCGTTCGTGATTTTTTCGGGGGCGATTTTCACCACACCATGCAGGCCTACATGCTGTCGGCTACCGAGGTATCGCGGTGGCTGGCGGTGGCCGGTCGCCCTGGTGTGCGGGCGTTGGTCACGGCCATTGCCGATGGGCAGGATTTTGCGGAGACCTACCGGCAGTTGGGCAAACCCAAAACGCGGTCCAGAGTGAAAAATCGACCGGGGCGGGGCAAGAGCTGAGCGTATTAA
>JBBRUV010000080.1:0-15404 GCA_038247465.1 Cytophagales bacterium
AACCTGCCCGGCCACAGTGGCTTTGAGGTCATTCAGCAGGTGCGGGCTGCGAGCCGGACCCGGTACCTGCCGTTGGTGGGCTATAGCACCTCCGACAATCCCAAAGACATCCGCCGGGCCTACGACCTGGGTGCCAACGCCTACCTCATAAAACCCGGCAGCTACCACGAAGTCAGCGACATGATGCGCCGGGCCGTCGATTTCTGGCTCACGCAAAGTCAATACATGCCTTGAAAACTATGTCCCTGCTCGACCGACTGAAAACCGAAACCCGCAGCAATCACGTACAGACCGAAACGCTGCTGTATGCCGAGACGCTCATGGCCGGAACGCTCACGCGGGCCGAACTGGGGCATTTGCTCACGATTCACTACGGGTTTCACCGGGCATTAGAAACCGCCGTGGCCGCCCAACCCGATTTTTTTGCGGGCTATGGTCTCGACCGGCGGCAGAAAACGCCCTGGCTGCTGGCCGATTTGCAGCAGTTTGGCATTGACCCACCCCAACTCAATCCTGATTTGTTTGAGGGCTGGAACGGATACCAACTCTTGGGCGCACTCTACGTGGGCGAAGGCTCAACGCTGGGCGGTCAGGTGATTGCCAAAGCCTTGCGCCGGACACCGGGCCTCGGCGATGCCGCAGTCGGTCTGCATTTTTTTGGCGGGTATGGCGACCGGACCGGACCGCTCTGGAAAGCGTTTGGCACGTACCTCCTCAGCCGGTCCGACGGGCAGGAGGAGGTAATTATTGACGCGGCCCGACGAGCATTCGATCTGTTTGGAAAACTGGCAAATGAGGGCGTAGCCAACCAACCCATCAACTCACCCTTGTGAACATGACAAACCCTTCGGCTCCGGCCCTGCTGACGAGCGCCCCAGACAACCTCGTCGTGTCCAACGATGACATCACCCGGATCAGGGCCGATGCCGAAGCCGCCCGGCAGGCCAGCGTCCTGCAACAGGCGTTCAACGCATCGGTAAGCGGGATTACCGTCTTCGATGCCGTTCGCGATGCCGGGTCAGGAGCCATTACCGATTTTCGATTTGTGATGGTCAATGAAGCGGGCCTGACCATGAGCGGCTACACCCGCAACGAACTGCTGGGCCACACCTTGTGGGAAATTTACCCCGCAACGGGCATCAACGGGTTGTTCAGCCGGTACGTGGCCGTTTGCGAAACGGGTCAGCCCTTCACCGGCGAGCATTATTACCCCGAATACGACACCTGGCGGGAAGTATCGGTTGTGCCGGTAGCGAACGGCGTGCTGGTTACTTACAATGACATTACCGCCCGCCGTAAATCGGAAGAAGCCGCCCGGCAACAGACCCAATTCACAGAAAACCTGTTGGAAAGCATCCCGGCGGGCATTGCAGTGATGAACGCGATCCGAAGTCCCGACGGTCGGTTGGTTGATTTTCGGGTGGTGCAGGTCAATTTGGTGTTGCAGGAGTTGTTCTGCCTGTCGCCCGCGCAGGTGCTGGGCCGGACACTGACCGTTGCGTTCGCCTTTGCCGGTGCGTCGGGCCTGCTCAGCCGGTCCATAATCAGCGTGGAGCTGGGTGAGCAGCAGGAATTCGAGATGCCGTTTGGTTTGCAGGAGCGGGCAGGCTGGTACCGGGTGTCGATGGCTCCGCAGGGCGACCAGGTTATTCTGGCCGTGACGGATATTTCGGACACCCGGCGGGCGCAGTTGGCCCAACACCAGGAGGCCGAACTGCTCGACTCTGTCCTCGACGGCTCCCAGAACGCGATCATCGCCTTCGAGGCCGTCCGCGACGAAACGGGCCAACTAACAGACCTGCGCTATGTGATGCAGAACGCGGCCAACGAAGCCCGCTTGGGTCGCAGCGATGCTCAACTCATCGGCCACACGATGCTCGAATTCTTCCCCTCGGTGCGCGACAACGGCCTGCTGGCGCAGTACGCCGGGGTGATCGGGACGGGCGTTCCGTTGCGGACCGAAGCGATGTTCGACTACGGCCAGGGTGCGGGCTGGTACGACATCTCGGCGGTTCGGCGGGGCGACGGGATTGTGCTGACGGTGATGGACATAACCGAACAGCACAACGCGCAGATAAACCAGAGACAACAGGCTGATACATTCAACGCCGTGCTAAGTCATATGATGCACGGGATGAACGTACTGAACGTGGTGCGGGACGAGACCGGCCAACTGGCTGATTTGCGCTATGAGTACGTCAGCGAGCAGGTCACCCGCGATACCGGCCTGAGCCGACAACAACTCACAGGAAATACGCTCCTCACGCTGTTTCCCGGTATTAAGCAGTCACGTTTCTGGCAAGCCTACGTGCAGGCTATGAAAACGGGCGAGAATCAACAGTTTGAGGAACATTATCAGTACGATGGGCTTGACAACCACGTGTTCTGTCAGGTGGTCCGCATTGATGAAAACCGGCTGGTGTCTACCTACCAGATCATCAACGAGTTGAAGCGTCAGCAACAGGCTCTGGAAGTGGCGAACATGGAACTGCGCCGGAGTAATGACGACCTCAAGCAGTTTGCCTACATCGCCAGCCACGACTTGCAGGAGCCGCTGCGTAAAATCCAGTCCTTCGGCAATATAGTGGCCACCAACTATGCCGACGTGCTGGACGAAACCGGGCGCGATATGGTTGCCCGGATGCAGAAATCTGCCAAGCGTATGTCGGGGCTGATTCGGGACCTGCTCAACTATTCGCGCATGTCAACCGAGCGGAAGCCGTTCGAGCCGTTGTCGCTGACCGAGCTGCTGACCACCGTAGTTGATGACCTCTGGGTGGCGGTGCGGGAGTCGGGCGCGGTGATCGAGTGGGACGACCTGCCGGAGATCATGGGGGACTACACCCAACTGAAGCAGTTGTTTCAGAACCTGTTGAGCAACGCAATCAAATTCCGACTGTCCGGCATACCGCCCCGCATCAGCATTACCCATCGGGTGCTGTCTAATGCCGCTTTACCGTTGTCGGTGATAGGGACCGCCAACGGTAAGACCGTTGACCGTTTTTACGAAATCAACGTAACCGACAACGGCATTGGTTTCGATGAAAAGTATGTGGACCGTATTTTCCAGGTTTTCCAGCGGTTGCACGGCAGGAGCAACTATGCTGGCACGGGCGTGGGGCTGGCCATTTGCCGGAAGGTGGCCGAAAACCACCAGGGAGCCATCACCGCCGACAGTCAGCTCGGTGCCGGTGCCACGTTCCGTGTGTATTTGCCGGTGGTGGAGGGGTAAGTATGACAATTTTTAAATCAGCCATTTCATGAAGCAGATAAGTCATTGCTGCCTGCCCGCTGGTGGCCGGGCCAACAACAGCTTCTGCCGTTTGAGCCTTACCTTGCCCTACCCACTTTTAAGCGCATTGGGGAGCGGTCGAAAAAAATGCCTTTACATACTGGCTTAATAAAATTGGCCATTGTTGCCAACGAGTGGGTCAGCAGCCACGAGCAGATGGGCCGCAATCGGTGCGGTTTTTTGTATCTTTTGTATCAATCAACGCAAACACAAACAGACGATGATCGCAGCACCCGTTTTTGAGGAGTCAAACAATTCTGAGCCGCTACCGACTCATTTTCAAACTGTTGACGAGTTTGAAGCGTGGGAATGGCAACACAATCGCAGTGGTTCGTATGAATTTGTTCGGGGCCGAATCATTGAGAAAAAAGAAATGAAACAAGACGAATTTTTTATCATCAAGTTTTTGACCCGGCTTTTCGCCCAAACAGTGGCCTATCGGGAAGGTGATGAACTAACGCCGGAAATGGATTCGTATATAGACGATGTTCGCAAACGCCGACCTGATTTGGGGTATTTCACCATGAGCCAGATTATGGCAACGCGCACCGGAAATCTCGTAAAATCTCGGTTCGCTATCGAAATTCTTTCCGATTCGGAATACCATCAGGATGTGCTGGATAAAATTCAGGACTATTTCGACGGTGGGGCGCAGTTGGTGTGGTATATCGTGCCTAAACAGCAACGAATTTACGTTTATACCGCGCCCGGCGAATCAAAAGCCTACAAAGGTGCCGACGTGATTTCTGCCGCGCCCGTTGTGCCGGATTTTCAGTTTACCGTCGCCGATTTATTTGCCTGATTTCCGAACCTCAATCCTAAACCCGATGCAACCCCAAACCATGACTCTGCCTACCATTATGCCGGATGCGGCCCAGCCGGATGCGGCCCAGCCGGATGCGGCCCAGCCCAACAACGCGCATCTTGACATTCCCGGCAATCCCTCAACGCCCACCAGTAGCCGGTACAAACTCAACGACCGCACCACAGGAAAACCGCTGCGCGTGTTATCGGAAGCCGACTGGCAATTCTGGATCGAAAACGGCTACGTAGTTATCAAACAAGCCGTTCCGCGCGAACAGGCCGATGCGTTGGCCGCCCTGCTCTGGGAATTTGAAGAAAAAGACCCGGCCAACCCGGATACCTGGTATGCCCCCGCCCGCGCCGAAATGAAAATGAAAGAACTGACCAACAGCGGCATGGTCGAAATCTATAACCACCCGCTAATGTGGCAAAACCGCCAGACACCCCGCGTTTACGACGCTTTTGTGGATGTCTGGGGTATGGAAAACCTGTGGGTGACCATTGACCGCGCCAACCTGAACCTGCCGATGCGCCCCGGCCACGAGTTTAACGGATTTATCCACTGGGATTATGACCCCGAAACCCGGCCCCAAAACGTGCAGGGTGTGCTGGCCCTGGCCGACCAAACCGACGAGAACATGGGCGGTTTTCAGTGCCTACCCGAACTCTACCGCACCTACGACACCTGGAAACTGACCCAACCCGCTGACCGCAACCGCTTTAAACCCGACACGACGGGCTTCGAGTTTATGAAAGTCAAACTCGAAGCGGGCGATTTACTGATTTTTAACAGCACGTTGCCGCACGGAATCCGGCCCAACAAATCAGGTGATAAAGTCAGAATCGCGCAGTACATCTCAATGATGCCCGCCGAAACCGACAACGAAGCCATGCGGCAATGGCGGGTGTCGTCGTGGCAGAACCGGATTGCACCCGAAGGCTACGCTTTTCCCGGCGACCCCCGCAACTGGGAACAAACCCGCTACGAATGCGCTACCCTCAGTGAGTTGGGCGAGAAACTGCTGGGGTCGAAAGCGTGGTAACGGATTGCCTTTAGTCTTCGCTTACTGGCTCAGCCCCCTGCGCTCCGTTCTTGCCGGTGCCATAAAGCTGATTGAATAAAAGCTTGAAAGTGCCGTGTGCCTGCCCCCGGAAGGTGATTTCGGGGCCGAAGGCATAGAATTTACCCGAACCCACCGGAGCCATGAATGCGGCAACGTTATCCTGCAAATAGGACTGTCCCCAGGCCCAGCCACTACGCAGCGGTTTAGCCGTATCAAACCAGATCAATGGCATCACGGTGCCTTTTGAGATCGCTTCGGGAGCCAGCTTAAACACCGGACTGGCATCAAAATAGACATCCGTCTGCGTGGGCAGCCCCCAGGTTGTCTGTTGTGTCGAATCTAAACTCACCCGCAGCACACTTCCCGGAATGTAGTATTTCTCGCCTGGCAGTGGTTTATCGAGACCGGCAGCAGTCATCTCCGTGAGGGCGTTCTTGACGGGCAGTTTCAGGTGATAGGCCAAGTTGGTGCTGCTACCAATGGTGACCACGTTCCCGCCTGCTTCCAGGAAGGCTTTTATCTGCGGAATTGATTTATCAGCCGTGATCTTACCCAATAGGGGGCGGTATTCGGCGGGCGTAGTTTCTTCTTTTGGTTCGCGCTCCATCGCACTGAAAATATCATTTTCCTGACCACCCACCGGAGGAATCGCGCGGGTCACGAACACGATCACATCGAATTTCTTGCGTAAATCACCCGCATCAATATCCTGGGCAAAAATAACTTTCATCGGGAAATGGTACTCCTCCATCAGCCAGCGCACCCAGCCCGACGGCATCGAACCGCCGTAGGTATCCCACAGGGCAATCCGCATCGGCGACACTTTAACGAGTGCAGTAGCCGGTTTTTTGGCGATGCCCGTAATGTCTAAACCGAGGTCTTTGGCCGATTTGTCTAACAGCGTTTTTGCCTTCACCGAAGCGGGAATAAAGAAGACCCCGGCCTCGGCTCCCGCTTTGCCACCCGCTCCGTTGGGTAACCGATACACCTCAACGCCCGACGCAAGCAGGTCATTTACGGCAATAAACGAGTTGTTGGCTTTGGCACTGAGGAGATAGCCAGCCGTGGCTGCCCCGGCAACACGACCGTCTGGCGATTCGAGTTCGCCAATGGGTAATTTTTTGAACGGGCCATCAAAACCGTCCAGAATCCGGTCAAAGCGAACATTCATCAGGTAGGCCAGCGTCCACCCGGCAGCATCATACGGGCGAACCGGCGGGCCACCCGGATACTGGAAATCGTTGGGGTGATCCTGCGGCTCAAACATATCCAGCAGGTGGGGCCGGAACGCCTGATCGGCTTTCACAACGTATGAACCTGCCGGGTAGCTTTTGCCCGCAACCGTAAAATCGGCGGTAGCTTGCTGAACCTGAATGCCTGTGCGGATGAGGGCGTTGATAAACTTAATGGCCGTTGCAAAATCGGGCTGGTTAGCCGGCACGATAAACCCACGCGGATCGCGCAGAACGGGGGCTTTCATGATCGTGTCATAGTATTTTATCGGCATTCCGCCACCGCGAGGAATCATACCGTATTGAGCCAGAGCCGCGTTGGTGGGCGGCACAACTTTCTTAGGGTCAGACTGATACGCCTGAGTAATGGCATCAATCCGTTTAGGCGACAGCCCCCAGGTATCTTTACTGCCGCGCTCAATCGAGTTTTTGCCCATCCGGTAGATGTTAAACAGCAGTTCGTCGCGGTAGCGGGCGGCATAGCCCATTACGGCATAATTCAGCGACACTGAATAGTCAATTGACTGCTTGAAATACCACTTCTGGGGCGTAACCGGAAAGGGTGTGTTGCCGTTGGGAATCAGCCGGTTAGGGACCAGTGGAATGTCTTCGGGCGTGGGGCCACCGATAATTTCAGTCAGCAACCCAATCATGTTGTGGAAGTGCGTAGTAGTACGCAGCCCGCCGTTGTACCAGGTCGAAAAAACCGACCCGCCGAGCCGGGTAAAACCGGGTTTGTTTTCCGAATTGAGCCGGTTAATCATGGCCGCGCCGAGGGCATCAATGCCCGTCACCATCAACGGGTCAAACACATAGTTAAATGGGTCGCGGTAGGGTGGGCCAGCCAACACCGATCCGGCAGGGCCGCGCTGATGGTGGTTGTACATAATCTGCGGAATCCATTCGACAAACAACTGCCGACCAATGTTCCGGGTTTCCTTCATGTTCATAATGAAGAAATCGCGGTTGTTGTCGTGACCAATGTATTTCTGATACAACTTGGGCAAGTTATCGAGTACCCGTTTTTCGGCTTTCGGTTCGCGCATGTACCAGTTCGTCACGAGTTCCTGCCCGTCGGGGTTGGCGTGGGTAAGCAGCGTAATATCGTCGTTCAGAATCCGCATCGTTTCGGGGTCTTTGCGGCTCACCAACTGCCAGATCGTTTCAATCAGTTGCATCGTGCCAACGGTTTCCGTTGCGTGCAAGCCACCATCAATCCAGACAACGGCTTTGCCTTCGGTGGCTAACGCCCGCGCCTGATCGTCGGTGAGGTTTTCGGCACGAGCAAGTTTCTGGGAAATCTCCTTGTACCGATCCAATTTTTTCAGGTTCTCCGGCGATGAGACAATCAGCATATACTGGTGTCGGCCTTCTTCGGTCAGACCAATATCAACCAATTTGACGCGGTCAGAGGCCGCGGCTATCTTCTTGAAATAGGCTTCCGTTTGCGTGTAAGTGACAAGCTGATAGTCGTCACCGATGTTGATGCCAAAATGCTCTTTTGGCGAGGGGATGTTTTGGGCCAGTGCTGTACTCAGGTTAACCAGGAGCAGCAACAGCAATGAATAAGGCGCGTAACGCATTGGTAAAGGGGTTTAGAATGTTGGGTTAATTACTTCCGCCGAAAGCGAACACCGACCCGGCAGTCGCCGACTTCGCCACGGGCTTCGTCGCAAACGTTTTCCTGAAACCCTGCAATCTGACGACCGTCGGCAAGGTTCAGGGTGAACTTGAACACAAAGTAGTCGTTCTGAACCACCGTGCCGAGGTTCGTGCCGGTGAACGCGGCCATCTGAGCTGCCGTAACGGTAAACGTTTTCGGAAACTGGGTAACGGTTTCGTACAATTTGTCGGCAGTACCGACCCGGCTTGGTAACGGATATTGCGTCACGCTCGGATAGACTCCGCCCGGCTGAGAAATCACAATCGGATAGGCTGGATTACCCGTTGCCGGGGCCTTCACGAAGCCCAGATATACCTGAATTGATTTTACTTCGGCCCTTCCGAACCCTTCCCATTTCAGGATATATTCAAATTCCTGTGCGCCGAGGTTGGTGGCTCCGAGGTCAAAAAAAGACGTGTTGGCCGTTGCTACCGTTGGCAGGGCCGACTTGCTGGTGTTGACTGCCACGAGCGGAACGGCGGTGTAGGCCCAGTTTTCCCAGACATACTCTTCGGTTTTGCAGGCATCGAGCAAAACCAACGCGAGAAGCGAACTATATAAAATGAGTTTTTTCATGAGTTGCTATTTTTAGCCCCTCCTGTTTTAGGAGGGGTGGGTGGCGTTTACTTATCCCAGAAAACAGGAGTGATTTGTTGAGCGGTTTGCAGTTTATCGGCTTTGTTGGAGACATTCGAATTGGTCGAAAGCTCGGTCACGGAGTAGCTCAGACGCAGCGGAAACGTGTTCAACGGGGCAATCGGGGCGGGCAGCACGGGGAAACCCGTCCGGCGATAATCGTTGTAGGCTTCCATGCCATTACCGAAAAGGGCAATGTATTTCTGGGTCATCACGGCGTTTAGTTTCCCATCGGCATTAGCCGCATCGTATTGCGCTGTCCGGTTTGCCACAAACGAGGTGCTGGTGGCCGTTGCTAAAGCCGGGGCCGAATTGCCGCCCGACGTAGCAATCGTGTTAATGCTGCTCAAACTGGCCGTAATACCCTCCTGAAACAACTGCCTTGGATCGCCAGCCGTGCCTAAGGTCAGGGCGGCTTCGGCCAGTGTGAACCTCACCATGGCGTTGGTCATGAATGGCAAAACACCACCGCCACTGCCATCGGTATTGGTTACGACTTTGGGCGTTGCCGTTGCTCCCGAATTGGTAATGAACACGTTGTTAGCTGCCGTCAGGTTGTTTATGGGACCGGCATCGTATAAACCACCCGCCGGATACACCCCAACCGTCGCCCGCAGCGCCTGATCGTTGGGCGCGGCAGTGGCATCGCCCGTGTAGCGACCGAAATAGCCGTTGCCCGTTGGCGTGAAACCAACCGTGAAGTTTGACGTTTGACGGTAGAAAAAATACCGGATGCGCGGGTCATCGGCGGCAAAGAGTCGTTCCATGAAATTCTGACTCATGTAGAACGCTTTGGTGGGCTGGTATTCGCTACGGTGCCAGGGGTGGCGGTTGGCGGGCGTTTCGGTGGTGCCGAACCGAAAGGCAAAATCCTGGGCATTGGTCGTTATCAGCGGTGCATTGGCGGTCAGCAAAGCTGTAATGCCTGTCTTCGCCCGCTCGGGTTGCACCAGCCGGATTTGATTAAACAGCTTCAATTTCAACGAATTGCCCATCCGAATCCAGGCTGCTTTATCCCCTCTGTAAATAATATCGGCGGTGGCTGGTTGAATCGAGAAAGTTCCTTTGTTGGCATCGGCCAATGCCTCGTCAATCAAAATAAAGAGCTTGTCATAAATAGCCGATCCGCCTTCAAAAATCGGGTCTTCGGTACTTGGCCCCTTTGCTGAATCGCGGTACGGAATGTCGCCCCACATATCAACCATCAGGCTGTAGAGATACGCTTTTTCCAATTTTGCAATTGAGACATAATCCCAGCGGTTCAGGCGCGTTCCTTCGCGGATAATGGTTTCAATGTCGTTCAGCGACTGTGTATATAGCGAATTCCAGGAGAACTGATAATCAGTACCATCCTGAAAGTTGCGGCTGGCGGCAATCGTGAACATGTGCTGCATCACAATAGACGTACCCTGGTTTATGTCGCGCATACTACCCGCCATTGATACCTGGGTGGCGGGCAGCAGCAGTTCCAGCACCGGGATTGTGGGGTTATTGGGGTCGTCGTTAATATTGACGAACTCGTTACACGAGCCAGCCACCAGCAGGAGACTGAGCAAAGAAACGGCTCGTAAGGTATTTATGAATTTCATAGAAGTTGTGTTTGGCATTCAGACGGAATTAGAAACTGAACCGCAGGTTTACGCCCATTCGGCGGGTGGTTGGAATCCCAATAAAATCGAAGCCCTGCGAATTGCCAGCCCCAGTTGAGCTTACCTCAGGATCGAAGTTCAGGTACTTCGGGAAGTTCGGGGCCAGATACCACAGGTTGCGCCCGCTCAATGACAGCGTAGCCGCTCCAAACGGCGTTTTCGACAGCCATTTCTTTGGCATTTGGTAACCCAGCGACACCTCGCGGAGCCGGAAAACCGTTGCATCGAACACGTTCACTTCACCCGCACCGCCCGGCCCAAAACCGCCGGAGAAATAATAATCAGCGACGCCGATTCCGATGTTGTTCGGGATTTTCTTGCCTTCGGCCCCCAAAATCGGTTTCAGCGTGTTCACATCGCCCAGCACCCCCGGCCCCACCAATATGGCTTCGCGGTCTTCGGTGTCGCGCGTGGCACCCCGGCTCAGCAGTTCATACGCCGTGAACGAGTACATATCCCCGCCCTGCTTCCAATCGAACAACGCGCTCAATGTCAATCCTTTGTATGTGAATGTATTAGTCACGCCCAGAATAAAATCGGGGTTTGGGTTGCCGATGGCCGTTGTTTTGCCGCTCAGAATGGGCTTGCCCGTATTTGGGTTTACCAGAATATTGCCCTCGTCGTCGCGGGCGTAGGTCGAACCCCGAATCTGACCGTAGGGCTGTCCGGCAATGTGAACACTACCCAAGTCGGAGAAGCCGCCGTAGGGCAGTTCGCTCAGCGCACCAATGTCGCGGATAATATTTCGGTTGCGGGTGAAAGCCGCCGTAATATCCCAGGTGAACCCGTTATTAAGTTTAATCGGCTTGACGTTCAGGCCAATTTCAACGCCTTCGTTCGACGACTTGCCGAGGTTAATTACCCGTTGCGTGTAACCCGTTGACGGGGCCGCATTTACGGTGAAAATCTGCGACGTACTGATCTTGTTGTAGTACGTGATATCTATCCCGATCCGGTTATTGAAAAACTGCAATTCGGTTCCCAATTCGAGTTCGGTGATAAACTCCGGCTTCAACGAAGCATTGGCCAACAAGTCAGATTCGGTCAGGGTACTTTGGCCCACAAATGGCGAGGCAATGCCGCCATTGCCCGTTCCGGCTCCCAAAATTGGGTTGGCGATAAATACCGTCTGCGTCTGGTACGGCGTGGCTTCGTTGCCAACCTGGGTATAGCCCGCCCGGAGTTTACCGAACGACAAAATGTTTTTGGGCATTTTGAAGGCTTCCGTAAAAATCAACGAGGCATTGGCCCCGCCGTAGAGGTAGTTGCGGTTACTGGCTGGCAGCGTTGATGACACGTCGTTACGGGCCACGATATTCAGGAAGGCAAAGTTTTTATAGTCTAAAGAGATATCGGTGAAGAAAGCAAAGTAGCGTTGCTTAAAATTATTGCGGTTGTTGGGCAACACCCTCGGAATCGTTATACTGGTGTTATTGAGCGAGTTAATGCCCCGGAAAATAATATTGTCGCCAAACACGACCTGCCGTTCGGTGAGTCGCTGGTTCACGTTGTTGCCCACAATAGCTTTCAGACCAAAGTTTTCGGTAAGCTGTTTGGTGGCCGTCACGAGCAGGGTGTTGTCTAACTCCTGCCGGTAAATATTGTCGTTGGTGATGTTGCCGTTCGGGAAATAATCGCCCCCTTTGCCGTTCACCACCACGCGCCGGTCGGTGTAGGCATTAAAGCCAACTGTGTTCTGCACATTGAGCCAGGGCAGTGGATCAACGCCCACCACCACGTTCCCGTAGTACCGATCTACTTTGCTCGTAGTCGGGCTGTTAACCACCGACCAATAGGGATTATCGGTGCCAACGCGGTCATAAACGTTGTTGCCGTTCAGGGGATTGGTATTGGCGAAGCCCGTCAGGTCGAAGCTTGTTGGCACGAACATTAAAATATCCAGAACCGACGCACCGCCACCGTTTGCTGCCGTTACCTGGGGAGACCGTTGTGCGGTGTTGACGTAGTTCAACGCGCCACTGACGTAGAATTTGTTGTCTAACTGCGCATTACCACCAATGTTTACCCCGGTTCGGGTAATCTCGTTCTCACGCACTACGCCCTGGTTGCCCATCCGCGACAAGCCAACGGTGAAGTTTCCTTTTGCGTTACCCGTCGAAACCGAGAGCGCGTTTTCAAAGACGTTACCCTGGCGGAAGAAATTTTTAGCGTTTTCTTGTCCATACGACTGGTACGGCACCTGAATTGGGGTGATGCCGTTGGCCTGATAAATCTGGGGGAACACCGCCGACGGGTAGCGGTTGTTGGTCGTGAGTGGATGCGGAATGGTTTGGCGCGTGGGAATCAAACTCTGGATTCCGGCGTACGGTGGCCCCCATGAGCCAAAGACCCCACTGCGGTAGTCGAAATTAGTGCCTTGGCCATAGCTGGTCTGATAGTCGGGCAGACCAGCAACCGTTTCCGTCGAGTAGCCCATGTTGTAGGTGATTTCTAACCCTTTGCGACTCTGGCTTTTTCCGGCTTTGGTGGTGATGATAATGGCCCCGTTAGCGGCCCGTGAGCCATAGAGCGCGGCTGCGGCTGCGCCCTTCAACACCGTCATAGTCAGGATGTTGTTGGGGTCAATGTCGAAAGCACGGTTGGTAACGGTCGAGCCACCCACAAAGCCATCGGCATTGCCGAAACTGGAGTTATCAAATGGCACGCCATCGACCACAAACAAAGGTTGGTTGTTGTTACCCAGCGACGAGTTGCCGCGAATGGTAATATTGGTGGCACCACCGGCGGCCCCACCCGATCCCTGAATATTCACGCCTGCCACTTTGCCCGTCAGGGCGCGAAGTGGGTCAGGTTCAGAGCGTTGCGCAAGGTTAGACGCGTCGAGTGTCGTAACCGAATAGCCGAGGGCGTTTTTGTCGCGCTTGATACCGGCGGCTGTTACGACCACCTCGCTGAGTTGCTTGGTATCGGCAATGAGCGTTACGTCAATCGTTTCCTGATTTCCCGCCGAAATTTCCTGCGATTGAAACCCCACCGACGAGAATACCAGCGTTGTTTTTTTGTCAGGAATGGTCAGTTGGTAGGTTCCCTGGGCATCGGTTGTTGTACCAACGGTACTCCCTTTTACGGTAATGGTTGTGCCAGGCAAGGTGGCCCTGGCGGCATCGGTTACTTTCCCTCTGACAACACGCTGTTGGGCCAGCGAGATAAGGGGCAGAAACAGAACAAAAATAAGTACACGTACTTTCATACAGTTTTGAACACAGGGTTGTGAAGAAAGAAATGACAGACGTAAAAATGAGATGCAAGTATAAATTTTTTATTTCGTTAAATGAAATAATATGCAAATATTATTTTGATAAATTTAACTGTTGCAATATAGTCTTTGTTTGTTTCTGTAAAGTGCCAATAGAAAAGTTACTGTTAAGTTACTTTTAGGTGGGTTGCCTAACTGCTGTCATACAATCGCCGTTTTTTGCTCCCACAGGGGGCGTAACATAAAGTCATTGACTGATACACTCCAGCACCTGAATTTCGCAAATCCGGTCGGCCACGTTTGACACCCGAAATTCATGCCCGATGCGCTGGCCGACCACCCAGGCAATTTGCCCACCGGAGAGCAACACGGCTATACGGTCGCGGTTGGGCAGCGATAGTTTGCGGTCGTTGAGCAAATCACTAACGAGTTTGGTGCCATTCATTCCTAAGGGTCGAAACCTATCACCGAGTTGCCAGGGCCGAATTGTAAGCGGAAACTGCAATTGGTCGGCGTTGAAACAGCCTGTTGCCGGGTCAGGACTGGGTTTGTAATCGGTAGGTTTGTCAAACGTCCGTACCGATAATCTGAATTGCCCGGCCACGTCAATTAGCCCGTGGGCAGGCCATTTGTTCAGGCTGATTCGGTAGTGCATTTCCGGGGTGAATGGTGTGATAATCAGCCCGTCACGGTCATTCCAGGCGCGATGCGTGAGCGACAAAAACGTCTGGCCGATGGTGCCGCTCTGCATCACTCCGAAAATCTGTCTGGCCTGTTCGTAGTTAAAATCAAACTGTTTAAGCCATTCATTCAAAAGAAACAGAGGACTCGGCAGCCGAAGTAATGCGTCTCGATTCAGCACCGGATGCCCGCCTTGTTCACTCACGAGGCTATCCCACGTTCCGGTTTTTAGCAGGAAGCTGTTCACCACATCATTCGCCCCGCGCAATCGTTCCAGTGTATCAGTCAGCGTCTGGCTTAGGTTGGGGTTGAGTTCGCGCAGCACCGGGATTACCTGATGCCGAATCTTGTTGCGGGCGTATTTATCTGACTCGTTCGAGGAATCTTCGCGCCAAACCAGCCCGCGTTGTTTAGCGTAGGTGTCAATGCTGGCGCGGTCGGTGCAGAGCATAGGCCGGATGATTGGGATGCGGCCTTCGTCGTCGCGCCGGATGGGAATTCCGGTCAGCCCGGCAAGCCCGGTGCCACGCACGAGGTTGAGCAAAACGGTTTCGAGCGCATCGTCGCGGTGGTGGGCGGTAGCAATGGCTGTGTAGTTGTGTTTCCGGGCGATTCGCTCAAAAAAATCATAGCGGAGTTGCCGGGCCGCCATTTGAACAGAAACGCCCTGCTGGCTGGCAACGGCTGCCGTATCGAATCGTTCAGTATAAAACGGAGCTTTGTACGATGCGGCCAAGTCACGCACAAATGCTTCATCGGCATCTGATTCGGCCCCGCGCAGGCCAAAATTAACATGCGCGATCCCAAACCTAATGCCCGTCTCTTGGCACAAATGGGCCATTACTACCGAGTCTAACCCACCACTGACCGTCAGCAGGATGCACTCTGTTGGGCCACACAGGTGTTGATCGTTGATAAACCCTAAAAAAAGGGCGGGCAACGAATCGGCTGGTTCGGGACGGGTATTTTTGCTCATTGACTGATGTTACGCGGGTTCATAGAAAGCCGTAGGTTTGACCGATATGGTAGCCGAAACGTCGGCCCGGCCCCGATTTCAACCGGGGGTAAAAAAGAGCAGAAAATCATCGAGTTCCGTAGGAACGGCCCATATAAACAGGCCATATCGGTCGTTCCTACGGAACTGTAACCCGCCGGGGCTACTGACC
>JBBRUV010000081.1:0-15281 GCA_038247465.1 Cytophagales bacterium
ATACAGCCCGTCAATCCGCATCGTGAACAAGTAGCTCATTTTCGGGTCAAAGGAAACCCCTTGCAACAGCCCTTCGATGGTGTCTATCTGAGCGGATGTTATGAAGGTATGCTTGTAGTTTTTTACCGAAGCCCGCACCTTCTTCATCATTTTCCGAATGCTATCGGCTTGCTTGTCAGCATCGGCTTGGGCCTGTACATAAAAGGTCGGAACCAGATTGGTGGCGTTGGATCCCGCTTTGCGGAACAGGTATTTGTCGATGTAGGCGGTGGCACTCCGAAAATCCTCAACCGTCAAGGCTGGCTCTAACACACCATCGTTGATTTCGGCGATAACCACTTTAGCCTCACCACGCAGTTTGGGAAATGGATTCGCCCAGGGACGGAAGTAATCTTTGTATTCGTCCAACTGCGAGAGTAGTTTTCCGGCTTCATAAAAGGATTTTATCATATAGATTACAAGAGAACCACACTCAATACGGTTAGATGTTAAATAGAGCCAGCTACAGGCTGGCTCTACACAAGCCAACTTAAATTTGGAAATACCTATTCTCGACGCAAGTCGTAGGTTCTCGTTTCAATCCAACTTGACAGCTTGTGATGACAAACATACGTTTTTTTAGAGAAGCTACGACTTAAAAATAAAATGATTAGTTTTACCATCAACTCTAACCATAATTCTCTGTGGAAGATTTTGAATTTACTGACCCAACTGATGACTTCAGCCTTTTGACGCTGGAAGAGATTCGATCCATTGCCTCTAATCATCTGGAAATTAAGAGTGTACGTCGCAATGTCCGATCTGCTTGGATTCCAATACCTGGTATGCCACTTGGCGACTGCTTCTATTATGTGATTGGCTACGGTACCAAATCGCGTTTTTTGCTCGTAGCTTTGAATTATGACAGCGACATTGATTGCTTCATTTACCATCAAATAAAACTCGCCGATGAAGAAGACATCCAAGGACTTTGGTGCGGTTAAAAACACCATCACAGATAAGACAATCCGAGAAATGAGCTGGGAAGAAATTCGGAACCTTCCTGTAGAGCGGTTGTCCCAAAAGGAGGCTATGCGTCGAATGCAGGAAGCGCGTTTAGCGGCAAAGCCCAAGCAATAGGCGTTCAAGGCATATCGGTGGCTAATAGGGTTTCTAACCAACATCTTTGTTTGTAGCATGGTACGTTTTCCGTTTCGTGTCCCAAAGTAATTCCCTATCATTGACATTCTGTGTCACAGCTTCCTCAACCCCGCCCATTCTCGCAGATAATCCCGAAACGCGGCTGATTCCACCACCTCCACCTCGCCGGGTAAGCCCAGCACAAACCGGCCAATACCTGTAAAACTCCGCACCTCGCCCTTAAACCAGTAAGGAAAATCAACGTGGGGCTGCGGCTGTAGAAACGGGCGGCTGCGGGGATGCTCTTCCGTCAGCAGCCGATAAGCCATGTGCGACAGGTTCAGGCAGATGTTCAACGGTTCCGGCCCCGGCCAGTCGAAGGCATCAAGTACTTCGCCTGCCTGGCCTGTGGCCCGGTTAGGCGTGTCTAACACCAGTACATCGGCCACACGCCGGATTTTGAAACTCTTCTCGCGCCCGGCGGCCAGGTCAATGACTTTCAGGGTAGCGAAGTTGTCGGTGAAATCAAGTGGTTCAATATCGCGGTCGGCAATGGTGTTGGAGTTGGGCGAATGATACCGCACGAGCCGCACCGGCCGGCCTTCGCGCAGGGCCAACGCCAGCCGTTCGACCAATTGGGCCTGATGGCGTTCCTGTAGTTCGTCGGCCAGCGGCACCAATTCCGAAGTCAGGTACAGTTTGCGCCGGATACTATCCTACTGTTGCTACCTTATTGAGCTTTTCAATCGCTACCAATTGCTTCATGGTTTTCTCCATGCCTTCGGTCGAGCCGTCTAAGAAAATGACGTTTCCGTTGCCATTTTCGGCAAAGTGCTTCACGGCCTCGGTCCAGATGGAGAACAGAATCAGCGACGCATCGAGGTCGGCGGCATTCATCACCTTGGCCGATTCGGCCATACCCCGCGCTACTTCTTCGCGGAACAACGCCACGCCCTGACCGCGCAGTTGAGCCGCCGTTTTTTCGGCTTCGGCAGAGATTTTAATGGCGTTACCCTCGGCTTCGGCGGCTTTGGTTTTGGTGATGAGCAGGGCCTGTCCTTCGTTTTCGGCGGCTGCTTTCAGGTTTGACGAGGCCACGACCTGCGCCATCGAGCGCATGATGACTTCATCAAACGCAATGTCGTTGAGTTGCAGATCGGTGAGGTGATAGCCCCAGCTTTCGAGGAGCGTATCAATCTGAAATTTAACGTGTTCGATAATTTCGGAGCGCAGGCCCAGAATTTCGGACTGCCGTTTGGTTGCCACAAAACTCCGAATCGAGCCTTCAATGGTGCGGATGAGGGCCTGCATAAACGAGGCTTCATCAATGAATTTGAAGGCCACGTTTTTAACGGCATCCTCGCTCTGATTCAGCACCGAATACACGAGCATCGCCTTGAAATTAACGTTGGCCTGATCGGCGGTGATGGCCTGAAACGTCAGTTCGACCGACCGATTCTGGATGGAAATACGCCGGTAAATGGCTTCGATAAACGGAATCTTGAAATTCAGTCCCGGAGCCATCACGCGGGCATACTTGCCAAAAATGGTGATCACGACTACCGTTCCCTGCTGAACGATGACGACGGACAAAAACGCGATGATCAACACCAGCGTGACGAGAATGGAGAGAAAAAGCATTGAGAGTGAAGGAGGTTTTAGAATGAACTGATTGGGGGCAAGGTACGCAATGTTCCGATCTTGTCATTACCGGCACGGGCCGCCCCGCCCAACCGACCTATGCCCAAATAAATCCAAATTCAGCAAAGAGTTGTTTCTTTGTCATAAATTCTACTTGATTAAAATCGCCCTGCCCATCAGCGCAGAAACATGAACGAATCGCTCAAAGACCTGACTCCCCGGCAAATTGTTGCCCAACTCGACCAGTACATCATCGGCCAACACGACGCAAAACGCAACGTAGCCATTGCCCTCCGCAATCGGTGGCGACGCATGAACGCCCCCGCCGATATTCAGCCCGACATCACGCCCAATAATATCCTGATGATCGGCGCAACGGGCGTGGGCAAAACCGAAATTGCCCGCAGGCTGGCTAAACTCGCCGACGCACCGTTTACCAAAGTAGAAGCTTCGAAATTTACCGAAGTGGGCTACGTGGGCCGCGATGTCGAAAGCATGGTACGCGATTTGGTTGAGCAATCGGTAAATATGGTGAAAGCCGCCCGCAAAGAAGCCGTGAAACTCCGGGCGCAGCAGGCCGTTGAGAACATGATTCTCGATATTCTGATTCCGCCGATTCGCCAGCAATCGGAAGTAGCCATTGACGATGCCGACGACGATGCCGAACTCTCTGACGAGACCGACCTGACCGAAACCACCGCCAAAATGCCCGATGCTGATACCGAACTCAACGAGCGCACCCGCGAACGGTTTCGGCAAAAAATCAAGGCCGGTGAACTCGACGACCGCAAGATCGAGATTGACGTGCAACAGAGTCAGGGGCCAAATGTCAGCGTTATGGGTGGCACAATGGACGATCTTTCGATGATGAACATTCAGGAAATGCTCGGTGGGATGCTGCCCAAACGGGGCCGCAAACGCAAAGTGACTATTGCCGAAGCCCGCCAACTGCTCTTTGAAGAAGAAGCCGCCAAACTCATTGACATGGACGAGGTGAAGGAAGAAGCCATCCGGCGGGCCGAAGACACGGGTATTATTTTTATTGACGAAATAGACAAAGTAGCCAGCAGCCGGTCGGGTTCGGGCGGAGGTGGCCCCGACGTGAGCCGCGAAGGTGTACAGCGCGATCTGCTGCCGATTGTAGAAGGCTCGGCGGTGAACACCAAATACGGCACCGTTCATACCGACCATATTCTGTTTATTGCCGCCGGTGCCTTTCACGTCTCGAAACCGAGCGACCTGATTCCCGAATTGCAGGGCCGTTTCCCGATTCGGGTGGAGTTGCAGCCATTGTCAGAAGACGATTTTTACCAGATTCTGCGCGAACCCAAAAACGCCCTCACCAAGCAGTATATCGCCATGATGCAGGCCGAAGACGTGACGCTGACCTTTGCCGATGATGCCCTCCGCGAACTGGCCCGGATTGCCTTTGCCGTGAACGCCGAAGCCGAAAACATTGGCGCACGGCGACTGCAAACCGTGATGAGTCACTTGCTGAACGAGTTTATGTTTGACGTGCCGGATACTATCGGGCCGGGCAGTACGCTTGAAATATCGGCAGAACTGGTGCAGGAAAAACTAAACGGCCTTGTCAAAAATCGCGATCTAAGCCAGTTTATTTTGTGATACAACTGGTCAAACGGGGGGGAGCGGAAATCAACAAAAACTCACGCCTTCCCATACACCACATCCGCAAAATACCCGTTGGCATCGGTGAACCAGCCCGTTGACCGGAAGCCGGTTTGCTCGGCCAATTCGTTGATGCTGTCGCGGGTGAATTTGCGCGACATTTCGGTATAAATCACCTCGCCCCGCGCAAACGGAACCGTCATGCCGAGCGCACCGATGGTAACAACCTGCGCCATTCGGCTGACCAAATAGCTACGGGCTTCGCCGGTTTCGGGCTGGTAGGTTTCGTAATGGTCGAAGGTCAGCAGGTCAAAATCGGCATCGAGTTCGCGGTTGATGCGCCGGAGCAGGTTCAGGTTGAACGCCCGCGTCAGGCCCTGACTGTCGTTGTAGGCCGCATGGATAATGGCGGGGTGTTTTTGCAGATCGAACCCGGTCAGCACCAAATCGCCCGGTTGCAGATACTGACTGATTTGCCGGTAGAACCCGACCGCATCAGCCGGAGAAAAGTTTCCGATGTTGGACCCCAGAAACAGCACCACCCGCCGAACGTTTTGCTGCCGGGGACTATCGGCCAGCCGGTTCAGCGCCTGCATATATTCGCCGGGCTGGGGCGAAACGGGCAGGTCGGGCCAGTATTGCTGAACGTCGGCGGTAAGGTTATGGAGCGCGGATTCCGAAATATCGACCGGCACGTAGGTGAACCGGGCCTGTTGGTTCCAGAAGTAACCGAGCAACACCTTCGTTTTCAGGCCGTCGCCCGCACCCAGTTCGACCAGTTCAAACGGGCGATCCCCTGTCGAGAACAAGTCGAGAAGTGCCTGTTTGTGCGTCTCCAGAATCTCGAACTCGCTGCGGGTCAGGTAGTATTCGGGCAGGTGCATGATGGCCTGAAACAAGCGGCTGCCCTCGTCG
This sequence comes from Cytophagales bacterium, assembly GCA_038247465.1. Classification (GTDB taxonomy): domain Bacteria; phylum Bacteroidota; class Bacteroidia; order Cytophagales; family Spirosomataceae; genus JBBRNH01. Next base: position 5,305 of record JBBRUV010000081.1, read on the forward strand.
TCATAAAAAAACCGCGACGACAACTGCTTCGGCGACCGCATCATGCCAACCTGCACTTCTTCGGCCAGTGTTTCGGTCAAATACGAAACGACTCCGGGCGACGGTATTGCGTACCCATTCGTATTAGCTTGCGTCGGTAGCGCGTGTCCGTTTACGGCATCACTAACCGGATTCCCGAAAATTGCCATTGTTTGTCAGGTTGAAAGAAGTTGCGGTAAGTCGGGCGTTGGTGTCCGGCGGGCGTTGCCACCGATGCACCCCGCAGCACGATCTGGCCGCTCATGAATTTTCCGTTGTATTCGCCCACTGCGCCCCCGGCAGTGACGAAACCGGGATAAGGCAGGTAGGCCGACCCCGTCCATTCCCAGCGTTGCCCCCAGCCAATTAGCGGGTTAGGGCCGGTCGCAGCGGCTTCCCACTCAAACTCGGTTGGCAGCCGCACGCCCGGTTCCGATTGACTCCGCCAGCGGGCGTAAGCGTCGGCCTCGTAATGGTTTACGTGGCAAACCGGCGCGTCGGGTTCGACCGGAACCAAGCCCTCGAAGGTGTAGTAATACCACTGACCATCAACCTGATACCAGTATAACGGTGCTTCGGCAACGGTGGCCTTCACCCACGCCCAGCCATCGGCGAGCCAGTGACCGAATTGCCGGTATCCGCCAGCCTGCATGAAGTCGAGGTATTCGGCATTGGTCACTGTCCGGCCCGCCAGCGTAGTTTCGGTCAGGTAAACGTTGTGAACGCCGAGTTCATTATCGAAGTGGAACCGGCCCGCGTCGGCATCCCGAAACCCAATTGTGTGAATCCCTTCCGGCACCGTAACCGACGGCCCCGCCAGCGCAGGCGCGTTCTCGCGAATCGGCATGGCCAGGGCCGGAAACAGCGGGTTATGGCCCAGAATGTATTTGATGTCGGTGATAAGCAGTTCCTGATGTTGCTGCTCGTGGTTCAGGCCGAGGGCGATAAGCGCGGACAGGGCTGCGTCGGGTTCGTGATCGGTTAGGAAGCGTTCCATTGCCCGATCCACGTAGTCGCGGTAGCGGTAGACCTCAGCTACCGTTGGGCGGGTCATATTGCCGCGTTGGGTGCGGAGAACACGCCTGCCGACGGTTTCGTAGTAGCTGTTGAAAACGAAACTGAAATCATCGTGAAAAACGTCGTAACCCGGCAGATGCGGCACCAGCACGAATGTTTCCCAGAACCAGGTGGTGTGTCCCAGATGCCATTTTGGCGGGCTGACATCGGCTACGGGCTGCACCACGTAGTCTTCGATTTCTAAGGACGCGCAAAGGTAAACCGACCAGTTGCGCACCGACTGATAGGCAGTCAGCAGCGACGAATGGGTTAGGGGAAGCGTATTGACCATTGGTTAGTCAAGGGTTGAAAACAGGTTATTGAGCGATTCGGCGAGGGTTGGGTGGGCAAAGGTAGCATCCCGCAGCGTTTGGTAAGGTAACTTTCCCATCATGGCAATCTGGATCATGGTCATCAATTCACCGCCCTCGATACCGAGGATAGACGCGCCCAGAATCTGATCGGTTTCGGCATCAACCAGCACCTTCATTACTCCTTCGGTATGGTCGGTTTCGATGGCGCGGGCCACGTAACTCATGGGCATTGTGGCTATTTTCACGGCTTTCCCTTGTTCACGCGCCTGCTGTTCGTTCAGGCCGATGCGCCCAAGCTGCGGTTCGGTGAAAACGGTGTACGGTACGGGCCGGTTGGCGATGGACGCGTCGCCGTTTTCGAGCAGGTTTTGCCGGACGATCCGAAAATCATCGTAGGAAATGTGCGTAAAAGCCGGGCCACCCTTGATGTCGCCGAGGGCGTAGATGCCGGGCCGGGCCGTTTCGAGCCGGTCGTTGACCTTAACGAACCCTTTCTCATCCGTTTCTACGCCCGCTGCCGACAGGTTCAGGGCTTCACTGTTGGGCGTTGTACCGACCGCAACCAACAGATGAGAACCAGTCAGTTGAGTCGTTTTATCACCCATTTTAAGGCTTATTGCGACTCCACCAGTTTGGGTGGCAGCTACCTGCTCCACTGTCGTATGGTACTGAATGTCAATACCTTCGCCAATCAGAACATCGGCCAGCGCGTTGGCGATATCGGGGTCTTCGCGTTCGAGCAATTGACCGGCACGGATCAGGATCGTCACCTTACTACCGAACCGCCGAAACATCTGACTGAACTCCACGCCGATGTAGCCGCCCCCGACAATCAGCAGGTGTTCGGGCAGGGTGGTTATGTCCATTATTGTGGTCGAAGTCAGCCAGTGTACGGAATCAAGGCCGGGGATGTCGGGTTTGGCCGGGTGCGTGCCGCAGTTGATAAAAATCAGGTCGGCGGTCAGCAATCTTTCCGGGCCGTCGGGGGGGGGTACGGCCACCTGTTTCGGGCTGGTAAACCGGGCTTCGCCGTGAATTAGTGTGAGGTATTCGGTTTTATCAAACGATTGTTCAATACCGCTTCGAAACTGCTCGACCAGCCGATTTTTTCGGGCTATGACCGCCGGAAAATCAACCCGAACGTTGCCCGCGTCAATGCCATAATCGCGGGCGTGGCGGGCCTGATGCGCGGTTTGGGCCGAAGCCAGCAGGGTTTTGGTGGGCGTACAGCCGTAGTTGATGCAGCTTCCACCGACATAATTCCGTTCGATAATCGCGACCGAGCGGCCTGCTTTGGCGAACGCCTGCGCCAGTGGTTTGCCGGCCTGCCCAACGCCGATGATGATCGCGTCGAAACGTTCGGGGGTTTGTGAAGTCATATTGCTGAGTAGTTTGGGGATTCGCTGACGTGTCTCAACGCGGTCAGCGAATTCACTACATAACCCCACAGTGGCGGTTTGGTTGGGATCTGGACGAGAAATCTACTTAGCCATCAATTGAATGACGACTCGGCAGCTTTTGGCGTTTGCGGTTTGTTAAACGAGTTTATGTTCGATGTACGGGATGCCATCGGGCCGGGCAGTAGCCTTGCCATCACAGCGGGGCTGGCCGTTACGCATAAATCGAGCCTTTTTTGGTCAAATATTGACCGATATTAAACGAGATACCAGGCATAATCTCGATGTCTTTGTGCCAGTCCTTTATGTACCAATCCTCGTTTTGCGTGGCCACAGTACCTTTTTTAACCGGGGTTGTGATCCAGATTACCCGCTCAACGCCGAAATTCAGCAGCTTTTGCGTCTTTTTGACCATGTAGGCATCGGGCGACATATCGGCGGGGTCGGCGGTGATGTCCACCTCTATCACAATTCTGGGTGGCACCGAGGCATAAAATTCATTGATGGCCTCGATGGGTAAAGTCTCATTATCGAAAATCAAAATATCGCCCGCCAGATTATTGCGCCGGTTCAGGTGCAGCCCGGCTTCGCTGGATAAAATCGTGAACTGGTTGTTATCGAGTCGCTTACCAAGCAGAATGATAAGGTGCGTAACGATAAGTGATTGCAATGAACTTGATCCCGTAATTTCTGCTGCTGTTTTTGTGCCGCTCAGTACGTCCCGGTATCCTTTGTAGTGAATCGGCTGACCGTCCATGATTTCGTAAATCAGGTAATCCGGCACTTTCATGTTGGGTTTTCTGACCGGCATCCCGGTTTTGTCGCGATCATCTGTTGTGCTGTTTATGACACTCAAATATAAACAAACCAACTGAACCGTTGGCCGGTTCGTCGGTTCAGTTGCCCGAAACAGCGTAAAGTATGCCCGTTTTGCGGTTTGACGGGGTAACGGCAGTATCTTGCCCGTCTATTTTTAACCCCAATACGTCGTTGACCCCTACCCCTGCTACCCCTGAATTTAACCGCTCGCTCGGTTTAATGGATGCCACGCTCATCGTGTCTGGCTCGATGATTGGCTCCGGTATTTTTATTGTTTCTGCCGACATCAGTCGCAACGTTGGTGCGTCGGGCTGGCTCCTGGCCGTTTGGGTGCTAACCGGCGTACTCACCGTTTTTGCCGCCCTCAGCTACGGCGAACTTGCCGGGATGATGCCCAAAGCGGGCGGTCAGTACGTGTATATCCAACGCGCCTACGGGCCGCTTTTGGCGTTTGTGTACGGCTGGACGGCCTTCGCCGTGATTCAAACCGGCGTAATTGCCGCCGTGGCCGTGGCCTTCACCAAGTTTACGGCGGTGTTTATCCCGGCCCTGAATCCCGAAAACGCCTTTTTCACCTACGGAAAATTTCGGCCTTCGCTGGGGTCGTTTTTCTCGATAGCCAGCCTGATTCTGCTCACGTGGCTCAACACGCGGGGTATTCAGAGTGGCAAACTGATTCAGAACGTCTTTACGTCAGCCAAACTCGTTGCGCTCTTCGGACTGATTGTGATTGGCATTTCGCTGGGCGTGAGCAGCGGCACGTTGTCGGCCAATTTTCAGGATGCCTGGGTTGCCACGTCCGCTGATCCCGTAACGGGCGCGGTGGTGCCGATAGCGGGAATGGCGTTGCTGCTGGCCTTTGGCGTTTCGATGATCGGCTCGCTGTTTTCGTCGGATGCCTGGAACAACGTAACCTTTATTGCGGGCGAGATCAAAAACCCGCGCCGGAATATTCCGCTGGCCCTGTTTCTCGGTACGCTCATCGTAACGGTCATTTATTGCCTTGCCAACGTTGCCTACCTCTCTATTTTGCCCATCAACGGTACACCCGGAGCCGCCGACGCGCTGGGCCGGGGTATTCAGTTTGCCAGTTTCGACCGGGTGGCTACGGCGGCAATCTCCACCGTTTTTGGCGATCTGGCCGTAGCATTGATGGCCGTGCTGATTATGATTTCGACGTTTGGCTGCAACAACGGCCTCATTCTGGCTGGCGGGCGGCTCTATTACGCCATGGCGCAGGACGGACTGTTTCTGCCCGCAGCCAGCAAACTCAACCAAAACGGGGTGCCGGCGGTGGCCCTGTGGCTGCAATGCGCCTGGGCATCGGTGATGTGTTTGAGCGGCACCTACGGCGACCTGCTCGACTATTGCACGTTTACATCGCTGGTGTTTTATATGGTCACCATTGGCGGGTTGTTTATGCTCCGGCGTAAAGAACCCAATACCGAACGGCCCTACCGCGCGTTTGGCTACCCGCTCGTGCCGATTCTGTACATCGTGGCGGGTTCGGTGATCTCCGTGATTTTGCTGACCCAAAAGCCCGTCAACACGGGTATGGGCCTGCTGATTGCCGGGTTAGGCGTACCGATTTATTTCTGGACGAAACGACAGAAAAGGGCATAGCCGGGCAACCACCACGCCCGTCAGACTTTTTTCGGCTCCGCGAAACAATTTCGTCCTTTTATATGTATATACATTGAATGTCATTACAGTAATAAACTAAAACACAACAACCGTGGAAGCACAAACCGCAACGGCCACCAACTGGGTTATTGACCCAATGCACTCCGAAATCCAGTTCAAGGTAAAGCACCTCATGGTCTCAACCGTAACCGGGCTGTTTAGCCAGTTCGACGGAACGCTGGAAATGACCGGCGACGATTTTGAGGGCGCAACAATTACGTTTTCTGCCGATATAAACAGCATCAGCACTGGCAACGAACAGCGCGACGGACACCTGAAATCACCGGAGTTTTTTGATGCCGAAACGTTCCCCAAACTGACGTTTGCCTCAACCAGCATGACCAAAACCGGCTCCGATACTTACGACATTGCGGGCAACCTGACCATGCACGGTGTGACCAACCGCGTGACCTTGAAAGCCGAGTATGGCGGACAAATGCAGGATTTTTACGGACAAACTAAAGCCGGTTTTGACGTGACGGGCGTGCTGAAACGCAAAGAATTTGGCCTGATGTGGGACGGTGTTACCGAAGCCGGTGGCGTGGTGCTAAGCGACCACGTGCGGCTTGTGCTGAATATTCAGGCAACAAAACAAGCGTAATTGGCGCCCAAACAGAGCTTATTTTCAAACCGTTCGTCAACCGCAGCAATAGCCATTGACAAACGGTTTTTTTTGTTTTCGGCCCGTTTTCGCTACTAATTTTGGGTAGATTTGTGATACAACTTCTAACTTCCGCGTAATGGCATACAGCGATTTCACCGTTACGAAATTTGAGCAACGATTCAACATCCGGCAAACCCGCGCCGAATTGTTTGCCCAACCGATACAGGCTGTTCAGCCGTCGGCCCTGCTGTTAGCCACAATCAGCAGTGCCGAACGGATGCCTCTATTCTCAGAAAAAGCAAAATCAGAAATGCTCATTGCTCCGATTCTGCTGGAAATTCTGCGGCAGAATGAGTACAGATTCACTATTTTTTCTGGTTTTTCGTTTGACATTGACCCATTGACGGGCCTTAATGGGGTGTGCGATTTTTTACTAAGCACCGAACCCGACAGCATCGAAATAAAAGCACCCGTATTCTGCATTGTGGAAGCCAAGAACCGGACAGTAGAGGAAGGAATCGGGCAATGTGCGGCAGAAATGTATGCAGCTCGGCTGTTCAATGCCGCTTCCGAGAAACCAACACCTATCGTTTATGGAACCGTTACGAACGCCTACGACTGGGTATTTTTGCGGCTTGAAGAGCAGACGCTGACCGTTGACCGAGACCGGTATTACCTCGGCGACCTGCCCCAACTCCTCGGCGTTTTGCAAACAATCGTCGAGATGTACGGGTAGGTTTCGGCCCCCTTTCGGCCTTTTTCGCTACGTTTGCGGCCAAATGCAAGCTGTTCTCCCCTCCCCCGCCGACCGTATCCGGCAACTCAACGGCCCGATTTTTATCTTCGGAGCCTCTGGTTTTATCGGTGCCAATCTGTTTGAGCAACTCACCGCCATCCGGCAACAAGTCGGTTTGCCCGACGTGTATGCCCTCACCCACGATGCCACCAAAGCCTGGCGGCTGAAACTGCTGGCCGCGCCCGCCGAAACTATCGTTCACTGCGATATTGTCTCGCCCGCTTCAGTAAAAGCGGTGTTTGACCAGTATCAGCCCAAAACGGTGTTTAACTTAGCTGCTTATGGCGCGTATAGCAAGCAGAAAAACGTGGGCCTGACCTACGAAACCAACGTGATCGGTACGGTCAATATCCTCGAAAACTGCACCCCCGAAACGGCCTACATCCACGCCGGTAGCAGTTCAGAATATGGCTTTAACTGCACCGCGCCCAAAGAAGACGACCGCGTAGAACCCAACAGCCACTACGCCGTATCGAAAGTCTCAGCCGCGTATCTGCTCGAATTTTATGCGAAAGTCCATCATCTCAACACGCTGAACCTCAGGCTGTATTCAATCTATGGCGGCTGGGAAGAGCCCGACCGGCTCATTCCCCGGCTCGTGGAAGAAGCGCGAAATGGGGGGTTTCCGCCGTTGGTTTCGCCCGATATCAGCCGCGATTTTGTCTATGTTGACGACTGTATCGAAGCGTTTGTGCTGGCCGCTTTGCGCGTTAAATCGGGAATTGCCGGTAAGTCGTATAACATTGCCACCGGGCAAAAAACCACCATGCGCGACTTGGCCGCCCAAACCCGCCAAACGTTTGCCATTGCGCCCGAACCCGTTTGGGGCAGTATGCCAAACCGGGGCTGGGATTTGTCGGATTGGTATGGCGACCCCGCAGCCGCCGAAACTGACCTCGGCTGGAAAGCCACCACCGCCCTCGCCGATGGCCTGCAAAAAACCGCCGACTGGCAGGTGAAATATGCCTACGAAACGCGGGTGATACCGGCCTTTAAAACGCCCACGCTCAACCCCGTTATCTCGCCCATTATTGCCTGTTATAAAGACGCAGAAGCTATCCCGTTTATGTATGAGCGGCTCGTGAAAACATTTAACGAACTGAAAGTCAGGTACGAAATTATTTTCGTTAACGATAATTCACCCGACAATACCGACGAGGTTCTGGAAGCTATTTGTGCCAAAGACCCCAACGTAATTGCCATCAAACACTCCCGGAATTTTGGGTCACAATCGGCGTTTTTGAGTGGTATGGAAATCTCGACCGGCGACGCGGTGGTGCTGATGGACGGTGATTTGCAGGACCCGCCCGAAATTATTCCGGCCTTTTATGAAAAATGGCAGGCCGGGTTCGATGTGGTGTACGGCGTTCGGGTGCAGCGCGAAATGCAGCCCTGGCTGGAAGTGTTTTATAAAGGCTTCTACCGGATTTTCAAGAATCTGTCTTACATCAATATCCCGACCGACGCGGGTGATTTCTCGATTATTGACCGCAAAGTGGTTCGTGAACTCGTGGCTCTGCCCGAAACCGATCAGTTTCTGCGCGGGCTGCGGGCCTGGGTAGGATTCAAACAAACCGGCGTTGATTACGTCCGGCCCGAACGGATGTTTGGCGTTTCGACCAACAACTGGCGCAAAAACATCGCCTGGGCGCGCAAAGCTATCTTCTCGTTCAGTTTCGTGCCGCTCGAACTCATGGTTTACGCCGGGTTTGCCCTCACGGGGCTGTCTATTTTGGGCATTCTGTGGCAGATTCTGGCGAAGTTTTTCATCTTCCCCGACACCCCGGCGGGCCTGTCGACGGTGATTATCCTGATTATGTTTTTCGGCGGGATTAACCTTTTAGGCATTTCGTTTTTGGGCGAGTACATCAGCAAGATATTCGACGAGACCAAAAAACGGCCTAAATTCATCCGAACGCTCGTCCGCAAAGGCGACCGCACCTACAAAACAGCCGCCGAAATCAGCGCGTTGGTGCAGGAACGACGGAGTAAATAATGAACAACGATACCGATAACGCTCGTGATTGACGAACGCCACCACCGTACCCAGCCACAGTTGGCGTTACTGAATCTTTTCAAAAGAGACGTTGCCGACAGCGAACAGCGACTGGATCGAGATTCGCCGGATGATTACGCGCTGTTTTGCCAAAAAAGCGACCGAGGCCACCGATAAACTTTGGGATGAACAGGGTTGGAATGATGCCACAATTAACGAGTTGCTGAATAACTCAACCACTAATAAGCTACTAAAAATACCGGCACGGGCCGCCCCAACCGACCCATACCCCCAACCGACCTTTCCCCCTTTTTTGTAACCAAACCCCCGGCCCAATGCCGGGGGTTTGGTATATTTACACCATATGACCTATCCCGAATTTGAAACCCGGTGGAAACCCGCCGGCGGAGCCGAACGCGCGAACTACGGCCTGTTTCTGCAAGACCTCTGCGACCTCATCGGCGCACCCCACCCCGACCCCACCACCGACAACCCCGCCCAGGATGCCTACGTGCTGGAACGCGCCGTGACCTTTGCCGATGGCATCAAAAACGCCGGGCCGAAGCCCGCAGCAAAGGAGGGTAAAACGAGTACCGGACGCATTGACCTCTACAAACGCGGTTGCTTTATCCTAGAAACCAAACAAGGCGTTGACACCCCCGATCAGCAAGCCGCGCTAAACCGCACCGAGTTGGGACTGCCACCCGAAAAACGACGCAAAGGCCACGCCCTGCGCGGCACCGCCAAGTGGGAGCAGATGATGCAAACCGCTCGCCAGCAGGCACTTGGCTATGTCCGCGCCCTGCCCGCCGATGCCGCCGACCGGACCGAACCCAAACCGTTGTTTCTGCTGGTGGCCGACGTGGGCTATTGCCTTGACATATACAGCAACTTTGCCGGTGTCGGCGATTTTGTACCGTTTCCCGATCAATCGCGCTACCGATTGCCGCTCTCGGCCCTGGCCAACGACGACACGCGGGCCATGCTCCGGGCCATCTGGACAAACCCCGCCGAGCTTGACCCCAGCCGACGGGCCGCCCGCGTCACGCGCGAACTGGCCGGATACCTCGCCGGGATTTCGGCCCAGTTGGAGCGCGACAACCACCGGCCCGATGTGGTGGCGCAGTTTCTGATGCGCTGTTTGTTCACGATGTTTTCGGAAGACGCGGGCCTGATTCCCAACGAGTCATTTACCGGAATGCTGCGCCGGTACAACGACCCCGATATGCGCGGGTTTTTGCCCGATGCCCTCCAAAGCCTGTGGCACACGATGGACACCGGCGGCTTTGCGCCC
>JBBRUV010000082.1:0-15268 GCA_038247465.1 Cytophagales bacterium
ACTTCCTACTATGGTTACCACTATCAACACCCTCATTGTGGACGACGACCCGCACGCCCGCAATATTCTAAGCCGGGTGGTGCAGATGAATCCCCTGCTCACGCTGGTGGGGGCCAGTGCCTCGGCCCTCGAAGCCTATGCCGTGCTGGCCCAGCAGGAAGTTGATCTGCTCATTTGCGATATTGAGATGCCCGACATAAACGGCCTGCAGTTTGTGCAGAATATGCAGCAGCCACCCTTAGTAATTTTTCTGACCTCCCACCGCGATTATGCCCTGGCCTGTTATGACGTATCGCCGGTTGATTTTATGGTCAAACCCCTCGATCCGGTTCGGTTTTTTGCCGCCATCGAGAAAGTGCGCCAACGGCTAAGCAACCCACCCGAAATGGCCGTGACGGAGCCGTATTTTTTTGTGCGGGAGGATAGTCAGTACATCCAGATTCGCTGCAACGATGTGCTGTATATGAAGGTGGACGACAGCGTGCTGCAGATTGTGACTACCACCCAAACCTACCAACCGATTTTGTCGATTACCAAAATGGAAAAACAGCTAAAAAACGACTTGTTTGTGCGGGTAAATCGGGCGTATCTGGTGTTGCGGTCGGCTATTCATCGCATTGGGAAGGAGGAATTAGTGTTAACCTCAGGCGACATTATTCCCATTGGCGATCAGTATCAGAAAGCGTTGCACCACAAACACGTAGCCGGGCGGTCTGTAAGCCGGTGATGTTTATGTAGAGACGCATAGTTGCGTCTCATTCGCGCCAGCCATCATGCGTAATCAAAATACTATCCGGTCGCTGAGACGCAATTATGCGTCTCTACTGTTGTTAACAATCTCGCTGGTTGCGAACGCCCAGCCCGGCCACATCCCGGTGCTGAAACAGCAACTGGCACAATCCACCGCGTCGGCCCGCACTGATACGACCCGGAGCCGGTTGTTGTGTGCATTGGGGGAGCAGTATGCCGAAGTGAATCTGGATTCGAGCTTTTTTTATCTGAACCAATCGCTGCAAACAGCGCGGCACGCTCGTGATTCGGTGGGCACGGCGTGGGCCATGTATCAGTTGGGCCGCACGCATTTATTTTATTCCAAAGATGAAGGCACAGCCATCTACTGGCTCAGGCAGGCATTGGCCATAGCCACGCCCGCCAACAACTATGCCTGCCTGGGCAATTGCTACTCGCTACTGGCCACCGTGTCGTATCATCAGCATATTGGTAATGCTGAAGAATTGCTAAGCAAGGCACTTGCTTACGCCCAAAAATCCCGTAACAACAAAACCATTGCCGATGTATACGATATTGGCTATATTGTAGCAAAGCGACTTGATCCAAACAATGTCAAGAAACAGCAATACTTGCTCAAACAGGCGATGGCCGCGAGCCAGCAATCTGATCCTGATTTTTACGTTACAGTGGGCCTGGATTATTGTGAGGTGCTCACCAAAAACGGTAAACACGGCGAGGCACTATCCATGGCGCGTCGGCTCGACGCTCAAACCAGCCGGTTACAAAAAACACAGGGCGAATTTGTCTATACCTGCGACATGGGGCGTTTGCTGGGTTTTTTGAAAAAATACGAGCAGGCCGAAGCCACAATGGTGAACGGGATTGCGGCTGAAAAGCGTCGTTCCCACCCCGATTCAGCCCATTTGTACCACTACTACCGATTTCTGCTGGATATTTACGGGCAGCAGGAAAACTGGCAGAAAGCCTACCGCACCCGCGATACCTTAGCCACCATCGAACTCTGGTTGCAACGCAAACGCCAGACCAGTGATGCCAAACTGAAAATAACCCAGCAGGAAGCCGCCTTTAACCTCAACAAGAAAGAGACCCAAATTGCGTTGCTCGATGCCCAGAAACAGCAGCAACAGGTTGGTCTGCTTGGGGTAGGGCTACTGGCGGTTTTGTTGGTCGGCTTTGTTATTGTTCAGCACCGCTCCCGGCAGCGCATTGAGCAGCAGCGCACTGAGCTGAGCCAACTAAACACCCAACTGACGGAGGTGAACACCACCAAAGACAAGCTGTTTGCCATTCTGTCGCACGACCTGCGCGCTCCCATGGATAACCTCACGGGCTACCTGATGCTCCACAATTGGGGGGCTTTGTCGCCTATCGAGTTCGATCCGTTGGCCCGCAATCTGGCCCAGCGAATTGAGCATCTCCAAACCATGCTCGACAATGTGCTGAACTGGTCGCTGTCGCAGATGGGTGGCTTTCAGCTTGTCCCAACGCCCATTGCCCTGTATGAGTTGGTGCAACAAGAAATACAGGCACAGCAACCCCTGGCCGATAGGAAAGGGATTGCCCTGGCCAACCACATACCACCCAATACGCAGTTGACAGCCGACGAAAACCACGTAGCCATCATTGTCAGGAATTTACTGCATAACGCCCTGAAATTCACCTCATCGGGCGGTAGTGTACGGGTAAACTATGCTGAAATAAGTGACCGACCGCAGTTTACCATTACCGACACGGGTATCGGCATCCCCAAAAATAAGCTCGATAGCCTGTTTAGGTTAGACCATCACCCCTCCGGGCGGGGTACCAACAACGAACCCGGCACAGGGTTGGGGTTAGTGCTGGTGAAAGAACTGGTAACGGCCAACGGCGGAGAGGTCGCCGTGCAAAGCCTGCCTGGCAACGGCACCACGTTTACACTCCTGTTTCCTACGGCTGCGGCTATCAGGCGTGATGCCCAACCCGTTAGCGAGCTACTGCTTCTGTAACGTCTATACTATTTCTACCGGCAAACCCGTCTCCACCGTTCCGCCCGAATCGGTTTTGCCCCGGTTGTTTGATTTGCGCCGACGCGGTTTCTTTGGTTTTTCGCTTCCATCGGCCCGGAGCTGTGGCTCGGTAATTAGTTGCGGGCCAGCCGTGACATCGAAAAGTGGGGGAATTATCGAAACCGGGGTCGCCGGAATGCCATCTACTACTATCTGAGCCGGGCGAGGGGAGTTTTCGCGCCGGTCGCGGTTGCCACCACCATTGTTGGCGCGGTTGTTTTCAGGGCGGGGTCGGGCCGCGTTCGGTTTGCCCCCTTCCCGATTACCACCGCTACCGTTGCGCCGGTCGTTATTGCCACGACCACCACCGCCACTGCTACCACCACCCGGACGGCCACCATTGCGGCTGTCGCCCCGGCCCATTTCGCGGAACCGCTTGGGGTCAAAATCGGGGGGCGGGCCGTAGCCGAGTTCTTCGGTAAGTGCCTGTTTATCAAACGTTCGCTCTAAGAGTTTTTCGATTTTGACCACGCGCTGCTGGTCGTTTTCGTTCACAAACGTAATCGCCATGCCGTCTCCCCCGGCGCGGGCCGTGCGGCCAATGCGGTGAACATAATCTTCAGCATCGCGCGGTACGTCATAATTCACCACGTGGCTCAGGCTGTCAATATCAATGCCGCGAGACAGCACATCGGTTGCCACCAAGATCGGGAACTGCTTGTTTTTGAAGCCCCGCAGCACCCGTTCGCGGTCATCCTGCTCAATGTCTGACGAGATACCGTGCGCCACGATTCCTAACTTGTTGATCTCGCGCACGATAGCGTTTACCTCTGACTTGCGCGACGTGAACAGCACCATGCTTTGCGCGTTGGTCTGCTGAATCAGGTGCATGAGCAGGGGCAGTTTCTGGCGGTCGTTGGCCATGTAGAAACGCTGGTCAATTTTCTCGGCGGGTTTCGATACGGCCAGCCGGATTTCTTCGGGTGCGTTCAGAATCTGCTTCGAGAAATCCCGAATTCGGTTGGGCATCGTGGCCGAAAACAGCAGCGTTTGCCGGGGCGTGGGTAACTGCCGCACAATTTTCAGGATGTCGTCCGAAAACCCCATGTCGAGCATCTTGTCGGCTTCGTCAAGCACGAGGTAATTCAGTTTGCTGAAATCCACGTAGCCGAGTTGCATATGGGCCATCAATCGGCCCGGCGTAGCGATGATAATATCGGCTCCGGTGGTTAGGGCGGTGCGTTGCTGATCCCAGTTTTCGCCCTTGCCGCCCCCGTACAGAGCCAAACTCGTGGCCGACACAAAGTAGGCAAAGCCTTCGACCTGTTCGTCAATCTGCTTGGCGAGTTCGCGGGTTGGTACCAGAATCAGGGTGCTGGTGTGGGTGAAACCGCCGTGCGAAATCCGGTCGAGGAGGGGAATGAGGTAGGCTGCCGTTTTGCCGGTGCCGGTCTGGGCGCAGGCGATGAGGTCTTTACCGTCGAGAATCAGGGGGATTGCCAGCTCCTGAATGGGCGTGGCTTTTTGGTAGTTCATGGCATCCACCCCGGCCAGCAGGTCGTCGTGGAGGTCGAATTGGTCAAAAGTCAAGGTGCAGTTTTTTTTAAGTGAAAAATAGACTGACCTTGTGCTACCCGGCCAGCTAACCGCTTGATTGGTAGCAAAGATAGCGAAAAAAGTAGAGACGGATAGTTGGTGTCTTTTTTTGCCATTTATTTGCCTACCATCCGGCGGTAGAGACGCAATATTTTGCGTCTCTACGCACGAAATTTGCGTCTCTATGCACGAAATTTGCGTCTCTACGCACGAAAACCAATGACCAGATTCCTCCCGATTGTATGCATGGTTGCGCTGTTAGCCTGCCAGCCCACTGACAACGGCCCGCGCCACGACCTGACCCCGGCGTTTTATCACTGGAAAACCACGTTTGGCCCAACCAGTTCAGAGCAGAGAACCCTGCGCCGACTGGGTGTCGAGACGTTATATATCCGGTTTTTCGATGTGGACTGGAACCCCCAAATCAACGAAGCCATGCCAAAAGCTACCGTCCGATTTGACACACCCACAGCGGGCTATACCGTTGTGCCGGTCGTGTTTATCACCAACCGAACGCTGCAAAACCTGTCTATGACCGGCATCCCGATTCTGGCCCGAAACATCACCAATGAAATCAAGCAAATCGCTAAAAAACAGACGATTATGTTTCAGGAAGTGCAGTTCGATTGCGATTGGTCAGAGACGACGGGCGGGCGGTATTTTGCGCTGTTGCGGAGTTTGCGGGCTATGCTCGGTGTGCCGCTATCGGCCACAATCCGGCTGCATCAGGTCAAGTTTGCGGCCAAAACCGGGGTGCCGCCCGTTGAGCGCGGAATGCTCATGGCATACAACGTGGCCGACTGGAAACGCGCTGACACCCGCAACTCGATCTGGGATGCCGCCGTTGCCGACCGCTACCTGACCTTCCTCGGCAACTACCCGTTGCCGCTCGATGTGGTGCTGCCGATTTTCCGGTGGACAATTGCCTACCGCAACGGGCGTTTCCTGAAAATCTTGAATGATTTGGATAGTAAAGCTCTGAAAGCCAAGTCATTTCTTGAAGCCACGCCGACCGACAGCACCCGCTTTGTGGCCCGGCAGGATACAGCCGCGTTGGGCCTGATGATCCGGCAGGGCGACGTGTTTCGGGCCGAGGCCGTAACCGCTGACGAATTAACGCAAGCGCAACACGCCATCCTGTCCAGAATCCAGAACCGGGCCGTTACCTTTGGGTTGTATCATCTCGACAGTGCCAACCTCGCCCAATATTCCCATGAAACCCTCCAGTCTCTTTACCGCCCGGTTCCGTAAAATTGCCCTCTCGGTGGGCATCGTGTTCGCGTTTGCCTGCGCCGACGGGCCGCTCGACCCAAACGAGTTTCTGAGTTATTTTATGCCCGAAAGCGCAACGGCCAACGAGCGAGACCAATTTTATTACTTCTCGCCGAGGCTGTATAATTACGATGCCGATATGGCCGACGAAGGGGAAGAAACGCCTTTTGTGGCCGACGAAAACACGAAAGCCTGGAGCGCGTATCTGAACGAGAGTGTTCCCGAAAAAACGATTCAAACCGCCCTCGCCAACCGCCAATCTGCCGAAGCCCAGACGCTGCTCAACGCCCTGAACGCAAAAAATGAAGCGGCTGGCAAATACCTGCAATTTGCGTGGGATAACGAAAATCTTGGCAGCACGTGGCAAGCTGACGAAGCCGACGCGCCCAATGCAGACAGTGCGGCAACGGCCACCACGGTTGGCAACGCGCTCGAAACAGCCATCACTGAAAGCCACGCCAACACCGATTCATTCCTGAGTGAACGCTATGGTTTTCAGGCGATTAAGCTGGCATCGGTGCAGGGCGATTACCAGAAAGCCGCCGACCTCTACACCCAACTCATTGCACCATTGCCGAAAAAAACCGTGATTAGCCAATGGGCGTTGAGCCGAAAAGCGGGCGCAATGATTGCCCTCGGCGATACGGCGCGGGCAATTTATGACTTCGCGCAGGTGTTTGCTACGTGCCCCTCGCGCCGGCGCGAAGCTGAAATGAGCCTACGGACCCGGCACGTGCGCTATGACGAAGCGGCCCTGAAGTTTGCCGAGAATGATCGGCAACGGGCGGCAGTGCTGGCAATTTCGGCCATTCAACCGTATCAGGACGCGCTGCCCAAACTCAAACAGTTGGTTGAACTTGACCCCAAAAACCCGCTGACTGAGTTGGTGATGGCGCGGGAAATTAACCGCAACGAATACTTCTGGCTGGCTGATCGCAACCCAATTGATGGCTACGACGAGGCAGGCAAAGCCGATTCGACGCGCTTTGAGACCCGCAAAACCGAATCGGAACGCTACGCCGACCAACTCCGCGACTTTGCCCTGACAGCCGCCGAAACCAAAACGGTATCTAATCGGGGGTTCTGGTACACGGCAGCATCGTACCTCGATTATCTCAAAAAAGACTACGCACCGGCAGCCGGGAATTTAGACAAAGCAGAACGGGCCAACCCCCAAAACACCGACCTCCGCCAGCAAATCGCCCTGCAACGGATGTTGTTACTGGCTGCACAAACCGATAAAATCACGCCCGACGCAGAAACCAAACTCATCGGCTACCTCGAACAGTTTGGTAACAGCCGAAACCCGCGCATGGGCAATGCGTTCGCTAAAACGTGTCTGCAATTCGCTGATCTATACCGGGGTAACGAGCCAGTTGGTAAATCGGGCGGGTGGTTGCAGGGATGCAGTCGCAGCAAAACCGACCCGCCCAATGATGTCGCTTCGGCAAAAGCCTATCTGTTGACGATGCTCACGAGCGGCCAACTCAACAAAAGCGGGGGCTTTTTTACCAACAGCACCGATCAGTTGAGTATTGAAGACACGACCTCGGCCAAAACCGCGCAACGGGCCGTTGATTTCATAAACCGGCTCGAAACCACCGATTTTGACAAGCGGCTGCTGAAACTCACCGGACTCACTACTGACTATTTTTACACGTTGCTGGGTCGCCGATTGATGGCCGAACATCGCTACGGCGAAGCGGCAGATGCCTGGGCTAAACTTAAAAACCCGGCCAAAGTCTGGGGAACCCAAACCCACTATAACGACAACGGAACGGAGAGCGAAGAATCCGTTTTGGGTCTGTATTTTGGCAAAGACCCGTTTGAGTTGCCGCTCAAAAATACGCAGCCAACTACCAATCAATACACGCCCGTTACGTTTGCCCGCCGGATGCACGAGTTGCAGGAAAAAGCCCGCAAACTCGACGGTGACGAAGCCGCCGAAGCCTACTATGAACTCGGGTGCGGAGCGTATAACCTGAGTTGGTATGGCAATGCGTGGCTGCTCGTGAAACGGTCGTGGAGCGTTGGTGAGCCGGTTTACTCATATTACATGAACCTGCCCGAAAGCCGCCAGGCCCAACTCACAACGCAGGCCCAGCAAGACCCGTATTACACAACCGCGCCCGCCAAAGCATTCTTTGAGCAATCTATGAAAGCCGCCAAAAGCCCCGCCCTTGCCGACCGGGCCGCGTATCTGGCCGCCCGTTGCGAAGAAAACCAGTTTCTGACGCGCCGGGCCGTTGACGTTGCCAAACGCGGTGGCTACGTGGCCGATGATGACGCTGATTTCAACAAAGCCATGACCGACCTGCGTCGGCAAGAATACGCGACCACATTCACCAGTTTTTTCAAGAACCACACCCGGTCGAACTACCACGAGCAGATGATTCGGGAGTGCGCCACGTACCGTGATTTTCTGATGTTTGGCGACGACGGTAAAACGTATGTCGCCCCGTAATAGCTCAGCCCTTCAGCACGTTACCGCCAAACGGCATTGACTGGCGGCTCAGGCCCTCAATTTAAAAAATACCGCAAATTTTGAGACCACTATTGATTGATTCGGCCCTGATTAAAGAGCTTCACCTAAGCGGGGCCGACAAAAAAATCCTGCAT
This sequence comes from Cytophagales bacterium, assembly GCA_038247465.1. Lineage (GTDB taxonomy): Bacteria > Bacteroidota > Bacteroidia > Cytophagales > Spirosomataceae > JBBRNH01. The sequence goes on from JBBRUV010000082.1 coordinate 8,226, forward strand.
CGCAACGTCGGGCGGTACATTGGCGCGGAGATGACCGAGCGTGGTTGGCTGGTTGATATTACCCAACTTGCCAACTCGGTCAAGCAGTGGCGCGAGCAGTTTGGCGACGAAAAAGCGGATGACATTTGACCCGGTTGCGCCCGTATATGACGCATTAGTCCGGCTGATTTTTGGCCGTGAATTGCAACGCGCTCAAACCGCCCTGTTCGGCTCCGTTTCGATGCCTGGCAACGGGGCCGTATCTATCCTGATTGTGGGGGGCGGAACGGGTTTTTTACTGGTTGAGGTGCTGAAAAAATTTCCCGGCTGTCGGGTACTGCACCTCGAAGCCTCAGCCGCAATGAACCGCCGGGCCACCCGCCTACTTCTTCGGCAACTGCCAATTGGCAGCGTTGAGTTCAGGACGGGCGACGAAACCACGCTCGGCCCCGGCGAGCAGTTTGATCTGATTCTGTTACCGTTTGTGCTGGATTTATTCTCCGAAACAACCCTGACAACCACCTTTTTACCGCGACTCCGGGCGGCAACGGGTGCGGGCGGGCAGTGGCTCGTGACCGATTTTGTGAACAGCCCGGTTTGGTATCACCGGGCGTTGCTCTGGATCATGTTCCGGTTTTTCAGGCTCGTGGCCCGCATCGAATCCCGCCAACTTCCCGGCTGGCAACGGCTTCTGGCCGAAGCCGGATTAGGGCAACAAGCAGAAACAGCGCGGTTGAACGGCTTGGTTGTTAGCACATTACTGCGTCAGTTGCCGGAATAATTTCTGCAAATTGGCGTGTTCGTTCAGGTCATACCATTCGTCTGAACCCAGATTCAGCCAGTGACCATCCTGCTTGGGCGGGTGATTAAAGGTAGCGTCTGGGTTGAACTCAACGGCGTAAATCGCACTCATAACACGCTGTAAATCTGTCCATTTCAAGATTTTCCGGGTTGGCTGTTGGTTCTGAATCAGTTCGGCAGTAACGTCGCGCCGGGCAAACGAAGCCGTTAGATACAGTTCGGTATCACCGCCGGGCCGAAAATCTAAATAACACAACTCAAAAGGCCGTTCGCGCTTGTCGGCTTCGTAAGTAGCCTGAATCAGTTCCTGCATCAGATACTGCCAGTCATCCGCATTTTGCGGATAGCCGGTTTCGGGAGTTTCGTCTGGTTCTGAGACCGTTATCGTCCAAAAATCATCGGCATCGGGCAGATCGCCGGGCAGAGGCTGCAAATCGGTATCGGTCAGGAGGTTGGCGAAGGCGGTTTGCCAGTTGGCGGGCAGTTGACCGGCCCAGGCATAATCATCGTCGCGGGTAAATCCTTCGGCTTCTAATTCGTCGTTGTCAATGGCATCGCGGTCGGGGTAGGTGATGGCGAGGTCAATGGCTAAGCCGTCCGGTTTGGCCGTTGCCGTGAAGGTATAAAAATGGGAGTAGGGCGCGGGCAGCGACTGGGCGGTTTGAAACCGGATTTTGAGCGAGTTAAACATAAGCAGTGGTTAATTGTCGGTGGCAAGCGGCAGGTCATCGGTAGCCGGTAATGTTGCCAGAGTAGCCTTGCGGTCAATTTTGCCGGTGGGCGTTTCGATAAATAGTGGCACAAAAATAACGGCTTTCGGCACAGAGTATGGCCCCAACGTGTCAATAACCAATGACCAATTATCAGTGACCAATGCCTTAAAGCCAGCAGCAGTTACTGATAATTGCTCGCTGTTTATTGGTAACTGGTCATTGCTCATTGTCAATTGCTCAATGATCATTGTTACCCGTTGCCCCAGCCGGTCATCAGGAAGCCCGGCCACAAACAGACGGGGTAGGGGAGAGACACCCAATTCGGTGAGCATGCGCAGAATGACGCGCTCAACGGCTTCGGGCTGGACTTTTACGCCCCCGGAATTAATCACGTTGTCGGCACGGCCCAAGAGCCGGAATTTTTTGGCGGTTTCGCCGGGCGAGGTCAAAAACTCAACAACATCGTTGGTTTGCACGAGGGTAAAGTTGGTGGCTGCCGCCCGAATGTTCAGGCAATTGCGCGCATCCACAGCGAGTTGTACACCGTGCAGAGCCATGAAATAATCCACCGCTTCGGGGCCGTTGAGCCGACGAATGGCAATGTGCGAAACAGTTTCGGTCATGCCGTAAGTAGCAAACACCGGGGCCGAAATCACCTGCAAGGCTTTTTCCAGAGTTGGACTCGTGGCCGCACCGCCCACCAAAATCGCTTTCATGCCGTTTAGGATTGGCAGTTTGGCGGGCAGATTGGTGGTAGGGTCAACGTCGGCGAGGATGGTTTGGAGTTGCAACGGCACAAACGCGGCAAAATCGAAATGCTCACCAACCGAAAACCCCGCCAACGGATTGCTGACGGGGTCAACAATCACCAAATCAAGTTTCAGAACCTCGCCCCGAACGAGCATCATTGTGCCGGCCACATACTGCGTGTTGAGACAGACCAACGCCCGGTCGCCGGGTAGCAAACCAACTGTTTGCCCGGTGAGCGTTGCGCTGGCTTGCATCTGCGCCCGCGTGAGGGTGATGGGTTTTGGCGGCCCGGTTGAGCCGGAGGTGTGCAGCATAAACTCAGTTTGGCCGCTGCGCCAGGCGGTGATAAAGGTGTTCATTGAGCCAGCACCAAAAAAATGGCTTGTTAAGATGAGTCATGCTTTATAACGTGCGTGGCCCGGTTTAGGCCGAAAAAAACAGAAATTTACCTACTTTCGCAGGCAGGCAACTGAACGGGCCGTTTCTCCCGTCGTTTGTCTGTTTTTTTATGACCATATACCGCTCCTTTGCCGCCCTTCAAACCGATCTCCGTGCTGGCACCACCACCTGCCGCGCCGTTGTGAACAATTACCTGACCCGCATTACCGACAATCAGCACCTCAACGCCTTCACCGAGGTGTATGCCGACGAAGCCCGCGCTAAAGCCGACGCTCTCGACCGGCGTATGGCGGCTGGCGAATCCGTCGGGCGGTTGGCGGGCATGGTTGTTGGCCTGAAAGACGTGCTGAGTTATGCCGGGCATGGGCTGCGGGCGGGTAGTAACATTCTCGAAAACTTCACCGCCCAATTTACCGCAACCGCCGTGCAACGGCTGTTGGCCGAAGATGCTACGATCATCGGGCGGCAAAACTGCGATGAATTTGCGATGGGTTCATCAAACGAAAATTCGGCATTTGGCCCGGTTCGTAACGCGGCAGACCCGGCGCGGGTGCCGGGCGGGTCGAGTGGGGGATCGGCGGTGGCGGTGCAGGCCGGGCTTTGTCTGGTTAGTATCGGCTCTGATACGGGCGGGTCGGTGCGGCAACCGGCATCTTTTTGCGGGGTGGTGGGCCTTAAACCAACCTACGGGCGTACCAGCCGCTGGGGATTGGTGGCTTATGGCTCCTCGTTCGATTGCATTGGCCCGATTACCAACAACGCCGACGATGCCGCCCTGCTGCTCGAAATCATGGCTGGTGCCGACGAGTTCGACAGTACCGTTTCGTCGGTTCCGGTGGGTAACTACACGCAGGCTACGCTGCCAAATCAGCACCAAAACGGTCAGATTAACCGGCCTTTGCGCATTGCCTACCTCCGCGACGGGGTAGAGAGTCCGGGCGTTGATAGCAGTATTCGGCGGGCCACGCAACAAACCCTTGACCAGCTTCGGGCTGCGGGTCACCTTGTTGAACCCGTTGCGTTAAACCTGGCAAACTATTTGTTGCCAACGTATTACGTTCTGACAACCGCCGAGGCCAGTTCAAATCTGGCGCGGTTTGATGGCGTTCGGTATGGCCACCGCACCGAAAAACCCGCCGATCTGATTGCGTTATACAAGCAGAGCCGCACCGAAGGCTTCGGGCCGGAAGTGCGCCGTCGGATTTTGCTCGGAACGTTTGTGCTGAGTGCCAATTATTACGATGCTTACTACACAAAGGCGCAGCAGGTCAGGCGGTTGATTCGGGACGAAACGGCCCGGCTTTTCGAGCAGTATGATTTTCTGGTGTCGCCCACTACGCCCGGCCCCGCGTTTCGGCTTGGCGAGAAAACGGCAGACCCCTTGCAGATGTACTTAGCCGATATTTTTACCGTTCAGGCTAATGTGGTGGGGTATCCGGCCCTATCGGTTCCTAACGGCACTGATGGGTTGGGTTTGCCCATCGGGATTCAGGCCATGGCCCGCCCCTTTGCCGAAGGAGAATTGCTGGCGTTTGCCAGGTTATTGTCTGATATGTGATATAGTCTGTGTGATGTTTTACGCTTGTTTGCCCATCATGCACAATACACTACCTATCATACATAGTACGTCATACATCTTAAACTGAACTGCCGTATGTGCCGATTGAGATTTTTTGTGAGTTTGTTCGGGATTCCGCTCATCAGCGCGGCCACGCTCCATTGCCGCGCCCAAACCGATGCGGTAGCCTGTGCGCCCACCGATTCTATTTTCGTTGAAGCCTTCATGCCCGAACCAGCCCTGCCAACGGTTTCGGCAGACCTAATTCGGGAACGATTGCCCCGGTTAGAGCGCAGTATTCCGCTGACATACAATGAACACGTGCAGAAGTATGTGGACATTTTTACGTTCAAAAAAATAGTCTACACCCGTATGGTCTTGGGCCGCGTTCCGATGTTTTTCCCGCTTTACGAACGATTTCTGAAGCAGTACAACCTGCCCGACGAGTTCAAATACCTCTCCGTTGTGGAGTCGGCGTTGAACCCGAAAGCGCTCTCGCACGCGGGGGCTGTTGGGTTGTGGCAGTTTATGCCCGCCACCGGGCGCGATATGCGGCTGTATCAGGACGAGTACGTTGACGAGCGGATGGAACCCGTAAAAGCTACCGAAGCCGCCTGCAAATACCTCCGCGATTTATACCGCGTTTTTGGCGATTGGGAACTGGTGATGGCTGCCTACAACTCGGGGGCCGGTACCGTCAAACGCGCCATGCGCCGGTCGGGTGGGCAAACGTTTTATGAGATTTATAACTTTTTGCCCAAAGAAACGCGGGGCTACGTGCCGCTGTTCGTAGCGCATGTCTATATGCTCAACCACGCGGGCGATCACGGTATTGTGGCCGATAACATGGATTACCCCATTCCGTTCGACACCATTCAGGTCAATAATTACCTGAATCTGGAAGCGTTGGCCCGGCACGGCAGTATCTCGCTGGCAACAATCCAGAAGCTAAACCCGGCTATTGTCACCACAATCTTGCCCGCCCATACCCGCAATTTCATGCTGCGATTGCCCCTCGACGGACTTGATTATTTCACCGAAAACCGGGTAACAATCATGGACTCTGCCACGCGACTACCCGAAATTCCGGTTATGTTAGCGTCGGGGCGGGTATCAAACCGGCTCGACTCGTCGGCCAAACGGTCAGGCGTAATAGTGCCTGGCGCCAATCGGCTACCCGTTGACGGTGATGAAACCCCGCCTGTGGTTACCGCCCCCGGCAAATTAGATGCCGCAACCTCGGCCCGGATTGCTGCCGAAGCTGCGGCTGCGGCCAACGGTCAACTGTCTGAAATAGCTGAAACTCCGCAACGGCTGATGACGAAAAAAGCAGTGGCTGTTGTAGAAAAAATCCCGGCTCCCCGAACGAGGCCGCACATAGAAAAACCGCGTTACCACACCGTTCAGAAGGGCGATACGCTCTGGAATATCGCCCAACGATACAGCAATCTCTCGATTGACGAATTAAAGCGGCTTAACAAAATTCGCGGTAACGACGTGAAACGCGGGCAGCGGCTGCGGGTCGGCTGAGTCACCGCGCAACGCTTTACAAGGCAAACGTAATCCCCTGTGCTAAGGGCAAACTCGTACCGTGATTGATGGTGTTGGTCTGGTAATCAGGCTACTATTCGAGCAAAAGTCGAATAATATCTGTCTCTTTTTCTTTTCGCTTGCTGTTGTTGATGTGTAGATAGTAAGTGCCACGCGCCAGATTTTTTACATCTAACTCAATCTGATTCTTGTCTTTGAAGGCTTTTTGATTGTACACATCCTGTACGTTGGCCTGATAAACCGGGTTGGTTGATTTCTCGCTGAATAACCTGATGTCTTCGGGTAGCAAGGCGGCTTGCTCCACATTATCAAACTCGATATAGACCGTGCTTTTGGCCGGATTCGGATAAACCCGGTAGCCCGAATAAACCGCAAAGGTTACGGTGCGGTTTGCTGTACCACACTCATTGGTGGCGTTGATGGCTACATTGACCGACTGACCCGACGAAAGATTGAGGTTGTAGGTTGTGTTATTACTGCCCGATGCAAAGGCGTTGACACTCGTATTTGGATTCCAGGAAATCGGCCCGGAGAGCAATGCCAGATTTATGTTGCTTTGAATGTTATACCAGGTGTTGGGCGGTATGGCATTGTAGGTGTACAGAAACTGGGGCGGCTGCGTACTGCCCGCCGTCTTATAGTTCATGTTCTGCACATCGGGTTCTGTTGCAACGGTAGCCGCATTATCAACCACATAGTTCATTGGCCCACCCAGATTATTTTTCATAATCATTACCTGCATGGGCGAAAACTGGGTCATACACTGGGGCAGCGTTGCTCCAGCCATAACGTTGGTAAATGTCGGTGTTTGGGGGTTGCTTGCCGTATTGCATGGTGCGTTACATCCCCCGGGTTGAATGCCAGCAAACTGGCAATTGTTCGGATTAACGCATTCGTCCTTATCCGAAAAATCAAGAGGAGTATCAGAAAGCCCGTCACCATCGCCATTACCGTACTGATCGGTATTTGTATGTTGCAAACCCAGACAGTGGCCTATCTCGTGAGCCACAACCCGCGAAAGCGGAATTTCGTAGGCACGGTAGTTACAATCAAACTTAACTAATCGTGTGCCCCCTACCCATAGCTTATTGTTATTGCCAAGTGCCTTGCCAGCGGCTGCCTGAATATTGTTGGGTAACAAATAGACATTGGACTTGTTTTTATTTGACTGTTAGCATTTTATGTATATTTGTACCATCATCACTAATATTAATTTACTTAAAAATGAGAAATACAATTTACAGCAATTTAAGAACTGAACGAGACTACACTTCGTCAACGGGACTCACTAA
>JBBRUV010000083.1:0-15163 GCA_038247465.1 Cytophagales bacterium
ATGGAGTGGCTAACCCCCGAAGATTATTTGGAACAGGATAGCCTACTTTACGCGGTCAATCGATGCATGGCGAATATTGGCACTAACCTAAAGATCAATTTCAGCCCTTTTAATGCAAAATAAAAGTATGCGACTACTTAACCGCCAACAACCAACCACTAACTTATGCAATTCAGAACCGAAAAAGACACGATGGGGCCGGTGCAAGTCCCGGCAAACGTGTATTGGGGCGCGCAAACCCAACGCTCTATCGAAAACTTTAAAATCGCGGAAGACATCAACAAAATGCCCCGCGAGATTATCCGGGCCTTTGCCTACCTGAAAAAAGCTGCCGCCCTCACCAATCGCGATGCCGGAACATTACCCCAAGACAAATGCGACCTCATCGGGCAGGCGTGCGACGAAATCCTGGCCGGGCAACTCGCCGATCAATTTCCGCTCGTGGTCTGGCAAACCGGCTCCGGTACGCAGTCAAACATGAACGTAAATGAGGTAGTGGCCTACCGCGCCCACGTCCTGAACGGCGGTTCGCTGATGGACGAAAAGAAAGTGATTCACCCGAACGACGACGTGAACAAATCGCAGTCAAGCAACGACACCTTCCCGACGGCGATGCACATTGCGGCTTACCAAACGCTGATGGAGGTCACGATTCCGGGGATTACCAAACTTCGTAATACGCTGGCTGTCAAGTCGCGGGCATTTATGCACGTTGTAAAAATCGGGCGGACGCATTTCATGGATGCTACCCCGCTGACGGTTGGGCAGGAGTTTTCGGGTTACGTTTCGCAACTTGATCACGGTTTGCGGGCCATCAACAATTCGCTGGCGCACCTCTCCGAATTGGCCCTCGGCGGCACTGCCGTTGGCACGGGTATCAATACCCCGCCGAACTACTCAGAAAATGTTGCCAAACACATTGCCGATTTGACGGGCCTGCCGTTTATCACCGCCGAAAACAAGTTTGAAGCCCTTGCCGCCCACGATGCCATTGTAGAAGCACACGGCGCGTTGAAAACCGTTGCGGCCTCGCTCATGAAAATCGGCAACGATATTCGGATGCTGTCGAGTGGCCCCCGCGCCGGTATCGGAGAATTGCATATTCCTGACAACGAGCCGGGTAGCAGCATTATGCCGGGCAAGGTGAACCCCACGCAGTGCGAAGCCATGACGATGGTGGCCGCGCAGGTGATGGGCAACGATGTAGCAATCAACATCGGCGGCATGAGCGGCCACTTTGAGCTGAACGTCTTCAAGCCGGTGATGATTTATAACTTTCTACACTCGGCCCGGCTCATTGGCGATGTTTGCGTGTCGTTTAATGACAAATGCGCCGAGGGTATCGAACCCATCGAAGCCAACATAACCAAGCACGTGAATAACTCACTGATGCTGGTAACGGCCCTGAACACCAAAATTGGCTATTACAAAGCCGCCGAAATTGCCCAGACCGCCCACAAGAATGGCTCCACGCTGAAAGAAACGGCGGTGCAGTTAGGGTATCTCACCCCGGAGGAGTTTGATGCCTGGGTGGTGCCGGGCGAGATGGTGGGGACGGTTTTAGCATCGGGGAATTAAACTAAAGAACAACCTTGTTATTTTTAGAGCAGCCAATCACTCATTGATGGCTGCTTTTGGTTATTATGCCTATTCTATCAGTTAGTATAGGCGATTTGTTAAAAGCGAGAACGATAGAAACGTCTCGTCTTGAATTTAAAAATGGGTTATCCGAACAACAAGTACCCCAGGTGACTGCTACAATTGCTGCGTTTGCCAATGACCTTCAAAACTTAAATGGTGGTTATATCATACTGGGCGTTAGCGAAATCAATGGAATTGCTCAGTTACCACCAGTAGGGATTGATCCTGAGCGTATTGACGATTATCAGAAGAAAATTCGAGGGCAATGCAACAGAATTGTCCCGGAGTATTATCCTGGCATTGAACCGATAGATTATCAGGGTAGCAAACTACTAATACTTCACTGTCCGGCTGGAGAGGCCCGTCTATACAAAGCACCTTCTGTTCGTGGTGGAGAACGGTCTGTCTATTATATTAGGCAAGGATCAGAAACGGTTGAAGCAAACGGGCAAATAGAGGAAGAGTTACCGCAGCAAACAGCGCGTGTTCCCTTCGGCGATAGTGCCTACACGTCACTTGATTATGACGTGTTATCGCCAATTTTAATCAAGAAACATTTACAGGATGTTCGGAGCCGTTTAGCCAGTGAGCATGAGCCTGATCTGGGAACGTTCGAGAATATGCGTATCGTAAAGCGCATTAACGGACATACTGCTCCGCTCAATGTGGGCGTGATGTTTTTCACCTCTTCGCCCGACGAGTATTTCCCTGGTCTCCGAACAGAGATTGTTCAGTTTGGGGATGACGCAGGTGGAAACTTACTCGAAGAGAAATACTTTACCGGCCCTCTACCCGAGCAAATACGAAGCGTATTACGTTACTTAGGTTCACTCAGCACTACCTTAGTCGAAAAATCGGCCAGCCGTGCCGAGGCCCGTCGCTCTGAAGCGTTTCCGCTTGCCGCAATAGAAGAAGCGTTGGTAAATGCCTATTACCATCGGGGCTATGATACCGCACGAGAACCCGTTAAGGTTTACCTATACCCAGACCGGATGGAGATTATCAGTTATCCAGGTCCGGTGGCTGGCATTAAACAGGACCAGTTTCAGGTAGGTCATCGGGTACCGCCAGTCCCCAATCGAAACCGCCGAATTGGTGAATTTTTAAAAGAGTTACGACTTGCTGAAATGCGAAATACGGGAATTCCGAAAATCATTCGTACCATGAGTGACAACGGGTCTCCATTACCACAGTTTGATTTTGACGACGATAGAACCTATTTCCGGGTTACACTACCCGCTCACCCCGATTATGTGGTGTTACAAAGTCTCCGCGAGACGGCCTATTTATGGGCAACCGGGCAGCAAAAAGCAGCTATCAATCGGTTAGAAGAAACAATACGAAGCACCCCAACAGCTGGACAAGTTTATAGCCAACTCATTGATTATAAACTTGAATTGGGTGATTTACAAGGGGCCGAAATTACGTTTGACGTATTAAAACGGCAAGACAGTGCAACCAATAAAGAACGGGCCTATATTTCGCTGGCACAGGCGTATATGCAATATGATCAGCCCCGGAAGGCCATTCAACTCCTTGGTGGTTTGCGTGAGTCTGATTTAGATGACAATACGCTCATTAGCCTTGCCACAAACCATAAGAAAGTAGATCAATTATCCAGATCGCACCAAATTTTTCTGACAATAACGACCGCTTTACGAACAACCCACGTGCGCTGAACGAGTTTGCTGATGTGAAATTTCGATTAGCCAAAGAAGCACGGCCCAGAAACCCCAAATTAAATAACCGATTGCTTACCGAATCGGCTGATTTGTATCGGCGGGTGATTCAAGTGACGGACGATAACGTCAGAAAAGGTTGGTGCTGGTTTAGATTAGCCGAAATTTATCAACTGCTCAAAAAACCAATCTCTGATATTGAAAACGCTCATCAAGAAGCCTTGACTGCTCTACCCAATGAACGGCTGGTTAATGAGCAATTTAGCATCTGGACAAATAAACGTCAACGCCGTTAAAACCACTACCTCAACCACAACAAACCCCGGCCATAATTGGCCGGGGTTTGTTGCGTTTACAAGTCCTAAGAACCAGTCGGTTCAGGCAAATTCGGCTTCTAAATACGGCAGATACGGCTCTAGGCGGTCAAGGTCGCGGAAGGGTTCAACGGCCAAAAGCGTGTTTTTGTAGGCATCGTAGCGGAGTTCGACGTAGAAATCGCCGAGACTATACAGCAAAAAAATCGCGTCGTCCACCTCGTAGCGATTCGCCAGCACGTCGCCCCGAAAATACAGCGCGTCGAGTTGATCTTGTTGGGTAGATAGGTTTGTAAAGTCAGCGAGTTTCATACACGTCCGGTTGTTGATGGCGCAAAGGTAGTGTCAAATCAGCACGCGCTGCCCGGTTTTGGCGGCTTTGTAGATCGCTTCCACAATTTTGATGTCGCGCAGTCCTTCTTCGCCCGGCACGAGGGGGGCGGTTTTGTTCTTGATTGCCAGCGCGTCGTTGTCCATCTGCGTGGCCTGCTGAAACGGCACCTGATACGGATGTTCGATGTGAACGCCGGTTGAGGTATCCCCTTTCTGACCGTTGTAGGCCGAATACGGCTCCATCATCAATTTACCTTTGTTACCCGTTACGTGCAGGAAATTCATGTTCATACCGTAGCTGGTTTGCACAGCCGCCCGCGCCCCGCCCGGAAACTCCAACTGCGCCATCGTGGTCTCGTCTAAGCCATTCTTATACACATCAGGCCGGGCCGTGTATTGCTGGGCGGTTACGGCAATTGGTTCTTCGCCAATGGCAAGCCGCGCACCCTGCAAGACATACACGCCCATGTCATACATAACGCCCCCGCCCATCGCTTTTTTTTGTTTCCAGTGGTCGGTGCGCCCGTCGAAATATCCGGCAGAACACGTCACCATGTCTATCTTGCCAATGGCCCCGGAGCGCAGCAGTTTCACGTATTCCTGGGTGTTTGGTTCGTGGTGAAGCCGGTAGCCGACGGTTAGCTGCACGTTGTTTTTCTTGCAGACATCAATCATCTCCTGACACTCTTTGGCCGTTATTGCCATCGGTTTTTCGACCCAGACGTGCTTACCCGCGTTGGCCGCCCGCACCACATATTCGAGGTGCATCGAAGGTGGCAACACGACATACACCACGTCAATAGCCGGATTATTGGCTATTTCGTCGAAGTTGTAGTAGTCATAGACGTTCTTTTGGGGGATATTGTACTGCTTTTTCCAGGTCTCGGCTTTGGCCGGTGTGCCGGTCACAATACCCGCCAGACTGCAGTGTTTGGTCTGTTGCAGGGCCGGAGCCAGCAGGTCGGTGCTGTAATAACCCAGCCCGACGAGGGCTACGCCAAGTTTTTCTTTGGGGGCAGTAGCTGAAAACAGCTGGTTGGGAGCCAAAACAGAAGCCGTCAGGCCGAGGGCCGAGGTCTGGAGAAATGTTCTGCGTGAAGTCATGCCCTAAAAAGGTTTACGGTTTTATTGTTTACTGTTTTTGTGGTGGTGTCAAGACTAAGATCTTGACACCAGCCCGTAAATCAATCTACCGTTTCCCGCCCGGAATGGTTGGCCGCACCTCAATTTTACTGGGCAGCGTGCGCGGGTTCATCCGAATCAGGTCAACTACGAGTTGGCCGATATCTTCGGGCTGAATTTTCCAGGCATCTTTTTCGGTCGGTTGATGGTCGGCAAACTCCGTTGCCACCGAGCCGGGCATAATGGTCGTCACTTTGATCCCCTCGCTCCGCAGATCGAGCATAATGGCCTGACTAAACCCGACCAACCCGAATTTGCTGGCGTTGTAGGCCGCGCCTTTCTCGAAGAAGTTCGTACCGGCCAGACTTGCTATTGTGATAAAATAGCCTTCGGTGGTCTTCAGGGCGGGCAGCGTGGTTTTGGCGGTGTAAAAAACGCCCGTCAGGTTGATGTCTATCGTCTCCTGCCATTGCTCCGGGGTCAGTTCCTGAATCGGGGCGAAGTGACCCACGCCGGCGTTGGCAATCACGTAGTCTAAGCGGCCCCAATCGGCCAGAATTTTATCGGTCACGCGCTGCTGCGAGGCCATATCGCGCACGTCGGCGGCTAATCCCAGCGCGTATCCGTCCCTGATTTTGTTGAGCGATGCGGCAGCTTCGTCGGCGGCTGCTTGTGAGCGGCTGGTGATGGCTACCCGAACGCCGTGGTGAATGAGCGATTCAGCCACGCCGTAGCCGATGCCTTTTGAGCCACCCGTAACGAGGGCGGTTTTGATGATGTCTGTCATAAATAACGGGAACGTTGACGTAAAAGGTCTCGGTTATAACCTGGTTGGAGCTACGAAAGTTTGACGATATCACCCACTTACCCCCACACCGGAAATACCTCACCGGCCTCAAATGTATCGCACTCCATTCCGGGCAGTTCCACAAATGCACTGGCCGTGAGCAGGTTGGCAAAATCGGCGGAGCCGCTGCCCGGAATGGGATGGGCCAGCAACCGGCCACCAGGCGTGTTTTCGAGCCGGGCCGAGATAAAATATGTCAACGCGGGCCGAAATGTGACGGGCGCGGCCAACTGCGCGAAACGGGCCGGTTCGGGCGGCAGTCCCAGCGAAGCCCGCAACCACGGCATTACGTAGCGATAGACACACAGGGCGGTTGACACCGGATTGCCCGGCAGCGCAAACACAACCTTTTCGGGCGGGATCGCATCGGGGCCAACCACGCCGAACCAAATCGGTTTGCCGGGCCGCTGGGCCACCTGATGGAACACCCGTCGTACGCCCAGCCGGGTGAGGGTATCGGGCAGGAAATCGGCTTTACCCGCCGACACGCCCCCGCTCACGATCAGCACATCATTGTCGGCCAAGAGCGCGGCCATGCGGTTGTTCAGGATTGTTTCATCGTCGGGCAGGTAGTGTATGACCGCTGTTATACCCAGCGATTGCAGAGCCGCCCGAACCATCCAGGTGTTTGATTGCCGGATTTGCTGGGGCAGGGGCGTATCCTGAATCCCAACTAATTCGTCACCAGTCGAGATGAGAGCAATGCGGGGTAGGGCCGTTACGGACAGATTCCAGCAGCCCGCCGAAGCCGCCACCGCAATCGCAAACGGGTCGAGCTGGTTGCCGGGCAGCAGGAGTTCGTCACCGGCCCGGCGGTCGGTTGCCTGCGGGTGAATGTTGTGTCTGGGCGGCACCTCGGCCATGTTCACCGTTGCCTGCCCGTCCTGAATAGTCACGTCTTCGTAACGAATAACGGCATCGCAATCGGTGGGCAGCATGGCTCCGGTCATAACCTCCAGACACGCGGTTGGGTCGGTCAGGGCTTGCCGATCCTGCCCGGCGCGTTGCCTGCCGGCAATGCGAAACGTGCGCTGTCCGTTGGCAAACGCGGTTTGTCGGATCGCAATACCATCCATCGCTACCCGGTCGAAGGGCGGCATATCGCGGTCGGCGCAGATGGCCTGGCGCAACACCCGGCCTGTGGCACCGGGCAGCAGAACGGTTTCGGCAGGGAGCGGAAGTAAGTGCTGCTGCACGCGGGAGAAAGCTTCGGAAACGGAGAGCATAAAGTAACTGTTTGGGGTTTGTAGTTCGTGGTTTGAGCGGCACGGGGTACGCCATGCACACGACAAACTAACGGATAAGAATCGGGTTGGTTAAAAATCAATCCCGTGCTACTCCCGCACGTGAATCGTACTTTGGCGAAGCCGCAGGTAGCTACCATCCCGATTAGAAAACGAAGCCCTGATTTCGGCAGCCAGCGAGAGGGCGATTTCTTCGGGCGAAACGGCCCCAATATCCAAACCCACCGGCGCGTGAATACGCGCATAATCAGTTTCGGCAATGGCGGTGCCTTCGTCGGCTAACTCCTGCCAGATTTTTTCGGAACGGACGCGCGGCCCCAGCATACCGATGTACGGCGCGTTGGTGGCTACAATGATGGGCAGATTGTGCTTATCGGTTTTATAATCGTGCGACATCAGAACGACAGCCGTGTGTTCGTCGAACAGAATATCCGTGACGTGTTCGGGCAGGACAATAGCATCGGCCAATGCCGCGATTTTTTTGTTGACTTTCAGCGGGTTAGCCACCACCGTTACCCGCCAGCCAATTTCTTTTACTAAGCGCGTAAGCGGATACGCATCGTACTGATGGCCCCACAGCACGAGGTGGATTTCGGGCGCGAGTATCTCGATGAATGCTTCCAGCATCTGTCCGTCGGGGCTGTCGAACCGATACGGGGCCGACACGCCTTTGGTGATCCGGGCCTGAATTTTTTCGGCCAACTGCGCCTGAATATCGGCATGGGCCAGCCCATTCAGGCTTTCGGCATTGACATACCGGATCACGTCGCCTTCTATAGCCGAGGGCCATTCGCCACCTAAGCCGGTGATGGTAATCAGGACGTGGGTTTGGCGACGTTCGTTCATGCAGTTTTTTAGCACCTCAACGGGGTTCTTTGGATTGGCAAAATCTAAGGGTGTAAACAGCACGTCAATAATGCCGTTGCAGCCTAAGCCAACCCCAATCTGGTGTTCATCGTCGGTGGTGGTGTCATACGTAATTTTCGACGGGCTGGCTTTGGCAATGGCTAACCGGGCGCGTTTGAGGGCATCACCTTCTAAGCAACCGCCACTGATACCGCCAATCCAGACTCCGTCGTTCATGACCAACATTCTGGCCCCCGTGCGCCGATACGAAGAGCCTTCGACCCGCACCACCGTTGCCAAAGCCGCCGAGGTGGTGTTGCGGTTGATGTGGTCATAGCCGGTAATGATTACTTTGATTTCGTTCATGCAGTACGCTATTTTGCCTAACTAATCGAATAAAACGTCTTTTCGTTCTATTTTGTCTCTTATTTGTCGTATAATTAGTCGGCTATCGGGCCGTATTTTATGAATCAATTCTCACATCTGACCCCGCAGGGTAACCCCACAATGGTGGACGTATCGCCCAAAGTTGTTACCCGCCGAACCGCCCGCGCCCGTAGCGTAGTGGTGCTGACCGACGAGATTACTCAACAGTTTGCCGGGGCTGATATTCAAACCCAAAAAGGCCCCGTGTTCCAAACCGCGATTATTGCCGGTACGATGGCCGCCAAACGCACCGATAGCCTAATTCCGCTGTGCCATTCGCTCGGCTTGGAAAGTTGCCAACTCACGATTGAACTCGTTGGTAACGAAGCTATTATCGAGTGCAGTGTTGTTACCGAGGGCAAAACCGGCGTGGAAATGGAAGCCCTCGTGGGCGCGTCGGTGGCCGCGCTGACGGTCTATGACATGTGCAAAGCGTTTTCGCACGATATCGTGATTCGGGATACGCGGTTGCTCGAAAAAGCGGGCGGCAAGCGGGATTTTAAACTTCGGGAATAGATTCGGGTTATTCCGAACATGAACACAATCCAACGAATGACCTTTCTGGCCGGGTCAATCCTGACCGGGTCAATCCTGACCGGCACCGGCGTGTCGGCCCAGCCTCTGCGCGAAACTCCCCAAATCGGCCTGCCCGAATTCAGCCGACAACGGATTCAGCATCAACGCATTATTGGCTATTCGCTGGGCGGTTACGCGCTGGCAAACATCGCCGTGAGCGGCATCGCTGCCGGGCAGACAACGGGTGAAACGAAGCAGTTTCACCGCATGAATGTCTATTGGAACTTAGTCAACCTCGGCATTGCCGGGTTTGGGTTGCTGGGCGCACGGAAGCAAAACCGGATCGCCGGACCGCCCGCTGCCGAATCACTCAAAGACGCGGTTGCCCGCCACAATCAGATGAAAAAAGTGCTGGCAATCAACGCCGGCCTCGACGTGCTGTATGTGGCCGGTGGTGCCTACCTTGCCAATCGCGACAACAACCCCGAAACCGCAGACCGCAACCGGGGTTTTGGCAAAGCGATTATTGTGCAAGGCGGGTTTTTGCTGGCCTTCGATGTGGTTAATTACCTGATTTTCAAGAATCGGGATAGTCAGCGCGACGCGCTTATTCAGGCCACGCCAAACGGCATTGGACTGGTGTTGAAAATTTAAACCGCACCGGCAGGGTGTGTTTAAGCCTTACTTTCCCGAATTACCGCGCCCGATTTGATGGCAACTGCTGACCCGTCGGCCAGAAAGACGGAGTCTGGCTGAGTCTCGAAAAACGGCGCGAAGGCCGGGCCATACAGCGTTGGCACGTCGCAGCGAACGGCGTAATCCTGCACCGGAAAAATAGTCCACTGTGGGTGCACAACTTCGTATTCCGACGTTCGGCCCGTGCCCACCTGCCCCGATCCCCGTTTGGTGTAGCCCCAATAATGTTCGGTGATAAATTCTTCTTCGCTGCCCGGTGTCAGGGCAAACCCGGCGCGGTCGGCCCGGACGCGGATGTGGTTCCAGTCGCGCCCCACTTTCCATTCGTATTCGATGTGCTGGGTATTGCCTTCGGTTTTCCAGGTGTGGCGCATCGGGTGCGTGGCGTAGGGTTCGCCGTATAACGTCTTGGCAACGATGGTAATAGCGGCTTTCGGCACAATTTCTTTCACGAACACCACGCCCCGCTTCCAGCCCGTGTCGGTTTTTCGCCGGACATAAAACCGCAGGTTAAATTCCTCAAACTCACGGTGCAGTGGCACGGCTGCCGCCCCGAACATCTTCACGTTCTGGAAATAAAACCCGACCAAACTGCCGTAATACACGCCGTTGAAATCGTCTAATTCGGTGCCATAGGGAACAAGCGGTTCCAGCACGGCGCGGTCAATGGCGTAGTTGGCAAAAATCAGGTTGCGCCATTCGGCGGTCAGGAACGTAAAAGCCATTGGGCAGAGTTGGAGATGATTACCAGAATAACCGGCTGTGCGGATGATGGTTCATTGGGCGGGGCAGGCAGGCATAAAAAAGGGCCAATGGCTATAAGCCCTTTATCCACCGAATACACTCGGTTTCGTTCACAATTGACCACGAGTGCGGGTGTCTCGTGCCGTTGCTGCGAACGCCTTTCCGGTCAGACTGGATGAACTCCGCTTTCTGGTTGCCCACCAGTAATAATCGGTTAATGAACTCAGACGAGGCCGCAAAATTAGCGTCGAACGCGCTCCGTCGGCGCTCCCGGAGGTACCAGTTGATATCCACGTCGTGATACACCCGAACGGCAGTATTGCGTAAATGACGCTCGTTTCCGGGTTCGGTCAGGTCGCGGTAAAACGGGGTCAGTTTTTTGTATTCGTCAATATGATCGGTTGGCGTTCCGTGTTCTCGTGTCATGAGTTGCTGCACAAACCGGGCTTCTGACACGCCGACCTCGGCGAAGTTCTTGGCAATTTCGCGGTCACAATAGGCCCACAACTCAAACAGGTCAATCGGCGAGTCTATCGTCAATACGCCTTTGGGCTGTATCGGATAGTCAGCCGGAGATTCTTTGCATAATTCGGCGTAGCGGAGTGCAACAGTGCCGCCCGCCGAAAAACCACCCAGTACAAACTGATCGGGGCGCACCCGATACCGTTTGACAATATCCTGAAAGACCAGATTCAGTTCAGGCAGTAACTGAGCATCAACGTACAGTTTCGAGCCTGCGCCAACGGCCACCACCAGTATATCGTTGGTGTAAGCTACGTTGTCGAGTTTGGTTTCGGGGAAAACGGCTGCGGCACTTTCGGCAAAGCCCGGCAACAAAACCAACACGCTGGCAATACGGTGGCTGGCGGGTTCAATGGCTAAATAGTAGCCGCTGATGCTGTCGCGCTCATTGACAACGACGCGCTTGATGGTCTGAGCCTGCGCCACCGTCAACAGCAGAAAAAAAGCGATTGATAACGCGATAGGATTCTTCATGCCGTTCTGATTGAGAGCCTGTTTATAGGGCTGGCAAAGGTCAGAACGTTACGATAAATAGCTGATACATAGAATCTTAAAAAAAGTTAAGCGAATTTCAATACACGACAAAAGGTGGCCCGTTGCCAGACCACCTTTCATCAAAAAGTTACGATGTACTTATTTATTGAATCAGCCCACAAAGGGCGGCAATCAGGCCAGGTCGAAACGGCCAAGATTCATCACCTTGCTCCAGGCGGCTACAAAGTCGCGCACGAATTTCTCCTGCGAGTCATTACAGCCATAGACTTCGGCAACCGCCCGAAGTTCTGAGTTCGAGCCGAAGATCAGGTCAACACGGGTGCCGGTCCACTTGGGTTCACCCGTTACCCGGTCGCTGCCCACAAATACGTTTTGGGCATCTGATGTGGCCCGCCAGGTGGTCTTCAAATCAAGCAGGTTCACGAAATAGTCGTTGGTGAGTGCTTCCGGGCGTTGGGTGAAAACACCGTGCCGCGAGTGATCGAAGTTCGTATTCAGCACCCGCATACCGCCCACAAGCACTGTCATCTGGGGAATCGTCAGCGTGAGGAGTTGGGCTTTATCAATCAGCATATCCTCAGCCGCCGACTTGTGTACAGCGTTCAGGTAGTTGCGGAATCCGTCGGCACGGGGTTCCAGCGCATCAAATGATTTGATGTCGGTTTGCGCCTGCGACGAATCGGCGCGGCCCGGCGTGAACGGCACCGTTACGGCATGACTGGCGTTTTTGGCCGCCTGCTCCACACCCGCGCACCCGCCCAGCACGATCAAATCGGCCATCGAAACCTGCTTGCCGCCCGACTGATTGGTAAACTCGGTTTGAATGTTGGTCAGTTTTTTCAGTACGGCAGCCAATTGAGCCGGATTGTTGGCATCCCAATGGCTCTGGGGTTCCAGCCGAATACGGCCACCGTTGGCCCCGCCCCGCTTGTCAGAATCGCGGTAGGTGGAGGCCGAAGCCCAGGCTGTGGCTACCAATTGGGACACCGACAGACCCGAAGCCAGGATCGCGCTTTTCAGAACCGCAATATCCTGATCGTCAATCAATTCATGCGTCACAGTCGGGATCGGGTCTTGCCAGATCAACTCTTCGGTCGGTACGTCGGGACCGAGATACCGCTCCATTGGCCCCATGTCGCGGTGGGTCAGCTTAAACCAGGCGCGGGCAAAGGCATCGGCAAACTCGTCGGGATTTTCGTGGAAACGCCGTGACACGTTCGCGTAGGCCGGGTCAACTTTCATCGAGAGGTCAGTTGTCAGCATAAACGGCGCGTGTCTTACTGACGGATCGTGGGCATCCGGCACAGTACCCAGACCACCGCCATTTTTGGGTTGCCACTGATGCGCTCCGCCCGGCCCTTTGATGAGTTCCCAATCGAAACCAAACAGATTGTTGAAGTACTCGTTGCCCCACTTGGTCGGCGTGGTGGTCCAGGCTCCTTCGAGGCCGCTGGTGATGGTGTGAGCGCCACTGCCCGTTCTGAATGAGTTTTTCCAGCCTAAGCTTTGCTCCTCAATGCCCGAACCGGCGGGTTCAGAACCAACGTGCTGACCGGGGTCGGCGGCACCGTGCGTTTTGCCGAAGGTATGTCCACCCGCAATCAGGGCAACGGTTTCTTCGTCGTTCATGGCCATGCGGCCAAAGGTCTCCCGAATGTCATACGCGGCAGCCAACGGATCAGGCATTCCGCCCGGCCCCTCCGGATTCACGTAGATAAGACCCATGTGCGACGCTCCCAGGGGTTGCTCTAATCGGCGCTGACCGTTGCTGCCCGCATACCGGACATCGTCGCCGAGCCACTTGGTTTCAGAACCCCAATACACGTCTTCTTCCGGCTCCCAAACATCGGCCCGGCCACCACCGAACCCGAACGTCTTGAATCCCATTGATTCCAGGGCGCAGTTGCCGGTAAGCACCATCAGGTCGGCCCACGAGAGTTTCTGTCCGTATTTCTGCTTAACCGGCCATAACAGCAGGCGGGCCTTGTCGAGGTTGGTATTGTCGGGCCAGCTATTGAGGGGCGCAAAGCGCAACGTACCGGCACCACTGCCACCCCGGCCATCACCAATGCGGTAGGTGCCTGCACTGTGCCACGCCATTCGGATAAAAAACGGCCCGTAATGACCATAATCGGCCGGCCACCAGCTTTGCGATTCGGTCATCAGCGCGAAAATGTCTTGTTTCACAGCCGCCAGATCGAGCGTTTTAAATGCCTCGGCGTAGTTAAAATCTGCGTCCATCGGGTTAGACAAGGACGAATGTTGGCGGAGAACGTTGAGCTTCAACTGATTAGGCCACCAGTCGCGGTTTGTGGTGCCACCGCCCGCGCTTTTGTTCAGCGCACCGCTCGTAAACGGGCATTTGCCTACGGTGTTGACTTTGCTTTCGTCATTAACGTCCCACACGGTTGTATCGGAACCTACGTTGTTTGCCATTTTTGGTCGTGTTTAAGTATTTTGCGAACCAAACTTACGGCAATCTAAGCGATAGTTTTTATTGATATTTCTGATATACTCATCAGTATAACTTATTTTGTGGCATTAAGCACAGATTCTACTGCTTTTTTGGGCAAAACGTACTTTTCTTCAAACGCCCGGTACGCCGTTTCGGACACCCCACTTCTTAACACCATCGAAAGCCATTTCCAGACTTGTGCCACCCCTATTTCGCGCTCGAGAGCAGTCAAAACCAGCGGCACATAAACGTAGTGTTGCAACTCGCGCAGGGGTTCGCTGACCGCTACTACGTTTAGGGGGTTAAAATCCCGGCGGTTGCCGATACGCCGGTGATAGGTGGCTAATTTTTGCTGATAATACCGCTCGCCCAACATCTCCCGCACCAACTGCAACGCCAGGTACTCGGTGCAGCCCCCATGTAACTCACCCGAAACCGACGCGGCAAGACCCGCGCCGTTCCCCTGTCGGCATCGAAAATGTATTGCATAGCTTCTTCGCTCTGGTCGGCGTTGTAGAATTTTTTTTCGTAGAGCCGGTTTGTCCCCGTGCTATCCGAAAAGCGGTCTATGTTAAAACCCGTATTCAGCCAGATGCTGTAATTGGTGATTGGCGGCAGGTTTGATACGTCCCAACTCGCCCAAATCGTCCCTTCCTTCAGCGAAATCGTTATGGCTCCGGTGAGGTGGGGTGTCTGACCAAAAACTGCACCGGAATACAGCGCGATGAACAAGAAAAGTAACAGTAGTCTCATTGATAATCAGGGCTTTCTTATAAAACGGCAAGTCACAGCTAATCTCACGTGGAAGGTTGCTCAGCATACAAAACCAAAACCCCTGCCCCTTGCTTCGCCAAAACTACGACCTTCTTTAAACTCTTGAACCAAACGCCTGATACAACCTTTGCCGGGCCACGAACGTATCCAGATCACCGGGTTTTACGCGGCAGATCACCAAAAAGTTTGACCACGTAAGAAGCCCGTTAAATGATTTGGGGGTTTGGCGCGAAACGGCTTACTTGCCGGGGCAAACGTTGGTCTGGCTGGCCTGCTTGCAGACGAGTTTTAGCCAAGCCGACTTACCGACATAGCGGATATTGACGAAACTTTACGCGAAATGGGCAAGGACTTTCGTACATACAGGTGTTAGGTGCAAGCGTAAAGGACGACTCACACGACCATCGACAAGCAGACAATTAAACGAAAAAGTAAACCATTTTGACAAGTGATCAACATACAGACCATATTGAAATCGGACAACGATTAAGCCGACACTCTTTGCCGAC